>NC_015740.1:3915976-4231953 GCF_000219605.1 Stutzerimonas stutzeri
GCGCTTGATGACCTCCTGCAGATGGTCGAATTCGGTCTTCTCGGTGCGCAGGAACTTGCGCCGTGCCGGCGTGTTGAAAAACAGATCACGCACTTCCACCGAAGTACCCACCGGGTGAGCCGCCGGCTGCACTCGCGCTTCCATTTCGCGCCCCTCGGTTTCCACCTGCCAGGCCTCGCTGGCATCGGCGGTACGCGAGGTCAGCGTCAGACGCGAGACGGAGCTGATGGAGGCCAGCGCTTCGCCGCGAAAGCCCAGGCTCATGACTCGCTCGAGATCTTCCAGATCGCGAATCTTGCTGGTGGCATGGCGGGCCAGGGCCAGCGGAAGGTCGTCCGGCGGTATACCGCAGCCGTCGTCGCGAACCCGCAACAGCTTGACCCCGCCCTGCTCGACGTCCACCTCGATACGACCGGCGCCGGAGTCCAGGCTGTTCTCCAGCAGCTCCTTGATCACCGAGGCAGGGCGCTCGACCACCTCGCCAGCGGCGATCTGGTTCGCCAGCCGCGGGCTGAGCAGCTGGATGCGTGGCGCTTGCGTCATGGCTGGGACGCCAGGGTGGTAGCGGGAATGTTCAGCGTCTGGCCGATCTTGATCACATCGTTGCTCAGGTTGTTGGCGCTGCGCAGCGAGGCCAGGCTGACCTGATAACGCTGGGCGAGCAGCGCCAGGCTTTCGCCCGAGCGCACGACATGCTCGCGCGGGCCGGCGGCGATCTTGCCGGAATCACGCAGCCAGGCGACGTAGGTCCCCGGCGGCGGATTCTCGTGGAAGAACTGCCGTACGCCACTGTGAATGGAGCGCGCCAGCGCCTGTTGATGGCTGGACGTCTGGAGTTTCTTGGCTTCCGACGGATTGGAGATGAAGCCGGTCTCGACCAGGATCGAGGGGATGTCCGGCGACTTCAGCACCATGAAGCCGGCCTGCTCGACGCGCCGCTTGTGCAGCGGCGTGATGCGCCCCATGTTGCTGAGCACCTTCTGCCCGACGTTCAAACTGGACGACAGCGAGGCGGTCATCGACAAATCCAGCAGTACGCCGGCGAGCATCTGATCCTTGTCGCCAAGGCTGACGTTGCCGGCACCACCGATGAGGTCGGAGCGGTTTTCGCTGTCGGCCAACCAGCGGGCGGTTTCCGAGGTGGCGCCGCGGTCCGACAGGGCGAACACCGAGGCGCCGTACGCTGCCGAGCGCGGCGCGGCATCGGCATGGATCGAGACGAACAGGTCGGCGCCCTTCTTGCGGGCGATCTCGGTCCGTTTGCGCAGCGGAATGAAGTAGTCGCCGGTGCGCACCAGTTCGGCGCGGAAGCCTTTCTCGGCGTTGATCTGGCGTTGCAGCTCCTTGGAAATCTGCAACACCACGTGCTTCTCGTAGACCTTGCCGGGGCCGATGGCGCCCGGGTCTTCGCCGCCGTGGCCGGCGTCGATGGCGATCACGATGTCACGCTTGCCACCCGAGGTGGCCGGCAGCTTCACCGCCGGCAGGGTCGGCGAGACCGGAGCAGCCGGGGTGGACGGCGTGGCGGTCGCCGGCGGCTGGGTGGCGGCACGGGCCGCGGTGGCCTGGTCGAACAGATCGACCACCAGACGGTGTCCATACTGCTGGTTGGGCGCCAGGCTGAAGCTCTTCGGCGAAACGGGTGCATGCAGGTCGACCACCACGCGCAGCGTGTTGGCATCGTGCTGACCGGCGCGCAGGGACGCGACCGGCGTGTTCTGCAGAGCGAGCTTGTCGAGCTCGGTTTTCAACGTCGCGCCAGTGACGTCGATGACCAGCCGGTCGGGTGCGGTGAGGGTGAAGATCTTGTGTTCGACCGGCCCTGACAGGTCGAACACAAGGCGGGTGTTGTCCGGCGCACGCCACAGACGCACGCTCTGCACATCGCTGGCAGCAAACAGGTCCGTCGCCATCAGCGACAGCACCAGGCCAACAACCAGGGTGCGAATGCGCATCCCCAAACCCATGTTATTCATAGCTCTCCGTCGGTCAGGGCGACACACCAGGCTTCGCCCCGCGCGGTATGGGGCGACAGGCGCAGCGTTCGGCCGGCCTCATGCGGCGTAATGGTAATGTCCATGTCGGCCTTTGGCAAAATGCCGGCCCCGCGCTCCGGCCACTCGATCAGGCACAGCGCGTTGCCCTCGAAATAATCGCGGATGCCGAGAAACTCCAGCTCTTCGGGATCGACCAGGCGATACAGATCGAAATGGAACACCTGGACCTCGCCCAGTTCGTAGGGCTCGACCAGCGTGAAGGTCGGGCTCTTGACCTTGCCCTGGTGGCCGAAACCACGGATCAGGCCGCGTGACAGCGTGGTCTTGCCGGCGCCGAGGTCGCCATGCAAATAGATGACGCCCCGACCGCCGGTCACCCGGGCAATGCGCGCGCCCAGTGCGAGCATCGCCGCCTCGTCCCCGGCATACAGATTCACTTCAGGCATGGCGACTGTTCCTCGAACAACTGACGAATCACCGGAATCAGATCGCTGGCGGCCAGGCCGCGACCCAGCGGGCCAAGGCGCTCACCGGCGCCGGCGTGCAGCCAGGCGCCCAGGCAAGCCGCATCGAACGGCGCCAGCTGCTGCGCCAGCAAGGCACCGAGCACTCCGGCCAGCACGTCGCCGAGCCCGGCACTGGCCATCGCCGGATGGCCGCGATCGCACAGGGCCAGCCGGCCATCCGGCGCCGCGACCAGCGTGCCGGCCCCCTTGAGCAACGCGACGCACCCATAACGCTGCGCCAGCGCCCGCGCCGCCGCCGGGCGATCGGCCTGCACCTCGCCGACCGAGCACTTCAGCAGTCTCGCTGCCTCGCCCGGATGCGGCGTGATCAGGCAGCCGGACGGCAATTCGACGGCACCGGTAGCGAGCAGGTTCAACGCATCGGCATCCCAGACCTGCGGCTGCTCGCGCTGCGCAGCCGCGGAAATCAGGCTACGCCCCCACGGCGCCTGGCCGAGGCCGGGACCGACCACCAGCACATCGGCACGTTCCAGCAGCGCCGTCAGGCTGTAGGTGGACTCGACGCCATTGCACATGACCTCCGGCCGGCGCACCAGCGAAGCGCTGACGTGCTCCGGGCGGGTCGCCAGGGTCACCATGCCGGCCCCACAGCGCAGCGCAGCCTCGGCGCTGAGCAGCGCGGCGCCGCCGGTACCCAGATCACCGCCGATCACCAGCACCTGGCCGAAACTGCCCTTGTGCACGGTCGGCGAACGAGGTGCGACCCGCGCCAGCGAGCCATGGTCGAGGCGCACGGCCTCACTGGCCACCTGCGCGACGATTCCCGGGTCGGCCTGCAGGTCGTCGAACACCAGCGCGCCGACGCGATCCGGGCCGTCGGCGGTGAACAGGCCGAGCTTGAGGCCAATGAACGTCACGCTGAGATCGGCGCGCACTGTTTGCCCCAGCACCTGACCGGTGTTGGCGCACAGCCCGCTGGGCAGGTCGATTGCCAGCACCGGACGGCCGCTGGCGTTGATCGCCGCGATCGCGCTCGCATAGGGCTCGCGCACCGCGCCGGTCAGACCGGTGCCGAGCAGCGCATCCACCAGCACGCCCTGCAGCGGCGCCTCCGCCCGCCAGGGTTCGATGGGCACTCCGCAATCACGCGCTTCGGCGCAGGCCAGCGCCGCGTCGCCCTGCAGCGTTTGCGGATCGCCCACCGCCAGCACCCGCACCTGCCAGCCAGCGCGCTGCGCCAGCGCCGCCAGCAGGTAGCCATCGCCGGCGTTGTTGCCGCGCCCCGCGAGCACGGTGACAGCACCTGCATCGGGCCAGCGCCGGCGCAGCGCGCGCCAGGCGGCATGGGCGGCACGCTGCATCAGTTCGAAACCGGACGTACCGGCGGCAATCAGGCGCGCATCGAGTTCGCGCACCTGGGTGGCGTTGTACAGGGCGACGGGCAGGGAATCGGTCATCGGTGCAGGGATCATCGCGGCGGAATGTCTGGCAGAATTATACGCACCCGCTCACTTCCCGCCGCAGTCTCCGATGTCCAGCTCCGCTCTCGATCCCGTCGTACTCGCCGACTCCATCAAGGAGTGGGGCCGCGAGCTCGGCTTCCAGCAGGTGGGGATCACCGGCGTCGACCTTGGCGAGCACGAGGCGCACCTCGAGGCCTGGCTCCAGGCGGGCTATCAGGGCGAGATGGACTACATGGCCGCCCACGGCAGCAAGCGCTCGCGGCCGGACGAACTGGTGCCCGGTACGCTGCGGGTCATCTCGTTGCGCATGGACTACCTGCCGGGCGACACCCGCATGAGCCAGCAGCTGGCCGACCCGGAGAAGGCCTATGTGTCGCGCTATGCCCTGGGCCGGGATTACCACAAGCTGATCCGCAAGCGCCTGCAGCAGCTGGCCGAGCGCATTCAGCAGGTGGTCGGTCCGTTCGGTTTCCGCGCCTTCGTCGACAGCGCGCCGGTGCTGGAGAAGGCCGCCGGCCAGCAGGCCGGGCTCGGCTGGATCGGCAAGAACACCCTGCTGCTCAACCGCAAGGCCGGCAGCTGGTTCTTTCTCGGCGAGCTGTTCGTCGACATCGCGCTGCCGGTGGACGAGCCGGTGTCCCGCGATCACTGCGGCAGCTGCCACGCCTGCCTGGACATCTGCCCCACCGAGGCGTTCGTCGGCGAACGGCTGCTGGACGCGCGGCGCTGCATTTCCTACCTCACCATCGAGCTCAAGGGGCCGATCCCGGTCGAGCTGCGCGACAAGATCGGCAACCGCGTATTCGGTTGCGACGATTGCCAGATCGTCTGCCCCTGGAACCGCTTCGCACGCCCCACCGAGCAGGGCGACTTTCAACCGCGCCATAGCCTGGACAACGCTGAACTGGCGACCTTGTTCCGCTGGACGGAAGAGGAATTTCTCAGCCGCACCGAGGGCTCGCCGCTACGCCGCGCCGGCTACGAACGCTGGCTACGTAATCTCGCAGTGGGCCTGGGCAATGCGCCGTCGAGCATCCCGGTGCTGGAAGCGCTTCAGGCACGCCGCGACGATCCGTCGGAGCTGGTGCGCGAGCATGTGGAGTGGGCCCTGGCCCAGCACGCCGGTCGCGCACCGGCCTGAAACACCCGGCTAGGGCGCCGGGAGCGCCGCGGCATCGGGCGCGGCGGCGCTCAGTTGGCGCAGCTCCTCGGCATCCAGCGTTTCCTGTTGCAGCAACTGCCGGGCGCAGCGCTCGAGCAGCTCGCGCCGTGCCTCGAGCAACGACAGGCTGCGCTGGAAAGCCGCCTGCACCAGCTCCTGCACTTCCTCGTCAATGGCCGTAGCGGTGCTTTCGGCGTAGTCGTGCTGCGGTTTGAGGCCGAGCAACGCTTCGTTGCCGAGAAAGGCGTTGGGCTCACGTTCCAGCGCCAGATGGCCGAGGCGCGTGGACATGCCGTAACGGGTGACCATGGCGCGGGCGATGTCGGTGACCTTTGCCAGGTCGTCCGCCGCGCCGGTGGACAGATGGGCGAACACCAGCCACTCCGCCGCGCGGCCGCCGAGCAGCACGGCCATCTTGTTTTCCAGCTCCTCGCGGGTCATCAGGAAGCGATCCTCGGTGGGCCGCTGGATGGTGTAGCCCAGCGCGCCCATGCCGCGCGGGATGATCGACACCTTGTGCACCGGATCGACGCCCGGCAGCGCCATGGCCACCAGCGCATGGCCCATCTCGTGGTAGGCGACGATCTCGCGCTCGCGCGGGTTGAGCAGGCGGTTGCGCTTCTCCAGCCCGGCGATGATGCGTTCGATGGCCGCGGTGAAGTCCTGCATCGCCACCGCCTCGGCGTTGCGCCGGGTCGCCAGCAGCGTCGCCTCGTTGACCAGGTTGGCCAGGTCGGCGCCGGTGAAGCCCGGGGTCAGCGCGGCGATGGCCTGGGGATCGACATCGGTGCCCAGCCGCGACTTCTTCAGGTGCACGTTGAGAATCTGCACCCGTCCGACCTTGTCCGGCCGGTCCACCAGCACCTGGCGGTCGAAACGGCCGGCGCGCAGCAGCGCCGGGTCGAGGATCTCGGGGCGGTTGGTGGCCGCCAGCAGGACGAGTCCGCTGGAGGTGTCGAAGCCGTCCATCTCCACCAGCAGCTGGTTGAGCGTCTGCTCCTTCTCGTCATGCCCGCCGGACAGGGGGCCGGCACCGCGGGCGCGACCGAGGGCGTCCAGTTCGTCGATGAAGATGATCGCCGGTGCCTGCGCCCGCGCCTGCTCGAACAGATCGCGCACCCGCGCCGCACCGACACCGACGAACAGCTCGACGAACTCGGAACCGGAAATGGAGAAGAATGGCACCTTCGCCTCGCCCGCCACGGCGCGCGCCAGCAGCGTCTTGCCGGTGCCCGGCGGGCCGACCAACAGCACGCCCTTGGGCATGCGCCCGCCGAGGCGGCCGTAGGTTTGCGGGTCGCGCAGGAACTCGATGATTTCCTTGAGCTCGTCCTTGGCCTCGTCCACGCCGGCAACATCGGCGAAGCTCACCTTCATGTCGGTCTCGACGTAGACCCGCGCCTTGCTCTTGCCGATCTGCATCATGCCGCCGCCACCCAGGCCGCTGCCGATGCGCTTGAGCAGGAACAGCCAGATGCCGAAGAACATCGCCGCCGGGATGATCCACGACAGCAGGTCGCGCACCAGCGTGCTTTCCACCTTGCCGGTGTAGCGTACCGGGTACTGCTGCAGATGCTCGGCCAGCTGTGGCTCGACGCGGTTGGTGATGAAACGACGCTGACCGCCGGCCAGGGGCTCCTTGAGCCGGCCTTCGATGCGCCGGTCCGTGATGGCCAGTTCTTCGATGCGCCCTTCCTTGAGGTGCTGCTCAAACTCGCTGTAGGGGATGGTCGCCACCTCCTGCTGCGCCGACAGCAGGTACTGGAGGCCGAGAAACACCAGGATGGCGATCATCCAGTAGTTGAAATGGAACTGAGCGCGGTCTTTCACACCGTTTCTCCTTGTGGCGCGGACCCGTCAACTATGCCTGTGCGGCCGCGAGCTTGCCTGGACCCAGATCAGTTATGCCGCGGTTGCCGGCAATCAGAGCCCGCCGCGTACACCGAGCCCGACGCCCAGCTCCGCCGCGACGGCGAAGGGCAGCAACAGCGTGTCCAGCAAGGCGCTGGCCGGCAGATCGAGCGCGGCATGCTTGGGTGCCACGGCACCGAAGCGATCCAGCGGGCAGCAGCCACCGTTGAGGCTGTACCAGTCCAGACGCGTGCCGGAATAGATGATCGGCGCGCCGGGCTTGGCCGCGTCCAGCGTGCGCACCGTGGCGCAGCCACCCAGCACGCTCAGCGTCGTCAGTACCAGCAGCGCCCGACCGATCATCTCAGTCGTCGCTGACGATATGGTGCTCGCCCCAGCGCGGCAGCATGTCCTGGGGAATGTTGAGCAGGTTGAGGATGCGCGCGACGACGAAATCCACCAGGTCGTCGATGCTTTGCGGCTGGTGATAGAAGCCGGGCGAGGCCGGCAGGATCACCGCGCCCAGATTCGACAGCTTGAGCATGTTTTCCAGATGAATGCTCGAATAGGGCGCCTCGCGTGGCACCAGAATCAGCTGGCGGCGCTCCTTGAGGGTGACGTCGGCGGCGCGTTCGATCAGGTTGTTGCAGGCGCCGGTGGCGATTGCCGACAGCGTGCCGGTGGAACAGGGCACCACCACCATCGCCGTCGGTGCGCCGGAGCCGGACGCCGGCGGTGCCATCCAATCCTCCTTGGCGAACACACGGATCTGCCCGGCGGCGGCACCGGTGTACTCGGAGAGGAAGGCCTGCATGGCCTGCGGCTTGGCCGGCAGCACCACGTCGGTCTCGGTGGCCATCACCAGTTGCGCGGCCTTGGAAATCAGGAAGTGCACCTCGCGGTCTTCCTGGATCAGGCAATCGAGCAGGCGCAGACCGTACTGCGCGCCGGAGGCGCCGGTCATGGCCAAGGTGATGCGTTCCGGTCCGCTCATTCAATTTGCTCCTGATGCCATTCGCGTGGAAATGCCTGCGGCGATTTCCACCCTACGCCAGTGCGGCGGCCAATTGGCCGTGCAACCCACCGAAACCGCCATTGCTCATCACCACCACCTGAGTGCCCGGCACGGCATCGGCTTTCACTTTGGCAATGATCGCCTCCAGCGAATCGCAGACCGTGGTCGGCACCGGCGAGCCGGCGACGGTCGCGGCGAGATCCCAGCCGAGGTTGGCCGGTGCGTACCAGATCGCCTGATCGGCCAGCGCCACCGACTCGGCCAGGCCCTCGCGGTGCGCGCCGAGCTTCATCGAGTTCGAACGCGGCTCGACCACCGCGATGATCGGCGTATCGCCGACGCGCTTGCGCAGACCGTCGAGGGTGGTGGCGATGGCGGTCGGGTGATGGGCGAAATCGTCATAGATGGTCACGCCATTGACCTCGGCGACCTTCTCCATGCGCCGCTTGACGCTACGGAATTCGCTCAGCGCCTCGGCGCCCTGCTTCGGCAGCACGCCGACATGCCGTGCCGCCGCCAGCGTCGCCAGCGCATTGTTGACGTTGTGCCGGCCGGTCAGCTCCCACTCCACCACGCCCTGCACCTCGCCGTCGAAGATCACTTCGAAGCGCGAGCCGTCGGCGCTGAGCAGCTTCGCCTGCCACTGGCCGCCGTCGCCAGTGGTCTGCACCGGCGTCCAGCAGCCCATGCCGATGACGCGTTTGAGCGCCGTTTCCGACTCGGGATGGATGATCAGCCCCTCGCCTGGCACGGTGCGCACCAAATGATGGAACTGCCGCTCGATGGCGGCGAGATCCGGGAAGATATCTGCGTGATCGAACTCCAGATTGTTCAGGATCGCGGTGCGCGGGCGGTAGTGGACGAATTTGCTGCGCTTGTCGAAGAAGGCGCTGTCGTACTCGTCGGCCTCCACCACGAAGAACGGCGTACCGCCGAGCCGTGCGGAGATGCCGAAGTTCTGCGGCACACCACCGATGAGAAAGCCCGGGCTCATGCCGGCATGTTCCAGCACCCAGGCCAGCATGCTGCTGGTGGTGGTCTTGCCATGGGTGCCGGCCGCCGCCAGTACCCAGCGACCCTGCAGCACGTGATCGGCTAGCCATTGCGGGCCGGAGACATAGGGCAGCCCCTTGTTCAGCACGTATTCCACTGCCGGGTTGCCACGCGACATGGCGTTGCCCACCACCACCAGATCGGGTGCCGGTTCCAGATGCGCCGGCTCGTAGCCCTGCATCAGCTCGATACCCTGAGCCTCGAGCTGGGTGCTCATCGGCGGATAGACGTTGGCATCGGAGCCGGTGACGCGATGGCCGAGTTCCTTGGCCAGCACCGCGAGCGAACCCATGAAGGTGCCGCAGATGCCGAGAATATGGATATGCATTGATGACCTCTGAAAGACGCCGCGCCAGACGGCATGGCCGCGCATTCGACGCTGGAAAACTGCGGCGCAGATTAGCACAGGGTCCGCTGCGGGGCGGTCGCACCGCACGTCGCCTCGCCTGCCGACGAACGGAGCCTGTTCTACGCTGAAAGACAGCAGTCATCACAATTACAAGACCGGAGACTCATCATGCGTTACGCCCATCCCGGCAGCGAAGGCGCTGTCGTTTCCTTCAAATCCCGCTACGGCAATTACATCAACGGCCAGTTCGTCGAGCCGGCCGGCGGTCAGTACTTCACCAACCTTTCCCCGGTCAACGGTCAGCCCATCGCCGAGTTTCCGCGCTCCGACGCCGCCGACATCGAAAAGGCCCTGGACGCCGCCCATGCCGCCGCCGATGCCTGGGGCAAGACCAGCGTGCAGGCGCGTTCGCTGATCCTGTTGCAGATCGCCGACCGCATCGAGCAGAACCTGGAAATGCTCGCCATCACCGAGACCTGGGACAACGGCAAGGCGGTGCGCGAGACGCTCAACGCCGATATCCCGTTGGCCGCCGACCACTTCCGCTACTTCGCCGGCTGTATCCGTGCCCAGGAAGGCACCAGCGCCGAGATCGACGAACACACCGCGGCCTACCATTTCCACGAGCCGCTGGGCGTGGTGGGGCAGATCATCCCGTGGAACTTCCCGATCCTGATGGCCGCCTGGAAGCTCGCCCCGGCGCTGGCCGCCGGCAACTGCGTGGTGCTCAAACCGGCCGAGCAGACCCCGCTGGGCATCAACGTGCTGCTCGAATGCATCGGCGACCTGCTGCCGCCGGGGGTGCTCAACGTGGTGCACGGCTACGGCCGGGAAGCCGGCGAAGCACTGGCCTCGAGCAAGCGCATCGCCAAGATCGCCTTCACCGGCTCCACCCCGGTGGGCTCGCACATCATGAAGCGCGCCGCCGAGCACATCATTCCGAGCACCGTGGAGCTGGGCGGCAAGAGCCCGAACATCTACTTCGAGGACATCATGCAGGCCGAACCGGCCTTCATCGAGAAGGCCGCCGAGGGGCTGGTGCTGGGCTTCTTCAACCAGGGCGAGGTGTGCACCTGCCCGTCCCGCGCACTGGTGCAGGAGTCGATCTACGCGCCCTTCATGGAAGCGGTGATGAAGAAGGTCGGGCAGATCAAGCGCGGCGACCCGCTGGACACCGACACCATGGTTGGCGCCCAGGCCAGCCAGCAGCAGTTCGACAAGATCATGTCCTACCTGAAGATCGCCCAGGAAGAAGGCGCCGAAGTGCTCACCGGCGGGGCGGCCGAGAAACTCGAAGGCTCGCTCGCCACCGGCTATTACATCCAGCCGACCCTGCTCAAGGGCACCAACAAGATGCGCGTGTTCCAGGAGGAGATCTTCGGCCCGGTGATCGGCGTCACCACCTTCAAGGACGAGGCCGAGGCGCTGGCCATCGCCAACGACACCGAGTACGGCCTCGGCGCCGGCGTCTGGACCCGCGACATCAACCGCGCCTACCGCATGGGCCGGGCGATCAAGGCCGGTCGTGTCTGGACCAACTGCTACCACCTCTACCCGGCGCACGCGGCGTTCGGTGGTTACAAGAAGTCGGGCGTCGGTCGCGAGACGCACAAGATGATCCTCGACAGCTATCAGCAGACCAAGAACCTGCTGGTGAGCTACGACATCAATCCGCTGGGCTTCTTCTGATGGGCTGAGCGCGGTGGGCTTCGGCTCACCGCGCGTTCGAACAAGACACCTGCCGGGCTCCGCCATGGTGCTGTGGAGCCCGCAAAAGGTGCGTTCCTGCCGACATCCACCGACAAAACACCGGGAATCCCGTATTCCGTGCCGGGGCATGACGCTTGCTAGGGAGAGAGGTGCCAACCCGTCCAAGAGGATTCCCCATGGCTCTCGAACACAGCAGTTCAACGCCACCGCACCACGCAATCGATTTCGAAACCGTTGGCAGTAGCTATTTCCAGGAACGCGAACTGAAGAAAGGCGCCGCCGGCTGGGTGCTGCTGGTCGGCCTTGGCGTCGCCTACGTGATTTCCGGCGACTATGCCGGCTGGAACTTCGGCCTCGCCCAGGGCGGCTGGGGCGGGCTGTTCATCGCCACGCTGCTGATGGCGACCATGTACCTGTGCATGTGCTTCTCGCTGGCCGAGCTGTCGTCGATGGTCCCGACCGCGGGCGGCGGCTATGGTTTTGCCCGCACCGCCTTCGGCCCATTGGGCGGCTTTCTCACCGGCACGGCGATCCTCATCGAATACGCCATCGCGCCGGCGGCGATCGCCGTGTTCATCGGCGCCTATTGCGAGTCACTGTTCGGCATCGGCGGCTGGATGATCTATCTGGCCTTCTACATCGTCTTCATCGGCATCCATATCTTCGGCGTCGGCGAGGCGCTGAAGCTGATGTTCATCATCACCGCGGTCGCCGCCCTTGCCCTGGCGGTGTTCATCGTCGCCATGGTGCCGCACTTCTCGGTGGACAAGCTGCTCGATATCGCGCCGACCACCGCTGCCGGTGCCAGCAACTTCCTGCCCTACGGCTACGTCGGCATCTGGGCGGCGATTCCCTACGCGATCTGGTTCTTCCTCGCCGTCGAAGGCGTGCCGCTGGCCGCCGAGGAAACCAAGAACCCGCAGCGCGACATGCCCCGCGGGCTGATCGGCGCCATGCTGATACTGGTCGCCTTTGCCGGCCTGATCTTGCTGGTCGGCCCGGGCGGCGCCGGTTCCAGCACCCTGGTGGCATCCGGCAACCCGCTGGTGGAAGCGCTGACCACGGCCTACGGCTCGTCCACCTGGATGAGCGGCTTCGTCAACCTGGTCGGCCTGGCCGGGCTGATCGCCAGCTTCTTCTCGATCATCTTCGCCTACTCGCGGCAGATCTTTGCCCTGTCGCGGGCCGGCTACCTGCCGCGCAACCTCTCGCTGACCAACAAGAACAAGGCGCCGGTGCTGGCCCTGGTGATCCCCGGTGTGATCGGCTTCCTGCTCTCGCTGACCGGCCAGGGCGACCTGCTGATCCTCGTCGCGGTGTTCGGCGCGACCATCTCCTACGTGTTGATGATGGCTTCGCACATCGTGCTGCGCCTGCGCCGGCCGGATCTGCATCGCCCGTACAGGACACCTGGCGGCATCGTCACCTCGGGCGTGGCGCTGGTACTGGCCTGCATCGCGGTCATCGCGGGCTTCCTGGTCGACCCGCGGGTGGTGATCGGCGCCGCGATCATCTACGGGATCTTCATCGCCTATTTCGCGATCTACAGTCGACACCATCTGGTGGCCGGCACGCCGGAAGAGGAATTCGCGGCGATCGAGCAGGCCGAGGCGACACTCAAGTAGGGAGAGCAGCCATGACGTACTCGCACAGCGTGGGCGGCACCACCTGGCGCTTCGACGATCTGCGCGAGGTGATGGCCAAGGCCAGCCCTGCGCGCTCCGGCGACCTGCTCGCCGGGGTCGCGGCGGGCAGCGACGCCGAGCGAGTGGCGGCGCAGATGTGCCTGGCCAATGTGCCGCTCAGGCGTTTTCTCGAAGAAGCACTGATCCCCTACGAACGCGATGAGGTCACCCGGCTGATCATCGACAGCCATGACGCCGCCGCCTTCGCGCCGATCAGCCACCTGACCGTTGGCGATTTCCGCAACTGGCTGCTCGGCGAGGAGGCGGACGAGTCGTCGCTGAAAGCCCTCGCACCGGGGCTGACGCCGGAAATGGTCGCCGCGGTGTCGAAGATCATGCGCGTGCAGGACCTGATCCTGGTCGCGCAGAAGGTCCGCGTCGTCACCCGCTTTCGCAACAGCATCGGCCTGGCCGGACGCATGTCCACCCGACTGCAGCCGAACCATCCCACCGACGACGGCGCCGGCATCGCCGCGAGCATTCTCGACGGCCTGCTCTACGGCAACGGCGACGCGGTGATCGGCATCAACCCGGCCACCGACAGCACCGCCGGCATCTGCGAGCTGCTGAAGATGCTCGACGCCGTGATCAGTCGCTACGAGATCCCGACCCAGGGTTGCATCCTCACCCACGTCACCACCTCCATCGAGGCGATCAACCGCGGCGCGCCGCTGGACCTGGTGTTCCAGTCCATCGCCGGCACCGAGGCGGCCAACGCCAGCTTCGGCATCAACCTGGCAACGCTGCAGGAAGGCTACGAGGCCGGCCTGTCGCAGAAGCGCGGCACCCTCGGCGACAACCTCATGTATTTCGAGACCGGCCAGGGCAGCGCGCTCTCGGCCAACGCCCATCACGGCGTCGATCAGCAGACCTGCGAGGCCCGCGCCTACGCCGTCGCGCGCCGCTACAAGCCGCTGCTGGTGAACACCGTGGTCGGCTTCATCGGCCCGGAATACCTCTACAACGGCAAGCAGATCATCCGCGCCGGGCTGGAGGACCACTTCTGCGGCAAGCTGCTCGGCGTGCCCATGGGTTGCGACATCTGCTACACCAACCACGCCGAAGCCGACCAGGACGACATGGACATGCTGTTGACCCTGCTCGGCACGGCGGGCATCAACTTCATCATGGGCATCCCGGGCTCGGACGACGTGATGCTCAACTACCAGACCACTTCCTTCCACGACGCCCTCTACGTGCGTCAGGTGCTCGGCCTGCGGCCCGCGCCGGAGTTCGAGGAATGGCTGGCGAAGATGCAGATCCTCCGACAGGACGGCAATCGCCTGCAGCTCGGCCGTGACCTGCCCGAAGCCTTCCGCCGGGCGCTGGAGCAGCAGGCATGAAGCCGCTCTTGCTGTCTCGGCCATCCTCAGGTGGAAAACGCTGCGCGGTTTTCCACCCTACGCCGAGGCTCTCGCCGCGACCCGTAGGGTGGAAAACGACCGCAGGTCTTTTCCACGTGTCTGTTCACGCGCCTGACCGCCACGCGCCGAGGTAGCCATGCCCGACCGCTCGCCCATCATCGAAAATCCATGGCAGCACCTGCGCCAGCTGACCCCGGCGCGCATCGCCCTTGGCCGTGCCGGCACCAGTCTGCCGACGGTGGCGCAACTGGATTTCCAGTTCGCCCATGCCCAGGCGCGTGACGCGGTGCATCTGCCGCTGGACTGCGCCGCGCTGGCTGCCGAACTGGAAAAGCATGACCTCAGCCATCTGCACCTGCGCAGCGCCGCCACCGACCGACAGATCTACCTGCAGCGTCCTGACCTCGGTCGGCGTCTCGACGAAGCCAGCGCCGCCACGCTCGACGCCCAGGCCGGCGACGGCTGCGACCTGGCGCTGGTGATCGCCGATGGCCTCTCGGCCCTGGCCGTACAGCGTCATGCGGCACCCATGGCACTGAAGATCGCCGAACAATGCCAGGCCGAAGGCTGGTCCCTCGGTCCCGTCGCGCTGGTGGAACAGGGCCGCGTGGCGGTGGCCGACGAAATCGGCCAGCGGCTGAAGGCACGGATGGTGGTGATCCTGCTCGGCGAACGCCCAGGCCTCAGTTCACCGGACAGCCTGGGCCTGTACTTCACCTGGGCACCGCAGGTCGGCCGGCACGATGCGCAGCGCAACTGCATCTCCAACATCCGCCCCGAGGGGCTGAGCTACAACCTGGCCGCGCACCGCCTGCTCTACCTGATGCGCGAAGCCAGCCGCCGACAGCTCTCCGGCGTCCAGCTCAAGGACGAAACCGACGTGCCGGCGCTGGACGGTCAGCCGCGCGCCGGAAACTTCCTGCTCGGCTAGCCGGCATCAGGCCGGCTGCCAGGGCTCCAGCGTCTGGCTGTAGACCACCGCGCCGTCGATGTCGCGCAGGCTCACGCTCAGCGCACCGCTCTGGGCATCGATCTCCACCTCGCCGAAGAACTGGAAGCCCGCCCGCGGCGAGCTGTTCGCCGTCGGCGGCGCCTTCTGGAACACCACTTCCGGGCCGAAGGTGCCGTCCAGCGGATTAGGCCCGAAGCTGCCGGCGTTCAAGGGGCCTGCGACGAACTCCCAGAACGGCTCGAACTGCTGGAAAGCGGCGCGGTTGGGGTGGTAGTGGTGCGCGGCGCAATAGTGCACATCGGCGGTCAGCCAGACGGTGTTGCGCACCCGCGCACGCTGGATGAAGGCGAGAAGCTCGGCGATTTCCAGCTCGCGACCGAGCGCCTGACCATCGTCACCGTTGGCGATCGCCTCCCAGCGACGCATGCCCTGGGCGTCCACGCCGTCCGGCACATGCAGGCCGATGGGCATGTCGGCGGCGATCACTTTCCAGGTCGCCCGCGAGGCGCGCAGCTCGCGTTTGAGCCAGCGCAACTGCTCACGGCCGAGGAAAGCCGTCTGCGCGCCCTGCTCGCTCTGCAGATTATCGGTGTTCGGCCCGCGGTAGCTGCGCATGTCCAGCACGAACACGTCCAGCAACGGCCCGTAGCTGACCTTGCGATAGATGCGCCCGAGCTTGTCGCCGCGGGCCACGCGCATCGGCGCATATTCCAGGTAGGCCTGACGCGCACGGCGGACCAGGGTATCGATGTCGCGAACCTGCCGGTAGCGGTCGTCCAGCTCCTTGCTCGGCGACCAGTTGTTGGTCACCTCGTGATCGTCCCACTGCCAGATCTGCGGTACCTCGGCATTGAAGGCCCGCAGGTTCTCGTCCAGCAGGTTGTAGCGGTAGTTGCCGCGAAACTCGTGCAGCGTCTCGGCAACCTTGCTCTTCTCTTCGGTGACCAGGTTGCGCCAGATGCTGCCGTCCTCGGCGGTCACCTCGGCGGGAATCGGCCCGTCGGCGTAGATCACGTCGCCACTGTGCAGGAAAAAGTCCGGCCGCCGCCGACGCATGCTTTCGTAGATGCGCATGCCGCCGAAGTCCGGGTTGATACCGTAGCCCTGGCCGCAGGTGTCGCCGCCCCAGACGAAGCGGATATCGCGCGGGCGCTTCGCGGCGCTGCGCAGGTGGCCGAACCAGGGCTCGCTGAGCACGCCGCTGCGGGCATCCTCGAAACGTGCCCGGTAGAAGATCGACTGATCCGCCGGCAGCCCACGCAGGTCGACGCGGGCGGTGAAGTCCTGACCGGCATCGGTTACGGAGGACACCATGCGCCGCGGGTTGCCGAAGCGGCTGCGCGTATCCCACTCGACGATCAACCGGCCAGGGCGGTCGCAGCGGCTCCAGATCAGCGCGCGATCGTCCGTCACGTCGCCGGACTGCACGCCGTCAAGCATCTGCGGGCGCGCCCGCGGCGCGGCGATGATGGCAGGCGCGACGCCCAGGGCCGGCAGGGCGAGGCCGGCGCCGATACCCTGCAGCAGCTGGCGGCGCTTTTGATCCGGTGCGGTCATTTCGGAAGTCTCCTGGCGAGTGGGGGGTCATTCCGATGTACCCGTCCCGCTTGACAGTCCCGTGACGCGCCGACCGACGGCACGCTCAGCCGGCCGCCAGCAACAGCACCGCGTCGATCTCGAACAGCATGCCGTCCAGTGCCAGACGCGGCACGGGAATCAGCGTACAGGCCGGCTTCGGACCCGGCCCCAGCGCCCGCGCGAGTTCGTCGCCGAACACCTGCAGCCGCGCTTCGCTGTGATCGACGATCAGTACACCGAGCTTGGCAATCTGCTGCGGTGTACCGCCCGCGGCCTCGATGGCGATACACAGGTTGCGCAGCGCCTGGCGCACCTGCTGGCGGAAGTCCTCGGACAGCTGTCCGTCGGCGGTTTCACCGCCCTGCCCGGCGATAAAGGCCAGTCGCGCGCCGGGCGGCAACAGCGCCACATGGGAATAGCCGTTCGGGGCGGGGTCGTACAAGCCCGGCGGGTTGATCAGGGAAAGTCCCCCTGGGCGGTTCTGTTCACGCATGGCAGGCTCCTCGTCTACAGGGTTCGGCGGGCAAGGCCAGCAGTAGCGCCACTCGCCCGGAGTACTCACCGTAGCAGCCGCCCGGCGATCCCACCGGTGTTTCGCAGAGGCGGTCGCGGGCTTTCATGGCAGCCGAGGTCCGGCTTGCCGCTGGTGAGCGCCGCGCTTATGGTGAGCGCCCCGCCCCGCTGGAAACATCAGCCATGTGGTCCTTTCGCGCCTGGCAGCGCAAACGCATCCTCGCTCGCAACCCGGTCGATGCCGATCTGTGGCAGCGGGTGCTCGACAGCCTGCCGATTCTCGACGGTCTCGGCGACGACGAACTCGCCCGCCTGCGTGAGCGCGCCGTGCTGTTCCTGCACGACAAGCGCCTCACCGCGCTGCCCGGCGTCGAGCTGCAGGCCGAGGACCGTCTGCGCCTGGCGCTGCAGGCGCAACTGCCCCTGCTGCACCTGGCGGACCTCGGCTGGTATCACGGCTTCCACGAGATCGTGATCTACCCCGATGATTTCCTCAGCCCGCAGAAGCACCGCGATGCCGCCGGCGTCGAGCATGAATGGGACGCCGAACACAGCGGCGAAGCCTGGCTGCAGGGCCCGGTGATCCTGGCCTGGCCCGGGGTGCAGGAAAGCGGCGGCTGGGAGGCCTACAACCTGGTGATCCACGAACTGGCGCACAAGCTGGACATGCTCAACGGCGATGCCAACGGCCTGCCGCCGCTGCATCGGCAGATGCGCATCGATGCCTGGGCCAGCGCCATGCAGGGCGCCTACGACCGACTCAACGCCGCGCTGGACGCCGACCCGGAAGCCGAGACGCCGATCGACCCCTACGCCGCGGAAAACCCGGCGGAATTCTTCGCCGTCACCAGCGAGTACTTCTTCAGCGCCCCGGACGTGCTGCAGCAGAGCTTTCCCGACGTCTACGCGCAGCTGGCGGCGTTCTACCGGCAGGACCCGCTCGCTCGACTGCAACGCCTGCAGGCCGAACATCCCGCCTATCGGGAACCTGCGTAGGCCTGGCGCGTCGAAGCCGGCGTGCATTGCGCGCGACATTGCGCCTATAATCGCGCCCACTTTTTTCCGCCCCCAGGCCGCGCTGGCCGATCAGGAGCCCATCGTTCATGAGCTACAGCAAAGTCCCGGCTGGCAAAGACCTGCCGAACGACATCTACGTCGCCATCGAGATCCCGGCCAACCATGCGCCGATCAAGTACGAGATCGATCACGACACCGACTGCCTGTTCGTCGACCGCTTCATGGCCACCCCGATGTTCTACCCGGCCAACTACGGTTTCATCCCGCATACCCTGGCCGATGACGGCGACCCCCTCGACGTGCTGGTCGTGACCCCCTACCCGGTTGCCCCGGGCTCGGTCATCCGCTGCCGTCCGGTCGGCGTGCTGAACATGACCGACGAAGCCGGCGGTGACGCCAAGCTGATCGCCGTCCCGCACGACAAGCTGACCCAGCTGTACAAGGACGTGAAGGAATACACCGACCTGCCGCCGCTGCTGATCGAGCAGATCAAGCACTTCTTCGAGAACTACAAGGATCTCGAGAAGGGCAAGTGGGTCAAGGTCGAAGGCTGGGAAGGCGCCGACGCCGCCCGTGCCGCCATCATCAAAGCTGCCGAGGCTTACCAGAAGTAAGTCGAGGCACTGAAGAAAAGCCGGCCACAAGCCGGCTTTTTAATGCCCGCAAATCGGCCTTTTGCCACCAGCCCCGCTTCGACTATCGCTAGCCCCGCACCTGGTTGCGCCCGCCACGCTTGGCTTCGTAGAGCGCCTGGTCCGCTCGCGCCATCAGCTGATCCACCTCGCCCGGTAGGCCCTCCATCTGCGCCAGACCGATGCTGACCGTCACCGTGATGTCGCCGGCCGCCGTGGGCATCGGCGTCTGGGCCACGGCAGTGCGGATCTTCTCGGCCACGCAGCGTGCCCCTTCGGCATCGGTATGCGGCAAGACGATGGCGAACTCCTCGCCGCCGAGCCGACCGAACAGGTCGTGAGCGCGCAGCATTCCGGCACAGGTCTCGCTGAACTGCTTGAGCACGGCATCGCCGATCGGATGGCCGTGCACGTCGTTGACGCGCTTGAAGTGATCGATATCGAGCATCAGCAGGCTCAGGCTCTCGTTATGGCGGCGGGCTCGCGCGAGTTCAGCCTCCAGACCTGCGAGAAAGGCCCGGCGACTGCTGACGCCGGTCAGTACATCGGTGTTGGCCAGCTGTGCCAGCTGGCCGTGGGCGAGGCGCAAGCGAGCGATGCTCTGGAAGTAGCGACTGCTCAGCAGAAAGATCAGCAGCGCCACCACCGACAATGCCAGGGAGATGACACCTGCCGAAACGGTCAGCAATGTCTTGCGCTCCTGGAATGCCGCCATGAAGTCCGTCGGCGACAACAGCACGACCACCACCACGCCCTGGTCAATCAGGCGCCGATAGGCGCCGAGGCGATACTCCTCGTCGATGACGCTGACGCCTTCGTAGAAGCCTCGCTGGGGAGCCTCCGGATCGAAGTAGGGCTTGTCCTCCGGCACCTTGAAGTGCCCGTAGCGCCCCGGAATCTGCGTTCCGGAGGCGATGGCTCGCACGCTGCGATCGGTGCCCAGCAAAACGATGCTGCCGTTGGGGCCGACGTCGATCTGCTGGTAGTAGTCGGCGAAGAAGCTGGTGGGCACGGAAAGCACCAGCACCCCGGCAAACTCGCCGTTCTGGTGGATGGGGCGGGTGAACTGGATGGTCCACTGTTTCGAAACCCGACCAAGCACCGGCTTGCTGATGAACAGCCGATCCTCCTGCGGGTTGTCGCGATGCACGCGAAAGTGCTCGCGATCGCTCAGGTCCACATGCTTTCCGGACGGCCCGAGGTTGGAAAAGACCAGCCGGCCGTCCCGGTCGATCACCGCCAGCTGTGCAATGAAGCCGCCATAGGCCTTGAGCTCCTCGTCCACGTGGCGGCCGAAGTCCATGTGCTCCAGGACGTCTTCACGCATGTCCAGCAACACGATGTCCATCAGCCGGATGGTGCTGAGCACGTGGGCCTCGAAGGCGGTGGCGAGGTTCATCGCGTTGTTGCGCGCCGCCTGCACCGTCAGCGTACGTTCATGCTTGATCTCGTCCAGCACGAACGCCCACATCGGTCCCAACGTCAGCACGAGCACCAGGGCTGCCAGAAGTCCTGCCTTGCGTTTCAAGCTTCACCCCGTCGCGTCCTACGCGGAGTTCTTGTTCTCGAAGCTAACAGACGAACGGTAGCGCCGGCCAGACACGTGACCGGACAACGCACCGGCATGACGCGCGCTCGGCCGCGGGGTGTACGCAAGGGCAACACAGCCATCAGGCTGGAATCAGGCCATCGCCACTGGCTGGCGCACCGGAAGAAGTTCGTGGACGACCAGCACCTGCCGGGTCAGCGTACTCATCAGCAAGGCCGAGCTCTGGTACGCGCGCCGCTGACCATCACGGCCGTGCTCGTAGCCGAAGACAAACGGATCGCCAGTGCCGGCGAGCAGCGCCTCGATGCCGTCTGCCAGCCTGGCACCGGCATCGAACCCGTCGCCAGTGGCCGCACGGCAGCGCGCCAGGTAATCCAGCGACTTGCATCCGGACAAGGCAGCCGGAGCGTTGCCGCCGGCCATCCAGACCTGATTGGCAGTGATCAGCCTGCCGTTGCCATCGACCACCCCGATGGCCAGCGGCAAGGCATCGATGATCCCGCGGGTGAACGCTTCGGCGTCTTCCAGACGTGCCTCGCGCCGCTGCTGCTCGGTCACATCCTGCAGGCAGCCGACCAGCAAACCGCCCAGAGCACCGAGGCCCTGGAAAACCTGCCCAGGTTGATCACCGACTATGCCCGTGCCACTTGCCGGAGTTGAGCACGGTGCCGCTGCAGACGAGCGTCGCTGATGCGATTCAGCGCACCGCCGATACGTCGCGCCTATATCCCCTGCTTTCGAAGGGATTCCCGTGACCGTACGGTTTCGCTATGGTGGCTAACAGGTATCACGGAGTGATCGCATGGTTCGGGGCTCAATCCTCTTGCTGTTGTTTGTCGCCTTGCTCGGCTGCCAGCCCGAATCGGATTCGATCCGTATCGGCAGCAACCGCTGGCTTGGCTATGCGCCGATCTATCTGGCGGACGATCTGGGCTGGACTGCCCCCAGTGGCATCCGCCTGGTGGAATACCCGAACACCACAGGTGTGCTGCGCGGCTTTCGCAACGGCATGCTGGACGCCGCCATGCTCACCCTCGACGAAACGCTGCTGCTGCAGGACAGCGCGGCGGAGCTCGACCTGGAGATCATTCTGGTCACCAACGTCTCAGCTGGCGCCGATGCGCTGTTCGCCCGCGCGCCGCTGACCAGCCTCAAGGACCTGTCCGGCCAGCGCATCGGCGTCGAAAACACTGCGCTGGGCGCCTACTTCCTGTCCCGCGTGCTGGATCAGGCCGGGCTGCGGATCGACGATCTGCAGGTGGTCAGCCTGCCGGTGCATGAGCAGGCCGCCGCCTTCGCCGCCGGCGATGTCGACGCTGTCATCACCTTTGCTTCGGAGGCTCCGGCGCTGGAAAGCAAGGGCGCCCGGCGCATCTTCGACAGCCGCCGGCTGCCGGGCGAGATCGTCGACGTACTGGTGGTCGACCGGCAACGCGTCACCCGCGAGCAGCGTCGGCGCCTCCGGGCCCTCTGGTTCGATGCGCTGCGCACCTGGCAGGACAATCGCGGCGAAACCGATCCGCGCCTGCATGCGCGCCTGGGCCTGACGCCGATGGCACTGCAGGTCACCCTCGACGGCTTGTTGATGGGTGATCGCGCCGTCAACCGTGAGTGGTTCGACGAGGGCCAGTTGCAGCAGAGCATCGGCCAGCTCAGCCAATATCTGCGCGAACGCCGGCTGCTCAACGGTTCGAATCCGGTCAATCTGATCGCTCGCTGCGAGGGCCCAATATGCTGACAAGGTTGTCGCTGCGTCGATCACTGCCCCTGCTGCTGGGCATCTTCGGTCTGCTGTTCACGGTCATGCTGACCGCCTGGCACCTGCCGACCCGTATCGAGGAAACCCTCGCCGGCTGGCGCAATCACACCTCGCAGCATCTTGCCCTGCTGCAGAGCAGCCTGAGCGATCATCGCCGCCTCGGCCGCAACGCCGAGCTGGAAACCGAGCTTGCCGATCTGGCCAGCCTGGAAGGTGTGCGCTGGGCGATGGTGATCGACCGCAGCCTACAGGTGATCGCCACGACCCAGCTGGGTCTGTCCCCCGAGCGCCTGACGCTGATCGATGCCAGCGAACTCGCCAAACAGGTGAACGGCGGCCGCGCGGGCTGGTTCGGCGAAGGCTCCAGGCAGTTGGCGATCTACCCGCTGGACCGCGTCGCCCAGGACGGCACGCCGCTGCGCGAAGCGCTGCTGGTGGAGTACGACTTCGCGCCGATGCTGGCGCAGACCAAGCGCGAGGCCTGGTTCTACCTGGCGCAGACGCTGACGCTGTTGCTGCTGCTCGGATTGATCCTCAACCGCCTCTATGGCCGCCTGCTGACGCGCCGCCTGGCCCGCATCGACCAGGCCGCACGCCAGTTCGCCATCGATCAGCAACCGCAGAACCTGTCGGTCGGCGGCCGCGACGAGATCGGCCGGCTGGCCAGAACCCTCAATCGGATGATGAACCAGCTGCACGAGCGCCAGCTGGCGCTCAGCGAAAGCGAGCAGCTGTTCCGCGACCTGGTGGACACCGCGCCGATCGGCATGCTGGTGGTCGACCGCGAGCTGCGCGTGCTGCAGGCCAACCCTGCGGCGGCAGCGCTGTTCGGCTGTACCCCGGCGGAGCTGTTGGGCAACCTGCCGAGTGATCGCCTGCTGGAAAGCGACGCCACCACCCGCCTGCTGAGCACCCCGGCGAACACGCCGCTGGAGCTGACCGGTCGCCGTCATGATCGGGAGGTGCCGCTGGAGATCAGCTGCACGCCATTCCAGCGCTACGGCGTTCGCCATTTCCTCGTGCTGCTGCGCGACATCAGCGACCGCCTGCGCGCCGAACAGCGTCTGCGCTTTCTTGCCCACTTCGATCCGCTGACGCAGCTGGCCAATCGCAACTACCTGGTGCAGCGCCTCGAACAGTTGCTCGCGGCGCGCCTGCCGCTGACGCTGCTCTACCTCGACCTGGACCACTTCAAGCGCATCAACGACAGCCTCGGCCACGAGATCGGCGACAAGCTGCTGGTGCAGATCGGCGACCGCCTGGGCCGGCTGATGCCCGAGCATGCGCTCCTGTCGCGCAGCGGTGGCGACGAATTCATGCTGCTGCTCGACGGCAGCGACCACGCCCGCGCCGAGCAGCTGGCCCAGTGCATCATCGAAGGCTTCCAGCCGCCGGTGCGCATCGGCCAGTACGAGTGCTACGTCAGCCCGAGCATCGGCGTTGCCATCAGCGACGGTCGGCACAGTGCCAGCGACCTGCTCAAGCAGGTGGACCTCGCCCTGTATGCGGCCAAGGATGCCGGCCGCAACTGCACGGTGTTCTACAACGAAGCGCTCAGCGATGCCGCCGCCGGCCGCCGCGCCCTCGAGCAGGCTCTGCGCCGGGCGCTGGACCGGGACGAGTTCGTGCTGCATTACCAGGCCCAGGTCAATGCCCAGGGCGAGCCCGAAGTCATGGAGGCGCTGCTGCGCTGGAATTCGCCGGAGCGCGGACTGGTACCGCCCGGAGAGTTCATCCCGGTGCTGGAAGAGAGCGGCATGATCATCGAGGCGACCCGCTGGGTGGTCCGAGAGGCCTGCCGCCAGGCCTGCCGCTGGCACGCCATGGGCCATCCGCTACGCATCGCGATCAACCTGTCGCCGCTGGACTTCCGCCAGGCCGATCTGGCGGGCAGCCTGCTGGCGATCCTCGCCGAAGAGGGTGCGTCGCCCGACATGCTGGAGCTGGAGATCACCGAAAGCGCGCTGCTGGAGGCCGACGAACATGTGCAGCAGACCCTCGGCCGTCTCAAGGCCGCCGGTTTGCCACTGCTGCTCGATGACTTCGGCACCGGCTATGCCTCGCTGACGTACCTGCAGCGCTTCCGCTTCGACGGTATCAAGATCGACCGTGAATTCGTCAGCGGGCTGCCGGACAGCGAGCAATCGGTAGCCCTGGTGCGGGGCATCCTCACCATGGCCAGCCACCTTGGGCTGCATGTGGTGGCCGAAGGGGTGGAGAACGAGCGTCAGGCGGCCTTCCTGCGCCTCAACGGCTGCCCAAGCCTGCAAGGCTTCCACTATGCGCGACCGCAGCCGGCAGCGCAGTGCCGTCTGCAGCTGAATGGCCGGCCGGTCAATCTGCAGCTGCCGCTGGACGGCTGATCGGCATCGATAGCGGCAAAGCGCATGCAATTGCGAAGCGTTCGCATCTGAGTTAGGTTCGTGCCCCCTCCCGGTGGCACGCACCCATGCGCAACAACAACAAGATTCCCGATGCCTGTCTGCAATGCTATGTCCATCACCGCCAACGGCTGGTAGCCCATCTGACCCGCCTCGGCGGCTGCCGAGCACTGGCCGAGGACCTGGCCCAGGATGCCTGGCTGAAACTGGCGCAGGTCATGCCCGAGCAGAGCCTCGCCAACCCCAAGGCCTATCTCTTTCGCATCGCCACCAATCTCTTGCGCGATGCCCTGCGCCATCGCGCGCTTGTCGGTGCTGGCGACGAGGCACCGTTGGAACTGATCGAGGCCGTGCAGGCCGACCCCTGCGGGCTGGTGGAACACCAGTGTGCGCTGCGATGCGTCCTGCGCCAGCTCGACGACTTGCCGCCACGCTGTCGCCAGGTGTTCGAACTGGCGCGGCTGGAAGGGCTCAGCCAGGCGGAGATCGCCGAGCGTCTGGGCATTTCGGTGAACACCGTGATCGCTCAGCTGGCCAAGGCGCGCCAGCGGCTGGAGCGCCCGTAATTTTTTTTCTTCGACCCCGTAATGGTTTTTCCGCGCTGATTCGTCTTGCCTGTGCCCTTGCGCAATTGAGAGTAATTCTCGATTAAACGGCATCCTCGCAGATGCTTTCGTGCGGCCACGCCGCCAGACAAGAAACCACCGACGCCGCGAAAACGGCCCGCTCCGGGTCGCGGCCGCGCTCGGCCCGAGGAATGTGCATGACCCCGTCCAGTACCGTAGTGCCCTTCGCCCCCGGCCCCGTCAGCAACGGGCTCTTCACCCGCAGCAATCACGATGACTACCGCCAGCTCCTGCAGCAGGGGCTGAACTTGGTGCAGCAGTGTCTGCAGCGCCAGCAGCAGCCGTTCAGCGGCATCCTTCCGCAGGAGCTGGCCGCCGACTTCGAACGCGTCGATCTCGAGCGCCCGCTGGGCGACGCCGGCGCCGCGCTGCGCGAGCTGGATCAGCTCTATCTGCGCGACGCGGTGTATTTCCACCATCCGCGCTACGTCGCCCATCTCAACTGCCCGGTGGTGCTGCCGGCGCTGCTCGCCGAAGTGCTGGTGTCATCGCTCAATTCCTCGCTGGACACCTGGGACCAGAGCGCCGGCGGGACGCTGATCGAACAACGCCTGATCGACTGGACCTGTGCGCGCATCGGCCTCGGCAGCCAGGCCGACGGCGTGTTCACCAGCGGCGGCACCCAGTCCAACCTGATGGGCCTGCTGCTGGCGCGCGAGCACGTCTGCAATCGCTTGCCCGGTCACGGCGGCAACCTGCGTCATGGCCTTCCGGCCGAAGCGGCCGGGCTGCGCATCTTCGCCTCCCGTGCCAGCCACTTCAGCGTGCAGAAATCCGCGGCGCTGCTGGGCCTGGGTTACGACGCCGTGCGCTGTATCGAAACCGACCGCACCCAGTGCATGAGCGTGCCCGCGCTGGCCCAGGCGCTGGCCGATTGTCAGCGCCTGGGCGAGCTGCCCATGGCCGTGGTCGCCACCGCCGGCACCACCGACTTCGGCAGCATCGACCCGCTGCCGGAAATCGCCGCGCTGTGCCAACACTATGGCGTCTGGCTACACGTGGACGCGGCCTATGGCGGCGGCCTGCTGGTTGCGCCACGCTACCGCCACTGGTTGGCCGGCATCGAGCATGCCGACTCGGTCACCGTGGACTACCACAAGTCGTTCTTCCAGCCGGTCAGCTGCAGCGGCTTCTTTGTTCGCCAGCGTCAGCACCTGAGCTACATCACTCACCACGCCGACTACCTCAACCCGCGCAGCCAGACCCGCGAGGGCACGCCGAACCTGGTCAACAAGAGCATCCAGACCACCCGCCGCTTCGACGCGCTGAAGCTCTGGCTGACCCTGCGCATCCTCGGTGCCGAGCATCTCGGCGCGATGTTCGAGGAAGTCATCGACCGCGCCGCCGACACCCATCGCCTGCTCGCCGACGACCCGGCCTTCGAGGTCTTCGCCCCCCGCCTGAGCACGCTGGTGTTCCGCTTCGTCGCCGCAGGCGTGGCGGACGAGCGCCTGGACGAGATCAACCGCGAGATCCGCAAGGCCATCTTCCGCTCCGGCGCGGCGGTCATTGCCGCCACCGTGGTCAAGGGTCGGCAGTACCTCAAGTTCACCCTGCTCAACCCGGAAACCACGCTGGACGACCTGCGCGCCATCGTCGAGCTGATTCGTGACCACGGCGCCCGCCTGCTCGACGACCGTCAACCAGTAGGAGATCGCTCATGAACAAGATCTACGACTTCATAGGCATCGGCATCGGCCCGTTCAACCTTGGCCTGGCCTGC
Source organism: Stutzerimonas stutzeri (assembly GCF_000219605.1). NCBI lineage: Bacteria > Pseudomonadati > Pseudomonadota > Gammaproteobacteria > Pseudomonadales > Pseudomonadaceae > Stutzerimonas > Stutzerimonas stutzeri. The sequence continues at coordinate 3,942,823 of NC_015740.1, forward strand.
CTGGCAGAGCCCATCGACGGACTCGACTGCCTGTTCCTCGACCGCGCCGAGGGCTTCAACTGGCATCCCGGCATGATGCTCGACAGCGCCACCCTGCAGACGCCGTTCATGGCCGATCTGGTGACCCTGGCCGACCCCACCAGCCGTTTCAGCTTTCTCAACTACGCCAAGCAGATCGGGCGGCTGTACGCCTTCTACATCAAGGAAGACTTCTTCCTGATGCGCCGCGAATACAACCAGTACTGCCAGTGGGTGGTGGAGCAGCTCGACAGCCTGCGCTTCGGGCATTTCGTCCAGCACGTCGACTACCTCGACGAGCGTCGCTGCTACCGCGTGCGCGGGGTGCATGCGCGCAGCGGCGAGGGTTTCGAGTTCCTCACCCGCCGCCTGGTACTCGGCACCGGCACCACACCTTATCTGCCGAGCTGCTGCGAAGGCCTGGCCGAGCACGTCAGCCACAGCGGCAACTACCTGCAGGACAAGCCACGCCTGCAGGGCAAGCGCTCGATCACCGTGGTCGGCAGCGGCCAGAGCGCGGCGGAGATCTACTACGACCTGCTGCAGGACATCGACCGCCACGACTATCAGCTGAACTGGATCACCCGCGCGCCGCGCTTCTTCCCGCTGGAATACACCAAGCTGACGCTGGAAATGACCAGCCCCGAGTACATCGACTACTTCCACAGTCTGCCGCGCAGCACCCGGGAAAAGCTCATCGACAGCCAGAAGGGCCTGTACAAGGGCATCAACGGTACGCTGATCAATGCCATCTACGACGAGCTGTACAACCAGAGCCTCAAGGGCGAGGTGCCGACCCAGCTGCTGACCAACGCCGAGCTGCGCCGCTGCCAGCGCCTGGCCGACGGCACGCTGGAGCTGGAGTTCTTCCAGCACGAACTGCAGCAGAGCTACCGGCACCGCTGCGAGGCGCTGGTGATGGCCAGCGGGTATCAGTACCGCCTGCCACGCTTCATCCAGCCGATCGCCGAACGCATCGTCTGGCAGGCGCCGGAGCGCTTCGCCGTGGCGCGCAACTACAGCATCGACCGCAACGGCGGCGAGGTCTTCGTGCAGAACGCCGGGCTTGCCGATCACGGCCTGGTGACGCCGGATCTCGGCATGGGCTGCTACCGCAACGCCTGCATCCTGCGCGAGATCTGCGGGCGCGAGCACTACGCGGTGGAGACGAAGATCGCCTTCCAGCAGTTCAGCCTGCCGCAGCCGCTCACACCCCAGGGCGCGGTGGCGGCGCGATGACGCTGCGGCGCGCACTGATCGGCATGACGCTGCTGGCCGTGCTCGGCGACAGCCTGCTGATGCCGTTCTACCCGCAATACTTCGCCGAGCGTTTCGGCGAGTTGCGCAGCGAGCAGGTCGGGCTGTACCTGGCCGCGGTGTGCCTGGTGGCGATGCTCGCACTGCCCGTGTGGGTGCGCCTTGCACGCCATGCTCACCCGCTGCGGCTGCTGATCGTCGGTCAGCTGGTAGCCGGCGTGCTGGCACTGGCCTGCGCGGCCATCGACCGGCAGTGGCTGTTCTGGCCGGTGTCGCTGGGGATGATCGCCTTCAAGGCCAGCTACCTGCTGATGTATCCCTACGTCATGGGCCTGGTAGGCACCGACCAGCAGGTACGCACCATCGGCCTGCTTTCGGTGGTGGTGCACCTGGGCGCAATTGCCGGCGCGACGCTGGGCGGCGGCGTGCTGCACTACCTCAGTCCGGCGCGGATGTTCGTGCTGATGGGGCTGATGGACTTCGTGCAGATGGCCGTCAGCCTGCTGCTGTTGCGCCATGCGCCGCAGCCGGCGCGGGTCGATGCGAGCACGCCACCGAGGCCGCGGGAGGAACACCTGGCGATCATCCGCCTGTGCCTGCTGATGCTGGCTTTCTACTTCTGCGTCTACCTGGCGCGGCCGTTCTTCACGCTGTACTGGGAACAGCTCGGCGGACCACAGGCCAGCTGGATCACCGGCCTGGTCTATGCCATTCCCGGCATGCTGGCACTGCTCGCCCTCGCCCTGCACTACCACGCCGGGCAGCACCTGACCGCCTGGCTGCTGCTCGGCGCCGCCGGGCTGGCGTTGCAGGGTGTCGAGCAGATGCCGCTGGTGCTGGCCGGGCGCGTGCTGTTCGGCTGGGCGCTGTACCAGCTCACCGTGGCGCTGGATGCGCGACTGTTCGCCCTCAGCCGGCCGGAGCACTACGGCCGCGACTACAGCCTGATCAACATCTTCCAGAACCTCGGCGTACTCACCGCCTCCTGGCTGGCCGGCGTGGTGGTACGTGATGCCGGCCTCGCCGCGCCGTTCCTGCTCTCGGCACTAGGCCTCGTTCTCACCGCATGCACCCTGCGCTGGCTGCTGGTTTCGGCACCGGTCGGGGCGCCTCTCTGTGGAGCCAAACCATGAACACCGCTCTTTCCCGCGCGGACGGTCCGCGCTTCGTTCGCTACTGCGCCCTTGGCGCGATGCACTTCGAAACCCTGCAACCCGAGCACCTGCCGCTGCTGCAGGACTGGCTGCGCCGCGACTACGCGCGCTTCTGGGGCATGGGCCACATGAGTCTGACGCAGCTGGCCGACTACGTTGACGAGATCCAGCGCAGCAGTCACCGCGACATCGCCCTCGGCCTGTGGAACGGCGAGCCGGCCTTCCTGTTCGAGGGCTACCACCCTGCCCACGACCGGCTCGCCGACCACTATCAAGTGCGCCCCGGCGACCGCGGCATGCACCTGCTGCTCGCCCCCTGCGAGCGTCCGGTGCACGGCTTCAGCCTGGAGGTGATGCGCAGCATTCTCGCCTATCAGTTCGCCGACCCTTTCGCCCGCCGCATCGTCGTCGAGCCCGACGCCCGCAACACCAAGGTGCATGCGCTCAACCGCCGGGTCGGCTTCGTCTACCAGTGCCTGCTGCATCTGCCGGAGAAGGACGCCTGCCTGGCGTTCTGCACCCGTGCGCAGTTCCTCGCCACCCTTCAGGAGAACCCGCAATGAATCAGCTCGTACGCCTGCCGACCGCTACCAGCGACCTGGCCACCGACCATCTGCAAGCCGAACTCTGGGCCCGCGCCAATCGCCTGTTGCTGAAAAAGGCGCTGGCCGAGTTCAGCCACGAGAAGCTGCTCAGCCCCGAGCCGCTGGGTGACAGCCACTACCGCGTCGCCGTGCCGGACAGCTCGACCGAGTACCGCTTCAGGGCGCGGCGGCTGGCGCTGGATCACTGGTCGATCGCCACCGACTCCATCGAAAAGCTCAGCGACGGGGAACCACAGCCGCTGGATGCCCTTGCGTTCATCATCGAATTCAGCGACGCCCTCGGCCTTTCCGAAGCCAACCTTCCGCTCTACCTGGACGAGATCAGCAGCACCCTGTTCGGCAGCGCCTACAAGCTCGCCAACACCTCGCTGAGCGCGGCCCAGCTGGCCCTTGCGGACTTCCAGCAGATCGAGACCGGCATGCGCGAAGGTCATCCGGGGTTCGTCGCCAACAACGGGCGGATGGGGTTCGATGCCCAGGATTACCGCGCCTACGCGCCGGAAGCCGCCAGCCCGGTGCGTCTGGTCTGGCTCGCCGTGCACCGCAGCCGCGCCAGCTACAGCGCCATCGACGGGCTCGACCAGGCGACCCTGCTGCGCGAGGAACTGGGTGGCCAGCTCGGCGTGTTCCACAACCAGCTGCAGGCGCTGCAGCTCGACCCGGACGACTATCTGCTGATGCCGGCGCATCCCTGGCAGTGGCACAACATCCTGGCCATCGGCTTCGCCGCGGAGATCGCCAACCGGCAGATCGTCTATCTCGGCCTGAGCAACGATCGTTACCTGGCGCAGCAGTCGATCCGCACCTTTTTCAACCAGAGCGAGCCGCAGCGGCGCTACGTGAAGACCGCCCTGTCGATCCTCAACATGGGCTTCATGCGCGGGCTGTCGCCCTATTACATGCAGGCGACCCCGGCGATCAACGCCTACCTCGCCGGCCGCGTGGCGCGCGACCCGCTGCTGCGCGACTGCGGCTTCCAGCTGCTGCGCGAGGTGGCGGCGATCGGCTATCGCAACCCTTACTACGAGCAGGCGCTGCCGGCCAGCAGCCCCTACCGCAAGATGCTCTCGGCGCTCTGGCGCGAGAGCCCGCTGGGCCACATCGAACCCGGCCAGCGGCTGATGACCATGGCCGCGCTGCTGCACAGCGACGGCGACGAGCGCGCCCTGCTGCCGACGCTGATCAGCGCGTCCGGACTCACTGCCGACCGCTGGCTGCGGCAGTACCTCAATGCCTACCTGAAGCCGCTGCTGCACTGCTTCTATGCCCATGACCTGGTCTTCATGCCCCATGGCGAAAACCTGATCCTGGTGCTGGAAGACCATGTGCCGGTCCGCGTGCTGATGAAGGACATCGGTGAGGAAGCGGTGATCCTCGATGCCGAGGCGAAGATTCCCGAGGCGGTCGGCCGTCTAGCCGTCTCGGTGCCGGACGAGCTCAAGGTGCTGTCGATCTTCACCGACGTGTTCGACGGCTTCTTCCGCTACCTGGCGCAGATTCTCGACGAACAGGGCGGCCTGCCGGAGCAGCGCTTCTGGCAGCAGGTCGCCGACTGCATCGCCGACTATCAGGCCAGCCAGCCGCAGCTGCGCGACAAGTTCGCCCGTTACGAACTGTTCGCCGAGGAATTCGCCCGCTCCTGCCTGAACCGCCTGCAGCTGGGCAACAACCGACAGATGCTCGACCTCGCCGATCCGGCCGGAGCGCTGAAATTCGCGGGCACCCTGAAGAACCCCGTGGCGCGCTATGCACCGGAGCGCTGAAGCGCGCTGGCCGGCCACGGGTGCGCTGGGCAGCCTGCTGCTGCGCCTGCGTCGCGTGCTGCCGGGCCTCGATGGCCGGGTCGGCGCACCCCGCGCCGACGAGCTGACGCTGGAGCATCCGCAGTCTGTGGCCAGGCTGCTGGCGCACTGGCGGGCGGCCTGTCCGGAAGCGGGCCGCCACTACTGGGCGGCGCGCTGCTGGACGCTGCTGGTCTGGCAGCCCATCTACCTGCAGGTGCTCGCGGTGCGCCTGGCCGGCCAGGCCCCGTGCCTGGACGGACTGGCGCAGGGCGTCGAACAGGGCTTCGTCGCCGGGTTCTGCCTGCCCGATCACCAGCCACTGCAGGGCGAGCCCCAGCGCCTGCTGCGCCATGCCGGCGCCCAGATCCGTGGCTTCTGTGAACAGGCCCAGGCCGTCAGCGGGCCGCTGCTCGGGCTGCACCCCAAGCTGGCGCAGCGGCTGGCAGCCGACTGCGTCATGGCCGCACTGCTGCATAGCCAGCGCCTCGACGGTTGCGGCAACCTGCAACTGTGCCGGGCGGCTGACGTCTGGCTGGCGGCTTGCGCCATGTCCGGCGCCAGCGGCCTGCTCGCGGTACCGCTGGCCGAAGGCGGTACGCGCCTGGGCCTGCAGCGCAAGGCGTGCTGCCAGCACTTTCGCCGCGCCGATGGCGAACTCTGCGACAGCTGCCCGAAGCTGCCGCTCGCCGAACGGGAAAGGCGACTGCGCGAGCAGGCCCACTGAGCGGCGGCGCGGGTTGGAGGGCACTCCGCCGGCCTACGCAGGTTGATACACATCACGCGGGCAAACCTTGTGGCTGCCACCGGCGTTTCTTTGCTAATGTCGCGCCCGTTTCCGACTCGCCGCCGACGACAGGTTCCCGCCATGGCCCGCAAGAAAGCTGCACTCGATTTCGAACAATCCCTTGCCGAGCTGCAACAGCTGGTGGAGCGCCTGGAGAGCGGCGAGCTGTCGCTGGAAGACTCGCTGACCTGCTTCGAACAGGGCATCGGCCTGACCCGCGACTGCCAGGCGGCGCTGAGCCAGGCCGAGCAGAAGGTGCAGATCCTGCTGGAACGCGACGGCAGCCTGCAGGAAGCCCCCTTCGAGTCGGACCCCGAAGCATGATGATCGGCGACTACCAGAAAGGCTGTCAGCAGCGCGTCGACGGCTGCCTCGAAGCCCTCTTCGTCCCGCCGCTGCCGCAGCTCGAGCGGCTCTACCAGGCCATGCGCTACAGCGTGATGAACGGTGGCAAGCGCGTCCGCCCGCTGCTGGTCTACGCCGCCTGCGAAGCACTGAATGGTGACAAGGCCAGCGCCGACGGCGCCGCCTGCGCGGTCGAGCTGATCCATGCCTATTCGCTGGTGCACGACGATCTGCCGGCCATGGACGACGACGACCTGCGTCGCGGCCAGCCAACCACCCATAAGGCTTTCGACGAGGCCTGCGCCATCCTTGCCGGCGACGGCCTGCAAAGCCTGGCCTTCGAGGCCATGGCTCAGGAACGCCACAACCCGCAGGATGCCGCCCTGCGCCTGCGCATGTTCGCCGTGCTGGCGCGCGCCGCCGGGCCTGCGGGGATGGTCGGCGGCCAGGCCATCGACCTCGGCTCGGTGGGCCTCAAGCTCGATCGCGATGCCCTCGAGCTGATGCACCGGCACAAGACCGGGGCGCTGATCGAGGCCAGCGTGCAACTCGGCGCCCTCGCCAGTGGCCGTGCCGATGCCGACAACCTCGCCTCGCTGAGCCAGTATGCACGCGCCATCGGCCTGGCCTTCCAGGTCCAGGACGATATCCTCGACGTGGAAAGCGACACCGCCACGCTCGGCAAGCACCAGGGCGCCGACATCGCCCGGGACAAACCGACCTACCCGGCCCTGCTCGGCATGGACGCGGCCAAGGCCTACGCCCTGGAACTGCGCGACCAGGCATTGCACGCCCTGCGGCCTTTCGACTTCGCCGCCGAGCCGCTACGGGAACTGGCGCGCTACATCGTCGAACGGCGCAATTGACCTTTCGCCGAAATCGCAGTCAAACCCCTACCGGACCCGGGGCCGTTCTTATCGAGGGGCCCATCGGGTAAACTGCCGCTCTTTTTTCAACGACAACGATCCGCCTGATGCCCAAGACGTTCCATGAGATTCCTCGGGTGCGCCCCGCGACGCCCGTTCTTGACCGAGCGGCGACCCCCGAGCAGCTGCGCCGACTGGGCGAGGCGGAACTCGAAGAGCTTGCCAACGAACTGCGCCAGGAGCTGCTGTACAGCGTCGGCCGCACCGGCGGGCACTTCGGCGCCGGCCTCGGCGTGATCGAACTGACCATCGCCCTGCACTACGTCTACGACACACCGGACGACCGGCTGGTCTGGGACGTGGGCCACCAGGCCTATCCGCACAAGATCCTCACCGGCCGCCGCGAGCGCATGGGCACCCTGCGCCAGAAGGACGGCCTGGCCGCCTTTCCGCGCCGGGTCGAGAGCGAGTACGACACCTTCGGCGTCGGTCATTCCAGCACCTCGATCAGCGCCGCCCTGGGCATGGCAGTCGCCGCGCGTCTGAAAGGCGAACAGCGCAAGTCCATCGCGGTGATCGGTGACGGTGCGCTGACCGCCGGCATGGCCTTCGAGGCGCTCAACCACGCCCCGGAAGTCGGCGCCAACATGCTGGTGGTGCTCAACGACAACGACATGTCGATCTCGCGCAACGTCGGCGGCCTGTCCAACTACCTGGCCAAGATCCTCTCCAGCCGCACCTATTCGAGCATGCGCGAAGGCAGCAAGAAGATCCTCTCGCGCCTGCCAGGCGCCTGGGAAATCGCCCGCCGCACCGAGGAATACGCCAAGGGCATGCTGGTGCCCGGCACCCTGTTCGAGGAACTGGGCTGGAACTACATCGGCCCCATCGACGGCCACGACCTGCCGACCCTGATCGCCACCCTGCGCAACATGCGCGACCTCGACGGCCCGCAGTTCCTCCATGTGGTGACGAAGAAGGGCAAGGGCTTCGCCCCGGCCGAGGCCGACCCCATCACCTGGCATGCAATCAGCAAACTGGAGCCAGTCGGCGCGCCGCCAGCGCCGAAGAAGCCCACGGGGCCGAAATACTCCAACGTCTTCGGCCAGTGGCTATGCGACATGGCCGCCGCCGACCCGCGCCTGACCGGCATCACCCCGGCGATGAAGGAAGGCTCCGACCTGGTGGCGTTCAGCGAACGCTATCCGGACCGCTACTTCGACGTCGCCATCGCCGAGCAGCACGCGGTCACCCTGGCTGCCGGCATGGCCTGCGAAGGCCTGAAGCCGGTGGTGGCGATCTACTCCACCTTCCTCCAGCGCGCCTACGATCAGCTGATCCATGACGTCGCGGTGCAGAACCTCGATGTGCTGTTTGCCATCGACCGCGCCGGCCTGGTCGGCGAAGACGGTCCGACCCATGCCGGCAGCTTCGACCTGTCCTACCTGCGCTGCATCCCCGGCATGCTGGTGATGACCCCAAGCGACGAGAACGAGATGCGCCGCATGCTCACCACCGGCTACCACTTCGAAGGCCCGGCCGCGGTGCGCTACCCGCGCGGCAGCGGCCCCAACGCCAGCATCGAGCCGGCCCTGGAACCGCTGGAAATCGGCAAGGCAGTGGTGCGCCGTCAGGGCAGCAAGGTGGCGCTGCTGGTGTTCGGCGTACAGCTGCCCGAGGCGCTGCAGGTCGGCGAGGCGCTGGACGCCACGGTGGTCGACATGCGTTTCGTCAAACCGCTGGACGAAGCCCTGCTGCGCGAACTGGCGGGCAGCCACGAGCTGCTGGTGACGGTCGAGGAGAACAGCGTCATGGGCGGTGCCGGCAGTGCGGTGGCCGAGTTCCTCGCTGCCGAAGGCGTGCTGCGACCGATCCTGCACCTGGGCCTGCCGGACTACTACGTCGAGCACGCCAAGCCCAGCGAAATGCTCGCCGAATGCGGCCTGGATGCAGCCGGCATCGAAGCGGCGGTGCGCAAGCGCCTGGCAGCACTCGGCAAAGCCTGACGTCGTTTCGCTGGTTGGGTGGAGCGTCACCACCCTGCGATCACAGCGCCTCTGGGTTGGAGGCGCAGGGTGGAAAACTGCGCAGCATTTTCCACGGCGTGGCTTCGCTGCGGTGGATGGGTGGAGCATCCTCCACCCTACACTGGCAAATCCGAGTCGCCCCGTTGGCAGACAATCCCGTTCTCTCAAAGCGGCGGATTTCAGCCACGCAACAACAAATTACCCTCGATCGGCACGTAACGCGTCGCCGCACGGATCAATGACTGCGCGGTGAGCCCCGGCACGCCGTAGGCAGTGGCCTCGACGCCAGCGGCACGCACCCGTTCGAGCAGCAGGTCGAAATCACCGTCACCGGATGCCAGCACCACCTCGTCGACCCAGGCCGCCGCGTCCAGCACGTCGATGGTGATGCCCACGTCCCAGTCGCCCTTGGCCGAGCCGTCGCTGCGCTGGATATAGGGCTTGAGCTTCACCGTGAAGCCCAGCTTGCGCAGGATCTGCTGAAACTGCTGCTGGCGCGGATCGCCGCGCTCGATGGCGTAGGCATAGGCTTCGACGATAGTGCCGCGCCGGCTGACGTCGGCCCACAGCGCCGAGTAGTTGAAGTGGCAGCCATGGGCCTGACGCACGGTGTAGTAGAGGTTCTGCACATCGGCGAACAGGGCAATCTTCTTCACGCGGCGGCCTGAAATCTGAATGGACCGCCAGTATGGACGGCGAAATCGCGCATGTCCCGCCTCGCCCGCATCCGTTACAGTGGCGCCCCCGAAACGCTCCCTGACTGCGGACTGCAATGAACGTTCTTGCCATCCTGCGCGACGCCTGGTTTTTCTACTCCCGCCACTTCCTGACCATCGTCCGGCTCTGCCTGCCGCTGATCCTGCTGGAAAGTCTGACCCGTCTGGGCATCGAGCACTGGCTCGGCGATAACGCACCGCCCGCCCTGGACCTGCTGGTGGGCCTGATCTTCTACCCGCTGTACGTTGGCGCGCTGATCCTCTTTCTGGACGCGCGCAGCCGTGGCCATGATCCGGCTCTGGGCGCGGTCTATGCCCGGGCGCTGCCATTGTGGCCAGCATTGGCCGTGCTCTCGGGGCTGGGCACGCTGTTGATCCTGCTCGGCGCCTCGCTGTTCGTGCTGCCGGGCATCTGGGTAATGGTCAAGATCGCCTTCGCCGAGTACCTGCTGGTGCTGCGCGGGCTGACGCCGCTGGCAGCGCTGAAGCAGAGCTTCCAGCTCACCCGCGGGCATTTCCTGTTGGTCCTGGGCTGTGTGATGACCGTGCTGTTGCCGGTCTGGATGCTCGAGGTCTGGATCGCCGCTCAGCTGTTCGCTGACGAGACCCCGCCGCTATTGCCGGCGATGCTGCTGGATGGCGTGGTCGGCCTGCTGCAACTGCTGCCGACCATCATGCTGTTCCGCTGCTTCATGCTCTGCAGCGAACCGCCGGCAAGGCAGTCGGAGCCCGGCTGAGACGCCGTTCGGCTGGTCCCGCGGTCAGGCGTCGACGGCCTGCTAGGCTTGCGTGGCCATTCAAGGAGAACGCACCATGGCCGAACAGAACCCCAGCATCCTTTCCCACATTTCCCTGGGCAGCAATCGCTTCGACGAGGCGGTTGCCTTCTATGACCAGGTCCTCGCCACCCTCGGCTGCAAACGCATCCTCGAACACCCGGGTGCGGTCGCCTGGGGCCGCGAATATCCCGAATTCTGGGTCCAGCGCCCCTTCGACGGCGGCACCGCCTCCGTCGGCAACGGCACCCATGTGGGCTTCTTCGCAGCCGATCAGGCTGCCGTGGATGCCTTCCACCGAGCCGCCATCGCCGCCGGCGCGGTCGATGAAGGCGCCCCTGGACCACGGCCGGAGTATGGCGAGCCCTATTACGGTTGCTTCGTCCGTGATCTGGACGGTCACAAGATCGAGGCGGCCTACTGGGACGCCGCGCTGATGGAGCAGCTCTACGGCAGCGGCGAGTGACCGCGGAGCATCAGGTTCGACTGCCGAGCAGCCGTGGCAGCAGCAGGTGCTGGTACAGCCGCGGGCACCAGCGCGCCAGCAGCCGCGCCTTCCAGTCGAGATTGGAGTGCACCAGCAACGCGCGCCGACGCAGCGCGCCCTGGTAGATCGCCTCGGCGACATCCTGCGGCGAGGCGACCCGTCCGATGTCCAGCACCGGCGACGGCGCGGTGGAGCCGTCGCCGACCAGCACGTTCTTGCGCAGGTCGGTGGCGGTGTAACCGGGGCAGACCAGCATCACATGCACCCCGGTATCGCTCAGCTCGCCGCGCAGCGTCTCGAACAGCCCGTGCAGTGCGTGTTTGCTGGCGTTGTAGGCGGCGCGGTTGGGCACAGGGGCATACTGCGAAAGCGAGCTGAGCACGATGATCTGCCCGTCCCGGGCGATCAGGCTGGGCAGTGCCGCCTGGGTGCAATGCAGCGCGCCGTAGAAATTCACCGCCATCACCCGCTGGAACACCGCCAGGCTGGTGTTGGCCACCGGGCTGCGATGGGTGATGCCGGCATTGTTGACCAGCACGTCGATGCCGCCGTAACGCTCGATCACCAGCGTCACCGCGCGCTGCACCGCCTCGGCATCGCTGACGTCGCAGCACAGCCCCAGCGCCTCGGCGTTGTGGTGATCGGCCAGGTGCTGCACCAGGCCATCCAGCGCATCCTGATGCAGATCGAAGATTACCAGCCGCGCGCCGGCCTGGGCCATCCGCACCGCCAGGGCACGGCCGATTCCGGCACAGCCACCGGTGATCAGCACCAGTTTGCGGTTGAACACCTTGCGCTGCATATCTTTACTCCTCACCCGCGACATCGCGCCTTGCCTTGAGCATAGGTCGAGATAAGCAGACGTACCTCACGCCGCCGCAAGATGCCTCATGGACAACAGCGCAACGCCTGCGCATGCTTGCCGGAACAGCGCAAGCCAGTGATCGATCCTTTGAAAGCATTCCTCCAACTGGGCGTGGCCCTGCTCTGCAGCCTGTCTGCCGTGGCAATAGCAGATTCCGTTTCGCCGCGAGTCCTCAATATCGGCTATTACGAATTCGCGCCTGCCATCTATACCGACGCCCACGGCACGGCGCGCGGCGAGCTGGCCGAGCTAACCCGCCGCGTGGCGCGCCAGGCCGGCTATGAGGCGCGCTTCCGACTGCTGCCCAGTGCGCGCCTGTATGCGGCACTGGAAAACGGCAGTATCGACGTCTGGCCAGGTGCCCGGGGCAAGCCTGAGCTCACCACGCATACCCTGGAGGGGCGGCATACCCTCAGTCAGATCAACCTCAACCTGTACCACCGTGCGGGCACACCGGCGCCGCGCATTCCCGAGGATCTGGCCGGCAAGTCGCTGATCCTGATCGGCGGCTACAGCTACTGGCCGAACGTCAACACGATGCTCGAGAACCCGGCGCTCGATCTGCGCCTGCTGCGCACCAGCAACCACCTTTCGGCGCTGGAAATGCTGCGGCGCAAGCGTGGCGACTATCTGCTCGACTATCAGATTCCCGTGGAGCAGGCCCGGCAGCGCCTGAACATGGAAGAGCTGCCCTACCTGCGCCTGACCCAGGTGCCGATCCACTTCATCGTTTCACGCCATACGCACGACGCCGAAACCATCGTCGAGGCACTGGATCAGGCCTACGAAACGCTGCGCCAGGCCGGCGAAGACCTCAGCCTGCCCTCCGACTGAGCCTCACTGCCCGCGGGGCTTGGCCCTGGCGGTGGGCTCGGCGATCAGCGGATCGTCCGGCCAGTAGTGCTTGGGATAGCGCCCCTTGAGATCCTTCTTCACCTCGGCATAGGTATTGGCCCAGAAGCTGGCAAGGTCCTGGGTGACCTGTACCGGCCGGCGCGCCGGCGACAGCAGGTGCAGCTTGACGACCTGCCGGCCAGCGGCGATACGCGGCGTGTCGGCCAGGCCGAACAGCTCCTGCAGGCGCACCGCCAGCACCGGCGGCTGCTCGCTGTAGTCCAGCCTGATGCGCGAGCCGGAGGGCACCGTGACGGCCACCGGTGCCTGCTCCTCCAGGCGCTGCGGCAGCGGCCAGGGCAGCAGGGTGGCGAGCATCGCGGCGAGATCGAGCTGGGCGAAGTGCACCAGCCGCGTGACCTTGCCCAGATAAGGCAGCAGCCAGTCCTCCAGGCGTGCCAGCAGTGCGGCGTCGCTGACATCCGGCCAGTCGCTGGTGTCGCCCGCATCCAGCTCGAGCTGGCGCAGCAGGCCGATGCGCGCCTGCCACTGGCGCAGCTCCGGCGTCCAGGCCAGCAGTTCCAGCCCCTTGCGCCGCACCAGCGCGAGCAGCGCCTTGCCACGTGCCTCTTCGTCCAGCGTCGGCAGCGGTTCGCGACTGAGCACCAGCTCGCCGACCCGCCGCTGCCGCTCGGCACGCAGCACGCCCTCGCGCTCGTCCCATTCCAGCTCGTCGCGCACGGCGACCTGCTCGGCCAGCGCCCCCTCGAACAATGCCGCGTCCAGCGCCACGGCGCGATAGATGCGCTCCTCACGCTGGCCCTGATGGCTGCCCAGCTCGGCGATCACCAGCCACGGCTCCTTCATCAACTGGTCCGGCTCGCCGAACTGCGCCGCGCGGCCGTTGGCCAGCCGATAGCCACCGCCGCCCTCGCGGCGCTGTCGGGCCACCCGGTCCGGATAGGCGAAGGCCAGCAGTGCGGCCAGGGCGTGTTGCTCATCGAGTTCAGCAGCCGGCGCCGCCGCAGCACCGCGCAGCAAGCTGCGAAACTGCCGGGCCATCTGCCGGACGCGCTGTACCCCAGCACCACGACCATCCTGCAACTGATGCAGGCGCAGGGCGAGATCGGCTCCGCCGCCGCGCTGCCCGCCGGGTTGAATGTCACGCTCGACCAGCAGCGCCGCCACGTCGGCAGCCAACGCAGCCACGCCCAACGCCTGCCCGCGCAGCAGCATGTGCGCCAGGCGCGGATGCACCGGCAGCTCGGCCATCGCCTGGCCGTGACGGGTCAGCTGCCAGCCGCCGTGCTCGCTGCGCTGCAGCGCACCGAGGCGCTCCAGCAGGGCCTGCGCCTGACCGTAGGCGGCGGCCGGCGGACGATCGAGCCAGGCCAGCTCGTCGGGCTCGACACCCCAGCGCGCCAGCTGCAGCGCGACGCCGGCAAGATCCGCCTGGAGAATTTCCGCCTCGCCGTAGGCCGCCAGCTGCCCGTGCTGCTCCTCCGACCACAGCCGGTAGCAGACACCCGGCTCCAGCCGCCCGGCCCGCCCCGCCCGTTGCGTGGCCGAGGCACGGGAGATGCGCCGGGTTTCCAGGCGGGTCATGCCACTGCCGGGATCGAAGCGCGGCACCCGCGCCAGCCCGGCGTCCACCACCACCCGCACACCTTCGATGGTCAGACTGGTCTCGGCGATATTGGTCGCCAGCACGACCTTGCGCAGGCCTGCCGGTGCAGGCTCGATGGCCGCACGCTGCTGGGCCAGCTCCAGTTCGCCATGCAGCGGGCAGAGGAGGATGTCGCCGCGCCCCTCCAGCTGTTCGGTCAGCGCTTCGTTCACCCGACGGATCTCGGCCTGCCCCGGCAGGAACACCAGCACGCTGCCGCGCTCGTCCTGCAGCGCCTGCAGCACCGTCTGCACCACCCGCGGCTCGATGCGCTCGCCCGGCGCCAGCGGGCGGCCCCAGCGCTGCTCCACCGGGTGCATGCGTCCCTCGCTGCGCACCACCGGTGCCTCGTCGAGCAACGCCGACAGGCGCTGGCCCTCCAGCGTCGCCGACATCAGCAGCAGCTTGAGCGGCTCGTCGCGCAGTAGCTGACGCGCATTGAGGGTCAGCGCCAGGGCCAGATCGGCATCCAGGCTGCGCTCGTGGAATTCGTCGAAGATCACCAGCCCGACGCCTTCCAGTGCCGGGTCGTCCTGCAGGCGGCGCGCAAGGATGCCCTCGGTGACCACCTCGATGCGGGTGTTCGGCCCGACCTTGCTGTCCAGGCGGATGCGGTAGCCCACCGTCTCGCCGACCCGCTCGCCCAGCTCGCTGGCCAGGCGTTCGGCGGCGGCGCGGGCGGCCAGCCGGCGCGGTTCGAGCATGATGATGGTCTGCCCGGCCAGCCAGGCTTCGCCGAGCAGCGCCAGCGGCACGCGGGTGGTCTTGCCGGCGCCGGGCGGCGCCTCGAGCACGGCTTCGTCGCGCTGCTGCAGGGCCTGGCGCAACGCCGGCAGAACTTCGTCGATCGGTAGGGAATTCATGAGCACTCGCTTCGGGCAGACGATTCAACAACCGAAGCGCCCGCCCGAAGCTGGGCGCATCAGTTGACGCTGTAGCCGCGTCCGGTCAGGCAGGCACCGAGGGCGCGCTTGTAGGTGTCGGCAACGCTGGCCGCCGGGGCCGTCCGGGCGCTGGCCGGGTCGAAACCGCTCTGGCTGACCGCCCAGCTATGGCACTCGTAGCGGTCGCGGCTCTGCTGCTCGGCACTCTGGCCCTTGGCCGGATAGGCGATCACATCATATCGCGTGGCCTCGCTGGCCGGCAGCGGCGGCTGGCTGACGGGTTCGTAGACGTTGCGCTCGGCATTCCACAGGTAATAGGTTCCGGCGGCGACGAAGCAGAGCATGCTGCCGATCCACACCTCCCGCGCGCCGGCTGGCAGTCCGTGCCCATGACGCGGCCCTGGCGCAGGGTAGGGCCCCGGGCCGCCCGGCCCACGCTGCATGCCCGGACCCGGCCCGGGCGGTGCAGCAAGGGCGGTCGCTGCAACGCAGAAGGAAAGGAACGCGCCGAGCGCGGCGCGCGGCAATGATCCGAACATGGTGGTGCACTCCGAGTGAGAGGAATCGCCACGCGATTATCCGCCGGAGCCGCGCCGGGCTCCGTCAATGCTCGGTAAGGACTGGGTAAAGCTGCCAGGCGCCGAACACCCGTGCGTGCGGCATGGTCTGATGTCGAGAAAACATCATCCAGCCCTTGTATAGTTGCGCCACTTTTCCAGGAGGTCTTTATGCGTACCCGTAACCGAATCATCGGCGGCGTGTTGGCCGCGTCCCTGTTCACCCAGCTGACCGCCTGCGGCACGCTGTTCTACCCCGATCGCCGCGGGCAGATCGAAGGCCGCATCGACCCGGCCATCGCCGTGCTCAACGCCGTCGGCCTGCTGTTCTACGTCATCCCCGGACTGATCGCGTTCGGCATCGACTTCGCCACCGGTGCGATCTACCTGCCGGACAACCAGTACTCCATGGCGCCGGAGAAATTGCAGGAAGCGATCGGCGCCGATGGGCAGATCGACCAGGCCCGCCTGAAAGCCATCATCGAGGCGGAAACCGGCCGCAGCCTGCCGCTGGACGACCCGCGACTGATCCAGCACAACGGCAGCGTCGAGCAGCTGGCCGCCTTCGGCCTGCGCCCGGCCGCCTGATGCCCACGAGGGACAGCCGCCGCCGATGAGCATCAATCGCGACCACGCCCGGCTCATGCGCCGGGCCAGCGCCGCGGCATTGGCGACGGCCATCCTGCTGGCGCTGAGCAAGGCCGTCGCCTGGTGGCTGAGCGGCTCGGTGAGCCTGCTGGCCGGCCTCACCGACTCGCTGCTGGACGGCGCCGCCTCGCTGCTCAACCTGCTGGCGGTGCACTACTCGCTGCGCCCGGCGGACGACGATCACCGCTACGGCCATGGCAAGGCCGAGGCACTGGCCGGGCTGGGGCAGGCGGCATTCATCTGCGTCAGCGCGATCCTCGTCGGCGTGCAAGGCGTCGACCGCCTGCTGCATCCGCAACCGTTGGGCGCGCAGGGTGTAGGCATCGCGGTGATGATCTTCTCGCTGGTGATGACCGCCGTGCTGCTGACCTACCAGCATCACGTGGTGAAAATCACCGGTTCCACCGCCGTTCGCGCCGATTCGCTGCACTACCGCTCCGACCTGCTGCTCAACAGCAGCATCCTGCTCGCGCTGGTCCTCGCCAGCTTTGGCTGGGAGCGTACCGACGCGTTGTTCGGCATCGCCATCGCCTTTTACATCTTCTGGAGCGCGATCAGCATCGTCCGCGAGGCCGGGGCCGTGCTGATGGATACCGAGCTGTCGCCGGAGATCAGCGAACAGATGCAGCAACTGGTCTGCGAAGTGCCCGGGGTACATGGTTGCCATGACTTCCGCACGCGGGTTTCCGGCACGCGCTGGTTCGTCCAGTTGCACCTGGAACTGCCTGGTGAACTGCCGCTGTCGCAGGCACATGATCTGTGTGTGGCGGTGGAGAATGCGATTCATGACCGCTATCCGAACGCGGAGGTGCTGGTGCATGCCGACCCGCTTGAGGTAGCGCCGCCGAGGCGGTGAGCCTTCGACCAGTGTCAGGCGTCGGGGCGATAGAGCCCCTGTCTGTATCGCTTGCAGGTTTGCAGACCTTGCATCGCCGATCACATCCAAACCCCCACGACGCCCACAACGAAAAAGACCACGCCTGGGCGTGGTCTCTTCGATTCGTCTGGCCGATGGTAACGGCTGCTTCGCACGGTGCCTCGTGAGCGCCGGAGGCCCGGACCGTCGGTCTCGGTAAGACTTTCGGTGACCGCGGCGGGGATCGCGTGCCGTGGTCGTTCTGCCGGGGGCTGAAGTTGAGATAAAGCTTACGCCGCCCCGACCGGCACCGGATTGCTAAGATTGCTGATCAAGGCACCTCTTGCGCAATCTTCAGCCCTGGACTCATCATCACGCGCAATCCGATCCCAAAGGCATCCCTCCATGAGCAAACTCGACCGCTACGACCTGCGCATTCTCGCCGAACTGCAGCACGACGCCCGCATTTCGAACCAGGAGTTGGCCGAACGCATCGGACTGTCGCCCTCGCCCTGCTCACGCCGCGTCAAGCAACTGGAAGACGACGGCTATATCGCTCGCCAGGTAGCCCTGCTCGACCGCAAGAAGCTCGGCCTGACGCTGACCGCCTACGTGCTGATCGGCATGGACCGGCACACCCCGGAGCGCTTCGAGCACTTCGAGGGCGTGATCGGACGCTGCCCGGAAGTGCTGGAATGCAGCCTGGTCACCGGCATGGATGCCGACTACCAGCTCAAGGTGGTGGTGCCGGACATGGACCACTACCAACAGTTCCTGCTCGACACCCTCACGCGTATCGAAGGCGTCTCCAGCGTGCGTTCCAGCTTTGTCCTGCGTCAGGTGGCATCGAGCACCGAGCTGCCACTGGAGCATTTGCGCAGCTGAGACGCAGCGCACAGGTTGTACCCTACTTTCCGAAGGGTTACTGCCTATAATCCGCGCCCTTGCATCCGGTGTCGCCAGGCGCGCCGGACAGCCGAATGCGACGCTCCGTACAGGCGCCGCTCCCGAACCTTCGTGCCAGGGATGCCCCATGAACGACACCAACCGCGTCATGCAGAGCTATGGCCGCTGCTGCGCGAGCCCCCGCTTCTTCGATGACTTCTACGCCACCTTTCTCGCCAGCTCGCCAGCGATACGGGAGAAGTTCGCCCGTACCGACATGACCGCGCAGAAGCAGCTGTTGCGCGCCGGCATCCTCAACCTGGTGCTGTTCGCCCGCGGCATGCCGGACACCAAGCTCCGTGCGCTGGGTCAGAGCCATTCGCGGGCACAGCTGGATATCCATCCGGAGCTCTATGACCTGTGGATCGATGCCCTGCTCGAGACCATCGGGCAACACGACGAGGACCTGCAGCAGGCGGACCTGCAGGCCTGGCGCGCGGTGCTGAACAAGGGCATCGATGTGATCAAGGCGGCCTACTGAATTCGGGCGAGACATTTCGCCGCACCGGCGCCCGGTCGGCGCGATCCGAACGCTTTGCGAGCACGACCGTCCAACCAGCGGTGGCACACGCGCCGCTTTGCGCAGGCGTATACTGCCCCGCTTTCGCGCCCGGCCTGCCACGGGCGCCGTCGTCGAAGTCAGTCAGGAGAACCCTGTGGATCCCGAAGTTTTCGAAAAGTGGATGATGATCGTGCTGGTCGGCGGGCTGATGGCCTTCATGGCCTTCATCATCTGGGACCTGGCTAAGAAGTCGAAGGCCGGGCGCCTTGGCACCGCCATCCTCTTCCTCGGTCTCGGCCTGTGCCTGTTCGCCTTTCTCGCCAAGCCGGTCATCGGATACATCATCGAAGTGACTCAGGGCATCCCGCACTGAGTTGAGGCACCGGCCGGCGCGCTACAGCTGCGCCGGCACTTCCCGCCACTCGCCCGGCTGCAGGCCGTCCAGCGCCCAGGGGCCGATGCGCACCCGTACCAGGCGCAAGGTCGGCAAGCCAACCGCCGCCGTCATGCGCCTCACCTGGCGATTGCGCCCTTCGCGAATCACCAGCTCCAGCCAGCTGGTCGGTACGCTCTTGCGGAAGCGCACCGGCGGATTGCGCGGCCACAGCTCGGGCTCATCGAGCTGCCGCGCTTCGGCCGGCAGGGTCATGCCGTCGTTCAGCTCGACGCCCTGACGCAGCCGCTCCAGCTGTGTCTCGTCCACCTCGCCTTCCACCTGCACCCAGTAGGTCTTGGGCAGCTTGTGCTTCGGGTCGGCGATACGCGCCTGCAACCGACCGTCGTTGGTCAGCAGCAACAGACCCTCGCTGTCGCGATCCAGGCGCCCGGCGGGGTAGACGCCCGGCACCGAGACGAAGTCCTTCAAGGTCGCACGACCATCGGCATCGGCGAACTGCGTAAGCACGTCGAACGGCTTGTTCAGCAGCAACAGCCGCGGCTCGGCCGGCGGCGCCTTGGCGACGCGCCGCGGCGCAGGCGCTCTGGCAGGCGATCGCGAGGATGGAGAACGCGGTGGGCGGGGCATGGCGACGGGTCTCGGAGCGGGCCGGCCATGCTAGAAGCCAGGCCTGCAGCGGGCAAGTGGCGGGCCGGCACCGAAATCGGGCAAAGCGGGCCCTGGCAGTGCACCACGCGCCCTGCGATGCACCAGCTTGGCTCACCACGAAAGCTGCCGGATCAACCCAGGATCGGCGCAAAGCGGCGTCGTAGAAGGCTTTGCGCGATTTGGCACGGATGCTGCCATTGCTCCAGGCGTTCCGATGTACCCAGCCCACAGTTGCGCACGGACAGCCAAGGAGCCCCAAATGAAACGCCGTCCTCTGATCGAGACCACCCTCGCCGCCAGTGCCCTGATGCTCAGCGGTCTGTTCCCCTTCACCCTGCAGGCCGCCGAAACCATCAAGGTCGGCATCCTGCATTCGCTGTCCGGCACCATGGCCATCTCCGAGACCTCGCTCAAGGACATGGCGCTGATGACGATCGACGAGATCAACGCCAAGGGCGGCGTGCTCGGCAAGCAGCTCGAGCCGGTGGTGGTCGATCCGGCTTCCAACTGGCCGCTGTTCGCCGAGAAAGGCCGTCAGCTGCTGACCCAGGACAAGGTCGCGGTGACCTTCGGTTGCTGGACTTCGGTTTCGCGCAAATCCGTGCTGCCGGTCTATGAAGAACTCAACGGTCTGCTGTTCTACCCGGTGCAGTACGAAGGCGAGGAACTGTCGCCGAACGTCTTCTACACCGGCGCCGCACCGAACCAGCAGGCCATCCCGGCCGTCGAGTACCTGATGAGCGAAGACGGCGGCAGCGCCGAGCGCTTCTTCCTGCTCGGTACCGACTACGTCTACCCGCGCACCACCAACAAGATCCTGCGCGCCTTCCTGATCAGCAAGGGCGTGCCGGAATCCAGCATCGAAGAGGTCTACACCCCCTTCGGTCACAGCGATTACCAGACCATCGTCGCCAACATCAAGAAGTTCGCCGCCGGCGGCAAGACGGCCGTGGTGTCGACCATCAACGGCGACTCCAACGTGCCCTTCTACAAGGAGCTGGCCAACCAGGGCCTGGACGCCACCGACGTTCCGGTCGTCGCCTTCTCGGTCGGTGAAGAAGAGCTGCGTGGCATCGACACCAAGCCGCTGGTCGGGCACCTGGCCGCCTGGAACTACTTCCAGTCGGTGGAGAACCCGGTCAACGAAGCCTTCGTCAGCAAGTGGAAGGCCTACGCCAAGGCCAAGAACCTGCCGGGCGCCGACAAGGCCGTGACCAACGACCCGATGGAGGCCACCTACGTAGGCATCCACATGTGGGCGCAGGCGGTCGAGAAGGCCGGCAGCACCGAGGTGGACAAGGTACGCGATGCACTCGCCGGGCAGACCTTCAAGGCACCGAGCGGCTACACCCTGACCATGGACGAGAAGAACCACCACCTGCACAAGCCGGTGATGATCGGCGAGGTCCAGGAGGACGGTCAGTTCTCGGTGGTCTGGGAAACCGAAAGCCCGGTCCGCGCCCAGCCGTGGAGCCCCTACATCCCGGGCAACGACAAGAAGCCGGATTACGCGGTGAAGTCCAACTAACCGCTGCGGTCGCCATGGTGGATGGGTGACGCACCGATTTCGCGTCCCGATCCACCCCACGATCCCTCGGCTTTCGTTGGGCGGATCGGGACGCGTAGTCGAGACGTTCTCATCCGCCCGCCCATCGCCGCCACCTCCGTCAAGAGAGCCCGCGGCGCCCCCTGGGGAATTCACGCATGAACACTGCCCTGCACCGATTATTGCTGCTGCTCCTGCTCGCCCTGCCCTGGGCGGCACAGGCCGGAGACGCGGCCGACTACGCCAAGGCCAGCCCGGCCAAACAGGCCAAGCTGCTGGAAAGCTGGGCCGCCGTGCCCGCGCCTGAGCGCCTGCCGTTGATCGAAGCGCTGCGCGCCAGCCGCGTGGTGATCGACCAGAACAAGACGCCCTTCATCGAGGAAAACGGAGCCTACCGTGCCCTCGAAGGTGATGCCGAGCCGGTCGGCACGCCGAAGAAGCTGCGCCTGAACAACCGCCTGCGCGGCCTGCTCAACACCGCCCTGGCGAGCCACCAGCTGTTCGCCGAAGACCCCGCGCAGCGCCTCGCCGCGGCCAAGCGCCTGCAGCGCAGCGGCCAACCGGAACAGCTCGAGCTGCTTCAGCAGCGCCTGGACGCCGAGGACGATGCCGCCGTCAGCGAAGCGCTGACCCTGGCGCTGGCCAACCTGCAGCTGACCGCGAATGATCCGGCAGTACGCCTCGCCGCGGTGCGCCTGCTCGGCGAAACCGGCGCGCCCATGGCCCGGGTGCGCCTGGAGAACCTGCTGGCCGACGAGGCGGAAACCGACGCCAACGTGCGCAAGGCCGCCGAGACCAGCCTGGCGCAGGTCAAGCGCAAGCTCCTGATCGGCGAGCTGCTCGGCCAGGCTTTCAGCGGCCTGTCGCTGGGCTCGATCCTGCTGCTCGCCGCCCTCGGCCTGGCGATCACCTTCGGCCTGCTCGGGGTGATCAACATGGCCCACGGCGAGATGCTCATGCTCGGGGCCTACACCACCTACATGGTGCAAGTGCTGATGGCGCGGCTCACCCCGGAAGCCCTCGCCTTCTACCCGCTGGTGGCGTTGCCGGTGGCCTTCTTCGTCACCGCCGCGATCGGCATGGCACTGGAACGCACGGTGATCCGCCATCTCTACGGCCGCCCGCTGGAAACCCTGCTGGCGACCTGGGGCATCAGCCTGATCCTGATCCAGCTGGTGCGGGTGCTGTTCGGCGCGCAGAACGTCGAGGTCGCCAATCCGGCCTGGCTGTCCGGTGGCCTGCAGGTGCTGCCGAACCTGGTGCTGCCGTACAACCGCATGGTGATCATCGGCTTCGCGCTGTTCGTGGTGCTTCTGACCTGGCTCTTGCTGAACAAGACGCGCCTGGGCCTGAACGTGCGCGCGGTCACGCAGAACCGCAACATGGCCGCCTGCTGCGGGGTGCCCACCGGGCGCATCGACATGATGGCGTTCGGGCTGGGTTCCGGCATCGCCGGGCTCGGCGGCGTGGCCCTGAGCCAGATCGGCAACGTCGGCCCGGACCTCGGCCAGAGCTACATCATCGATTCCTTCCTGGTGGTGGTGCTCGGCGGTGTCGGTCAGCTGGCCGGCAGCATCTTCGCCGCCTTCGGCCTCGGCATCGCCAACAAGATCCTCGAACCGCAGATCGGCGCCGTGCTGGGCAAGATCCTCATCCTCGCGCTGATCATCCTCTTCATCCAGAAGCGTCCTCAGGGGCTCTTCGCTCTCAAGGGGAGGGTCATCGATTGAACCAGCCACTTACCCTCACCGCCGCGCAGAAAGCCGGGCCGAAAGCCACGGTCATCGCCCTCGGCCTGGCGCTCGCCGTCCTCGTCGCCATGCCGCTGCTGCACCTGCTGCCGGCCGAGCATGCCCTGCACGTTTCGGCCTACACCCTGACCCTGGTGGGCAAGATCCTCTGCTACGCCATCGTCGCCCTGGCGCTGGATCTGGTCTGGGGTTACGCGGGGCTCTTGTCACTCGGCCACGGCCTGTTCTTCGCCCTCGGTGGCTACGCCATGGGCATGTACCTGATGCGCCAGAGCGCCGGTGACGGCCTGCCGGCATTCATGAGCTTCCTCGCCTGGAACGAGCTGCCCTGGTACTGGTATGGCACCTCGAGCTTCCTCTGGGCCATGTGCCTGGTGGTGCTGGTGCCCGGCGTGCTGGCCTTCGTCTTCGGCTTCTTCGCCTTCCGCTCGCGGATCAAGGGCGTGTACTTCTCGATCATGACCCAGGCGCTGACCTTCGCCGGCATGCTCCTGTTCTTCCGCAACGAGACCGGCTTCGGCGGCAACAACGGCTTCACCGATTTCAAGACCATCCTCGGTTTCTCGATCTCGGCGCCGGCGACCCGCGCCACGCTGTTTCTCGCCACCGTGGCGCTCCTGGCCGGCAGCCTGTACCTGGGCTTCCGCCTGGCGCGCAGCAAGTTCGGCCGGGTGCTCACCGCCCTGCGCGATGCCGAGAACCGGCTGATGTTCTGCGGCTACGATCCGCGCGGCTACAAGCTGTTCATCTGGACGCTGTCGGCGGTGCTCTGCGGCCTGGCCGGCGCGCTCTATGTGCCGCAGGTGGGGATCATCAACCCCAGCGAGATGGCGCCGACGCAATCCATCGAGGCCGCCGTCTGGGTCGCCCTCGGCGGACGCGGCACGCTGATCGGCCCGCTGCTCGGCGCCGGCCTCGTCAACGGCATGAAGAGCTGGTTCACCGTGGCGTTCCCCGAATACTGGCTGTTCGCCCTCGGTGCGCTGTTCATCGTCGTTACCCTGTACCTGCCCAAGGGCGTCATCGGCCTCATCAAGCGGAGGGGCGAAGAATGAAAACCGTACCCTGCAGCGCCGTCATCGACGGCTTCGACCCCACCGGCGGTGGCCTGACCCGCGATGCCATCGGCCTCGGCCGGGTCGCCGAGAAGGGTCTGGACGTACGCCACGGCACCATCCTCAGCCTGGAAGACATCAACGTCAGCTTCGACGGCTTCAAGGCGCTGACGGATCTCAGCCTGTACATCGGCGTCGGCGAGCTGCGCTGCATCATCGGCCCCAACGGCGCCGGCAAGACCACCATGATGGACGTCATCACCGGCAAGACGCGCCCCACCAGCGGCAGCGCTTGGTTCGGCGAAACCCTGGACCTGACCCGCATGAGCGAGGTGGACATCGCCCAGGCCGGCATCGGCCGCAAATTCCAGAAGCCCACGGTGTTCGAGGCGCTTTCGGTGTTCGAGAACCTGGAGCTGGCGCAGAAGACCGACAAGTCGGTGTGGGCGAGCCTCAGGGCCAGGCTTTCCGGCGAGCAGAAGGACCGCATCGACGAAGTGCTGGAGACCATCCGCCTCGGCCAGTCGCGTCATCGCCCGGCCGGGCTGCTGTCCCACGGGCAGAAGCAGTTCCTCGAGATCGGCATGCTGCTGATGCAGTCGCCGCAGCTCTTGCTGCTCGACGAACCGGTAGCCGGCATGACCGATGCCGAGACCGAATTCACCGCCGAGCTGTTCAAGTCGCTGGCGCGCAAGCATTCGCTGATGGTGGTCGAGCACGACATGGGCTTCGTCGAGACCATCGCCGACCACGTCACCGTGCTGCACCAGGGCCAGGTGCTGGCCGAGGGTTCGCTGCAACAGGTGCAGGCGGATGAGCGGGTGATCGAGGTGTATCTGGGGCGTTGAGCAAACAGGTGGATGGCTTCGGCCATCCACCCTACGCCCGTCGAATCGTAGGGTGGATAACGCCGCAGGCTTATCCACCGAAAGCGGCGCAGCTTTTTCCACGCGTCACGAAAGAAACAAGGACATCGACATGCTGCAAGTCCAGCAACTGCACCAGTACTACGGCGGCAGCCATATCCTGCGCGGCCTCTCGTTCGAGGCGAAGGTCGGCGAAGTCACCTGCCTGCTCGGACGCAACGGCGTCGGCAAGACCACCCTGCTCAAGTGCCTGATGGGCCTGATCCCGGCCAAGGAAGGCGCGGTGAACTGGGAGGGCAAGCCGATCACCGGCTTCAAGCCGCACCAGCGCGTGCACGCCGGCATCGCCTATGTGCCGCAGGGGCGCGAGATCTTCGGCCGCCTGACCGTCGAGGAAAACCTGCTGATGGGCCTGTCCCGTTTCAGCGCCAGGGAAGCCAAGGAAGTACCCCAGTTCATCTACGAGCTGTTCCCGGTTTTGCAGGAAATGAAGCACCGCCGCGGCGGCGACCTCTCCGGCGGCCAGCAACAGCAGCTCGCCATCGGCCGAGCGCTGGCGAGCAAGCCGCGCCTGTTGATCCTCGATGAACCCACCGAAGGCATCCAGCCCTCGGTGATCAAGGAGATCGGCGCGGTGATCAAGAAGCTCGCGGCCCGCGGCGACATGGCGATCCTCCTGGTGGAGCAGTTCTACGACTTCGCCGCCGAACTGGCCGACCAGTACCTGGTGATGAGCCGCGGCGAGATCATCCAGCAGGGCCGCGGCGAAAACATGGCCGCCGAGGGTGTGCAACGCCTGGTGGCGATCTAGCCTTGCTGCAGCGCCCCCACGGGGGCGCCTGATCGGTGTCAATGTCCGGCTCTCCCGCCGGGCCGATGATTGACAGCGTTGGCGCCAGCAGGGGGTGCACGGCATGCACGATGCGTTCGACTCTTCCGCCCCGGCCGAACATGCCAGGCCGCTGATCTGGCTGTCCTGGCTGTTGGGCGCGGCCATGCTCGGCGTGCTGGTGGTCGGCGTCCTGCAGCTGGCCGACGCCAGCCACTTCGCCCTGGTTCTCAGCCAGGCCGAGCCGGCCTGGCTGCTGGTCGCCATCGCGCTGCAGGGGTTGACTTACGTCGTCCAGGGTCAGCTGTATCGCCAGGTACTGACGGCCGCGGGCACGTCGCTGCCGTTGTGGGACGCCACCAAGCTCAGCCTGACCAAGCTGTTCATCGACCAGGCCCTGCCTTCCTCCGGATTCAGCGGCGCGGTGGCGGTGGTCGCCCTGCTGCAGCGTCGCGGCATCGCTGTGTCTCAGGTTTCCAGCTGCTTCATCGTCAGCGTGTCGGCCTATTTCGTGGCCTACCTGCTGGCGCTCGGCGCCGCCCTCTTCATCGCGATCGACAGCGGCCATGGCAGTCTCGCCGTGATCGCCACCAGCGCAGCCTTCATGCTGTTCTGCGGCCTCATGGCGATCGCCGCACCGCTGATCGCCGGGCTGCCGCAGGGCGCCCTGGCCAGGCGCCTGCAACACGTGCGCTGGATGCAGCGCCTGCTGGCGATGGTGTTCGCGGCCGAGCCCCGGCTCACGCGCAATCCGCGCCTGCTGAGCTGGGCTAGCGGCTATTCCCTGCTGATCGTCCTGCTTGACGCCCTGACCCTCTGGGCGCTGCTTCACGCGGTCGGCCACGCGGCGCCCTTCGCCGGCATCTTCGCCAGCTTCATGCTGGCCAGCGTGTTGCGCAGTGTCGGCATCGTGCCGGGTGGGCTGGGTGCGTTCGAGGCCGCCGCGGTGGCGACCCTCAGCTGGGCCGGCGTGCCGCTGGCGGCCGGCCTGTCGGCAACGCTGCTGTTTCGCGTATTGAGCTTCTGGCTGCCGATGCTGCCCGGCTTCTGGCTCTCCCGGGACGCCTTGCGGGCCGGCGCCGCAGACCACCACGAGACTGTCACGCCGGACTACTGGAGCCAGCCGCTGGATGAGCTCTACGCCAGCCTGAAGAGCGGGCCGAACGGGCTCGCCAGCGACGCTGCCGCCGCGCGACAGCCGTCGGTCAGGCGTACGTACCGGCCGAACCTGGCGCGGCAGGTCGGCGCCTCGCTGCTGCGCCAGCTGTCCAGCCCGCTGGTGCTGATCCTGTTGATCGGCGCGCTGGTGGCGCTGATCGCCCATGACTGGCTGGATGCCCTGATCGTGCTGGCCATCGTCATCGCCAGCGCGCTGGTCGGCAGCCTGCACGAGGTCCGCTCCAACCGCGCGATTGCGCGCCTGCGTGAACAGGTGGCCAGCCGCGCCGATGTCTGGCGCGACGGGCGCCTGCAGAGCCTGGCCGCGGATGAAGTGGTGCCCGGCGATATCGTCGAGCTCTCGGCAGGCAGCCTGATTCCGGCCGATGGCCGGCTGGTCGAGGCGCGCGACTGCTTCGTCAACCAGGCCCTGCTGACCGGCGAGACCTTTCCGGTGCAGAAGCAGGCGAGCCGGATCGCCAGCGACGCCGCCCTGTCGCAGCGCGACAACTGCCTGTTCCGCGGCACCTCGCTGCGCAGCGGCACGGCGCGCCTGCTGGCCGTGCGCTGCGGCCTGCATACCGAGCTCGGCCATATCGAGCGCTCGCTGGTGCTGCGCCCGCCGGAAACCGAGTTCGAGCGCGGCCTGCGCCAGTTCGGCGGTCTGCTGCTGCGGGTGATGCTGGTGATGGTCACGGCGGTGCTCGGGCTCAACCTGTTCCTCGACCGACCGCCGCTGGACACCCTGATGTTCGCCATCGCCCTGGCCGTCGGGCTGTCGCCGGAGCTGTTGCCGGCGATCCTCAGCGCGACCCTTTCGGCCGGCGCGCGACGCATGGCGGGGCGCGGCGTGATCGTGCGCCATCTCAACGCTATCGAGAATCTCGGCGCGATGGACACCCTCTGCACCGACAAGACCGGCACCCTGACCCGCGGCGTAGTGGCCTTCGACGGGGCGCTGGACGCCGACGGCCAGCCCAGCACCACGGTGCTGCGCATGGCCTGGCTCAACGCGTCGCTGCAGACCGGCCTGCGCAACCCGCTGGACGAGGCGACCGGCGACTACGCCCGCGACAATGCGCCGGCCATGACTGGCGCCGACAAGCTCGATGAAATTCCCTACGACTTCGTCCGCAAGCGCCTGAGCGTGCTGCTGCGCGACGCTAACGAGCCCACGCCACGGCTGATCTGCAAGGGTGCGCTGGATAACGTGCTGCAGGTGTCGGCGTTCGTGCAACAGGGCGATGCCGTGCTGCCGTTGACCGCCGAGCGGCGTGAGGCGCTGGCGGCCCACTTCGCCGCCTGGAGCGCCGCCGGCTATCGGGTGCTCGGCCTTGCCTGGCGCTCCATGGAAGGCGAGCGCTGTA
This sequence comes from Stutzerimonas stutzeri, assembly GCF_000219605.1. Classification (NCBI taxonomy): domain Bacteria; kingdom Pseudomonadati; phylum Pseudomonadota; class Gammaproteobacteria; order Pseudomonadales; family Pseudomonadaceae; genus Stutzerimonas; species Stutzerimonas stutzeri. Next base: position 3,971,016 of record NC_015740.1, read on the forward strand.
CCGTCGATGATGAGCAGGCGCTGGTCTTCGCCGGCTTCCTGCTGTTCTTCGACCCACCCGAGCCCGGTGTGCGCGAGGAACTGGCCGCGCTGCGCGAGCTGGGCGTGGCGGTGAAGATCATCAGCGGCGACAACCGCCTGATCGCCCGGCAGGTGGCCGAGAGCGTCGGCATCGATGTCGAGCGCGTCATCACGGGCGCCGAGATCGGGCAGATGCGCGACGAGGCGCTGATCAACCTGGCGCCGCGGGTCAGCCTGTTCGCCGAGGTCGATCCCAACCAGAAGGAGCGCATCATCCGCGCGCTGCAGAAGACCGGCCACGTGGTGGGCTTTCTCGGCGACGGCATCAACGACGCGCCGGCACTGCATGCCGCGGACGTCGGCATCTCGGTGGACAACGCGGTGGACGTGGCCAAGGAGGCGGCCGATTTCGTCCTGCTGCGCCACGAGCTGGGCCTGGTCCGTCAGGGCATCGACGAAGGCCGGCGTACCTTCGCCAACACGCTGAAGTACATCTACCTGACCACCAGCGCCAACTTCGGCAACATGATCAGCATGGCCGTGGCCTCGTTCTTCCTGCCCTTCCTGCCGCTGCTGGCCAAGCAGATCCTGCTCAACAACTTTCTCTCCGACATCCCGGCCATCGGCATCGCCGGTGACCGCGTCGATGCCGACTGGTCACGCACGCCGCATCGCTGGGACATCGGCGAGGTGCGCCGCTTCATGATCCTGTTCGGCCTGATCAGCTCGGCCTTCGATCTGCTCACCTTCGGCGTGCTGCTGTACCTGGTGGGCGAGCAACCGGAGCTGTTTCGCAGCGGCTGGTTCGTCGAATCGCTGATCACCGAACTCGCCATCATCTTTGTGGTGCGCACGCACAAGCCGTTCTACCGCAGCCGGCCGGGGCGCTTCCTGCTCGTCAGTTCACTGCTCATCGCGCTGCTGACCGTGCTGCTGCCCTACACGCCGGTGGGCGGCTGGTTCGCCCTGCAGCCACTGCCGGCCACGGTGCTCGGGGCGGTTCTGCTGATCACGCTGCTCTATGCGGCCTGTTCGGAATGGACCAAGCAGCGCTTCTTCGCCCGGCTCGGCGCATCCCGTCAGCCCTGAGCAAGAGCGCAGCAGGCGCACCACGAAAGGGCGTAGCGAACCGGGCGGCAGCAGATCGCACCGTAACGGTGCATATCCCCACGGGTCTCGTCGTCGACGAGGCCTCACACGCCCCGAAGCTGCGCATACCGTTGGGTGGAGGCACGACTATTGCTGTCTGCCCAGTCAACTACCACCGGCAGCCGCGCATGACCGTTCTGACTCACCCCTTCACCCCGCACTGGCAGGCCGAGCTCGAGCTCGGCTATACCCGCATCGGCGACGCGACGCGCCCGGTGCTGCGCCGCCATAGCGGACCGCTACGGGTGCAGAAGCATCTGTATCCCGAAGGGTCGGAAGTCTGCCAGCACATCATCGTCCACCCCCCGGGCGGCATCGCCGGCGGGGATCGGCTGGACATCAGCGTCACGCTCGGCCCCGGCGCCTGGGCGCAGCTGACCAGCCCTGGTGCAGCCAAGTGGTATCGCGCCGCCAGCCCGGCCTTTCAGGACCTGCAACTGCGCGTCGAAGCCGGTGCCACGCTGGAATGGCTGCCGCAGGAGACCATCGTCTATTCCGCGGCTCAGGCCGAGCTGAACACTCGCATCGAGCTGCACGGCGACGCCCGGCTGTTCTACTGGGACATCGTCGCCCTCGGCCGGCCGGCGGCAGGCGAGCGCTTCGACGCCGGGCATTTCCAGGCGCGCCTGGATATCCGTCGCGACGACCGGCTGATCTGGCACGAGCGCCAGCGCATCGCCGGCGCCGATGCGTTGCTCGACTCACCGATAGGCCTCGACGGGCGTTCGGTGTTCGCGACCCTCATCGCCAGCGGCGAGCTCGACGCGGACCTGCTGGAACGCTGCCGTGAACTGCCCAGCCGCGTGCGCGGTGACCTGACGCAACTGCCGGGGCTCATCGTGGCGCGCTGTCTGGCCGACGAGGCGCTGCACGCCCGTGCCTGGCTGATCGACCTGTGGCGGCTGTTGCGCCCCGCACTGCTGGGCCGCGAAGCGGTACCGCCGCGAATCTGGAGTACCTGAATGATCGGTGGGCACGGCTGCGCCGCTGCCCTCCCTACGCCGGCGCGCCTGCGTGCACGTCGCCCTGAACAACGCTGCGTGGTCTCGACCACCGGCCGGTGGATACGAAGAGCGACATCCACCCTACGACTGGAGCGGTTATGGATCTGTCACCAAGAGAGAAGGACAAGCTGCTGATCTTCACCGCCGGCCTGGTGGCCGAGCGCCGGCTGGCCCGCGGTGTGAAGCTCAACTACCCGGAGGCCATGGCCTACATCTCCGCCGCGCTGCTCGAAGGCGCGCGCGACGGCCAGACGGTCGCCGAGCTGATGCACTACGGCACCACCCTGCTCAGCCGCGAGCAGGTGATGGAAGGCGTGCCCGAGATGATTCCGGAAATCCAGGTCGAGGCGACCTTCCCGGACGGCACCAAGCTGGTCACGGTGCATCAACCAATCGCCTGAAATATCGGTCAATGTCTACTGCCCACGACCTTGAACCGTTCTTGAAGGAAACCAACGTGCAGATACGCGACGCCCTGGACACCGACCTCGCAGGCATCCTGCGGATCTACAACGATGCCGTGCAGAACAGCACGGCAATCTGGAACGACCGGATCGTCGACCTCGACAACCGCCGCGCCTGGCTGGCCGAACGCCACGATCAGGGTTACCCGGTGCTGGTGGCCATCGACGAGCTGGGCCGCGTGGCCGGCTATGCCTCCTTCGGCCCCTGGCGCCCCCACGACGGCTTTCGTCATACCGTGGAGAACTCGGTCTACGTCAGCCCCGACCATCGCGGCAGCGGCATCGGCCGCAGCCTGATGAAGGCACTGATCGAGCGCGCCCGCATGCTCGACAAGCATGTGATGGTTGCCTTCATCGAAAGCGAGAACCGCGCCTCGGTGCATATGCACCAGCAACTGGGCTTCATCCATGTCGGCCAGATGCGCCAGGTCGGCTGCAAGTTCGGCCGCTGGCTGGACCTGACCATGATGCAACTGACCCTGAACAGGACATCGAAACCATGATTCCCGGCGAATACCAGATCCAGGACGGCGACATCGAGCTCAACGCCGGCCGCCGCACCCTGACCCTCTGCGTGGCCAACAGCGGCGACCGACCGATTCAGGTCGGTTCGCACTACCACTTCTTCGAAACCAACGACGCGCTCACCTTCGATCGCACCGCCTCGCGCGGCATGCGCCTGAACATCCCGGCCGGCACCGCGGTGCGCTTCGAACCGGGCCAGAGCCGCGAGGTGGAGCTGGTCGAGCTGGCCGGCGAGCGCCGGGTGTTCGGCTTTGCCGGGCGGGTAATGGGCGCGCTCTAGGGCACAGCCGCAAGCGACAAGCAAGCTTCGTAGGGTGGAAAACGCCGAAGGCTTTTCCACCACCCAGATTGCCGGTGGACAAGCTTCGCGTTGTCCACCCTACGGACAGGATGAGATGCAATGAAGATTTCCCGCCAAGCCTATGCCGACATGTTCGGCCCCACCGTCGGCGACAAGGTGCGCCTGGCCGACACCGACCTGTGGATCGAAGTCGAAAAAGACTTCACCACCTATGGCGAAGAGGTGAAGTTCGGCGGCGGCAAGGTGATCCGCGACGGCATGGGCCAGAGCCAGCTGTGCGCCGCCGAGGTGGTCGATACCCTGATCACCAACGCGCTGATCCTCGACCACTGGGGCATCGTCAAGGCCGACGTGGGTCTCAAGGACGGCCGCATCGCCGCCATCGGCAAGGCCGGCAACCCGGACATTCAGCCCGACGTGACCATCGCCATCGGCGCCAGCACCGAAGTCATCGCCGGCGAAGGCATGATCCTCACCGCCGGCGGCATCGACTCGCACATCCACTTCATCTGCCCGCAGCAGATCGAAGAGGCGCTGATGAGCGGCGTGACCACCATGATCGGTGGCGGCACGGGTCCGGCCACCGGCACCAACGCCACCACGGTGACGCCCGGCCCCTGGCACATGGCGATGATGCTCAAGGCCGCCGACGCCTTTCCGATGAACATCGGCTTTACCGGCAAGGGCAACGCCTCGCTGCCCGAGCCGCTGATCGAGCAGGTCAGGGCCGGCGCCATCGGCCTCAAGCTGCACGAGGACTGGGGCACCACCCCGGCCGCCATCGACAACTGCCTGAACGTCGCCGACCAGTACGACGTGCAGGTCGCGATCCACACCGACACCCTTAACGAATCGGGCTTCGTTGAGACGACCCTCGGCGCGTTCAAGGGCCGTACCATCCACACCTACCATACCGAAGGCGCCGGTGGCGGCCACGCGCCGGACATCATCAAGGCCTGCGGCTTCCCCAACGTGTTGCCCAGTTCGACCAATCCGACCCGGCCGTTCACCCGCAACACCATCGACGAGCACCTGGACATGCTCATGGTCTGCCACCACCTCGACCCGAGCATCGCCGAGGACGTGGCCTTCGCCGAGAGCCGCATCCGCCGCGAGACGATCGCCGCCGAAGACATCCTCCACGACCTCGGTGCCTTCTCCATGATCAGCTCCGACAGCCAGGCCATGGGCCGCGTCGGCGAGGTGATCACCCGCACCTGGCAGACCGCCGACAAGATGAAGAAGCAGCGCGGCGCCCTGCCCGGCGACGGCGCGGGCAACGACAACTTCCGCGCCAAACGCTACATCGCCAAGTACACCATCAACCCGGCGATCACCCACGGCGTCAGCCACGAGGTGGGCTCGATCGAAGTGGGCAAGTGGGCCGACCTGGTGCTCTGGCGCCCGGCGTTCTTCGGCGTCAAGCCGACGCTGATCCTCAAGGGCGGCGCCATTGCCGCGAGCCTGATGGGCGACGCCAACGCCTCGATCCCGACGCCGCAGCCGGTGCACTACCGGCCGATGTTCGCCAGTTACGGCGGTTCGCTGCACGCGTCGAGCTTCACCTTCATCAGCCAGGCCGCCTTCGAAGCCGGCGTGCCGGAACAGCTGGGGCTGAAGAAGAAAATCGGCGTGGTCCGGGGTTGCCGCCAGGTGCAGAAAAAGGACCTGATCCACAACGACTACACGCCGGACATCCAGGTCGACCCGCAGAACTATCAGGTGCGCGCCGATGGTCAGCTGCTCTGGTGCGAGCCGGCCGAAGTGCTGCCGATGGCGCAGCGCTACTTTCTGTTCTGATCTTCACGGAAAGCGCGGCAGCCGACAGGCCGCAGCGCCAACGAAAAGCCCAGGCTTATCCGCAAGCCTGGGCTTTTCATATCCGTGCCCCCGCTCCCGGCCGACACTGATGGCACCACCTTGGTGCGCTACATCTTTTGATGTGCATACCCGCGATGCTTCCGCAAAGTCGACGGCAATGAATTTCTGATCTGAAATTCGCATCAATCTTGTATACAAATTTTCCTGCACGATGCCTCGGAGCGCCTAGACTCGAGGCATCGGGCGCAACCGCCTCAGTGATCGTCGCCTGATAATTCGCGAGCTCTGTCGTACGCGGAACAAGAACTGCATACAAAAATCCACAGTCTTGCTCAGAGCGCATCCCATGAATCACGACGACTTTCAGATCAAGCAGATCGACCCCAGTCTCTATAACGCGGATCTCGCGCCGCTCCCCCCGGCTGAACGCAAATGGGGCTGGTTCGAGATCTTCAACGTGTGGTCCAACGACATACAGAGTCTGTTCGGCTACACGCTGGCCGCCACGCTTTTCATCAGCTACGGGCTCAATGGCTGGGCGGTTCTGACGGGTATCGTCCTGGCCGGCTTTATCGTGATGGGGCTGGTGCACCTCACCGGAAAACCGAGTGTGAAGTACGGCATTCCGTTCCCCGTCATGGCGCGGGCGAGCATGGGCGTACGCGGCGCTAACTTCCCGGCGGTCGTCCGCGGCATCGTCGCGATCTTCTGGTATGGCGTGCAGACCTACTTTGCTTCGACTGCCGTTGCGCTGCTGCTCCGGGCCTTCATGGGCACCGATCCACAGGCGGCGACACTGCTCGGCCTGACTGCCATCGACTGGGCCGCCTACGTGATGGTCTGCGTGTTTCAGGTAGCGCTGTTCGTTCGCGGCGTCGACTGGGTAACGCGCTTTCTCAACTGGGCCGGCCCGCTAGTCTACCTGGTGATGATCGTGCTGATGATCGCCATCTGGTATCAGGCCGGCCCGAGCCTGCTGGGCGCCCTTGGCGACATCTTCAGCGGCAGCGGCGAACATGCCGGCGGTCCGATTGCAGCATTCGCGGCAGTGGTCGGCACCATGGTCGCCTACTTCGCCGCGGTGGTAATCAATTACGGCGATTTCGCCCGCTTCGTGAAAGATGAGCGGCAGATGCGCATCGGTAATTTCTTCGGCCTGCCTGTGAGCCTGGCGGTTTTCTCGATGATCGCGCTGGTGATCACCGCCGGCACCGTGGTCGTATTCGGAGAGACGCTGACCAACCCGACCGACATCGTGGCACGCATCGACAATGTCACCCTGACGGTGGTCGCCGCGATCACCTTCTTCGCCGCTACGGTGGGCATCAACCTGGTCGCCAACTTCATCCCTCCGGCCTACGACATCGCCAACCTGGCCCCCGCCAGGATCAGCGCCCGGACCGGTGGCTTCATCACTGCCGCCATCGCCTTTTTCATCGGCGCGCTGTGGGTGGCCTTCATCAGCGAAGTGGGCATCGCCGCCTTTGTCGATACGCTGGGCGCGGCGCTGGCGCCGCTGTACGGCATCATCGTGGCGGACTACTACCTGGTCCGGCGTCAGCGTCTGGATGTACAGCAGCTGTTCTGCGCCGAACGTACCGGCATCTACCACTTCAACGCTGGCTGGAACCGCAAGGCAATGATCGCGTTCGGTGTGAGTGCCGTGTTCTCCGTGGCCTCGGTATGGACGCCCGGACTGGAGAGCCTGTCCGGTTTCGCCTGGCTGCTGGGCGCACTGTTTGGCGGGACGCTGCACTATGTGCTGATGCGCAGGCAGCCCCTTCTTGTCACCCCGGTACAACCCGCGCCGCTGGGGTGAGCGTCGCTGCAAACGAGGCCGGGCATGCTAGAGTGTCCGGCCTTTTTCATCGCTCAGGGCCTTGCGATGGTGCGAACCCTCCTCGACGACCTGCTCACGGTGCAGCGTATCAGTGCCGTGCCGGCCATCCTGCAGGTCCTCAGCGAAACGACCGGCCTGCGCTTCGCTGCAGTTGCCCGCGTTACCGAGACGAACTGGACCGCCTGTGCCGTGTTCGATCGTATCGAGTTCGGCCTGAAGGTCGGCGGGGAACTCGACGTGACCACCACCCTGTGCAGCGAGATTCACGCCTCCCATCAGCCGATCATCATCAGCCAGGTCAGCGCCGATCCGGACTACTGCCACCATCACACGCCGCAGATCTATGGGTTCGAAAGCTACATCTCGGTCCCGGTGCTGCGCGCCGATGGCAGCTTCTTCGGCACGCTCTGCGCGCTGGACCCGCTACCCCGCGACCTGTCCAGCCCGGCGACGCGCGCAATGTTCGAATCCTTCGCCCGTCTGCTGACCCTGCAGCTCGATGCCGAGGAGCAGCAGCAGAGCACGCGCGCCGCGCTGGCCGACGAGCGCCTCACCGGCCACCAGCGCGAACAGTTCATCGCCCTGCTCGGCCACGACCTGCGTACCCCGCTGGCCTCGATCCAGGCGGCCAGCGACCTGCTGCTGCGCCGCTCGACGGAAGCCGGCACCCAGCAACTGGCCGAGCACGTGCGCACCGCCAGCCAGCGTGCCTCGCGCATGGTGGATGACCTGCTGGATTTCGCCCGCGGTCAGCTGGGCAACGGCATTCCGCTGAACTGGACGACGCCACCGGAGCTCAATCGCACCCTGCGCCAGGTGACCGACGAGCTGCGCAATGCGCATCCGCGACGGGTGCTGCTCGAGCGGCTGTCGCCGCTGGAGATGTTCGAGTGCGATCCGGACCGCATCGCGCAGCTGCTCGCCAACCTGATCACCAACGCGCTGCATCACGGCGCCAGCACCGGCCCGGTGATCGTGACGGCGCAGACCGACAACGGGCATTTCGAACTCGCCGTGCACAACCGCGGCACGCCGATTGCGGCCGAACACCTCGAGCGGCTGTTCCAGCCCTACTGGCAGGACCAGGGAGGCTCCAGCCGAGGAGGCCTGGGGCTCGGCCTGTTCATCGTCGACCAGATCGCCCGTGCCCACGGCGGCAGCATGCGTGTCAGTTCCAGTGCCGAAGCGGGCACCACCTTCACTTTCTCGATGCCGATCCGCCGCGATTGATCAACGCAGCTGGCTGTCCTTGCTGCCGCGACGGTTGTAGCCGCTGAACCTGGCATCTTCCTTGTCCTGCGCCGCCTGGCACTTGATGCACAGGCGTACACCCGGCACCGCCTGACGGCGCGCCTCGGGAATCTTCTCTCCGCATTCTTCGCAGTGCTTCAGGCTTTCGCCCCGAGCGAGTCGGCTGCGGGCGCGCTGTACGGCATCTTCGACGGTGCTGTCGATCTGCTCCTGTACCGCGCCATCTCCTGCCCAACCGGTGGCCATCGCAACCTCCTCGGCCCGCCGGGCCAGTTCTTGGGTGTGCCTGCATTGGAACGGTATTCGCGCCGGGGGTTTCCAAAAAGCCGCGCCGTGAACCGCCGGATTTCCGTTAGGCCACGCACCGGCGCCGCCTGTCGATCCGCTGGCGCCAAATCGACGAGCGGGGCTCGCAGCCCGACCAGCTTGACTATCCTCGGCCCGGTTCAGGCAAGCCGTGGCAGCCAGCAGCGCTCCGGTCCGGTCTTGCCGCAGGTGGTCGTCACCGGTCGGCCGTTCAGTCTTCTCACCAGTGAAGCAGCATATGCACAGACGATATCTGCTCGCGCTGGCCATCGCGCTCGGCGGCTGCGCCAGCCAACCTGAAGTGGTGGAACGCGAGGTCGGCCAGTTCGACCTCAAGCTCGGCACCGCACCGACTCGCAGCATGGCCCAGGGTCTGGTGCAGCCCACCACGGCCGGCACCTTTCGTGGCGGCCTCGATCTGACCCACGCCAGTGGCGTCTACCTCGGCCAGTGGTCGCCCAGCGTCGGACTGCTCGACGGCAGTCAGCTGGAGCTCAACAGCTATGTCGGTTACGCCCAGCCGCGGCTCGACGACTCGCTGGGTTACGAGCTCGGCGTGATCCGCTATAGCTTTCCCGAGCTGCAGGCCAGGAACCGCGAGGAGTACTACGCCGGCGTCAACCTGGGCAGCAGCCGGCTGGGTGGCGCGCTGAGCAGTTCGCTGGGGCGGACCGACAGCACGCTGTTTCTCGACCTGGGTGCGCTGCGGCCGTTCGACGTTGGGGTACGCCTGAAGTACGCCAGCCACACCCTGGACAGCCCGCTGTACTACCCCGGCGGCAGCGTGCGGGTGTTCAACGACTGGTCTCTGAACCTGTCGCGGCGCCTGCTCGGCATGCAGCTGGATCTGTCCTACACCGATACCAGCCTGCGCGGCGCGCAATGTGGCGTCTATTCCGGGCAGAACACCTATTGCGAAGGGTTCATGATGTTCAAGGCCGAACGCTCGTTCTTCTAGCGTCGCCGACGTCTGCCGGCGCTATCCCTGTCGAAAGCGCAGCTGCGCATTGCCGACCGCCAGCAGGAAGGCCGCTGCGGCGAAGCCGTAGAGCAGCCCGAGATTGCCATCCTGAAACAGCCAGGAGCCCAGCACCGGGCCGGTGGCCATGCCCATGAAGCGGAAGAAGTTGTAGCTGCCCACAGCGGTGGCGCGGTTGTGCTGGTACAGGTCCATCAGCAGACTGGTCTGCACCGGCAGCGACAGCCCGAGAAACAGCCCGAACGCCGTTACCGCCACCACCAGCGCGACCAGCGACAGAGGCGCCACCGCCACAAACAGCAGCAGGCTGAGCGCATTGAGCAGCGCCGTGACCAGCAGCATCGGCCGCGGTCGCCAATGCCCGAGCAGCCGACCGCCGACGTAGCTGCCGATCACCACGGCCACCGACAGCGGCAGAAACACCAGTCCTTTTTCGCTGGCGCTCAGGCCGTAGACCGCATCCAGCACCCGCGGCATGAACACCAGGTAGTTGTAGAAGGCGTAGTACTGCACGAAGCTCAGCAGCATGATCGCCAGCCCTTGGCGGTTGCCCAGTACCTCCAGGTACTGCGCCGGATGAAAGGCGCGCGGCTCCCCGGCCGGCCGGGTTTCCCGCAGCCAGATGGCGTTGCTCAGCAGCGCGGCCGCGCCGACGAGGGCCAGCAGCAGGAACACGTAGTGGAAGTCCAGATGCTCGCCGACGAAACCGCCCACCACCGGGCCGACCACCGGCCCCAGCGCCACCATCATCTGGAACGAACCCATCGCCCGGCCGCGCGCGGCGCCTTCGAAGCGATCGCCGATCACCGTGACCGCCACCACCGCTCCGGCGGCGATGCCGACCGCCTGCAGCGCGCGGAACGCCAGCAGTGTCTCGATGCGATCGGCCAGGAAACAGCCCAGGGAAGCGACGATATAGATTGCCAAGCCGGCCAGCAGGGTGCGCTTGCGCCCACTGCGATCCACCAGCGGCCCGTAGATGATCTGCATGAAGGCCAGCACCAGCGTGAAGATCGAGATGCTGAGGTTGATCAGAAACGGCGTGGTGCGCAGCGCACCACCGAGCTCCGGCAGGATCGGCGCATACACGGTCTGAGTGAACGGCCCGAGAAAGGCGGCGAAGGCGACCATGAAGGTCAACAGGCGTGGGCTCATCAAGGCTCCAGTGGCGGCGGTGTTGCCCACCCGGGCAGCGATGGCTGTCCGGGCGGGTCAGCGGCTTACTCCTTGACCTGCATGTACTCCTCGGCCCAGACGACATACTCGTCCGCGGTGGAATACTTGACCGACAACTGCGAGGCGTTGAGGTCCAGGGCGTCGACCTGACGCTGCTCGCGCAGGCAGTCGTAGGTCGCCTTGATCGCTGCGAAGTAGGCTGCGTGGCCGTTGACCACGATGCGCACGCCGAGCGCGGCCAGCCGCGCGTTGTCGCGCAGGTTGGGGTTGCCGTAGGTGACCAGCATAAGCGGCTTGCTGAGCTGGCTGGCAATGCTTTCCAGATGATCGAAATCCTCGATGCCGACCAGGCAGATGGCATCGGCACCGGCCTTTTCGTAGGCCTGGGCGCGCGCAATGACTTCCTCGAAGCCGATCACGCCGGCGTTGGTGCGACCGATGATGGCCATCTCCGGATCGACTCGCGCCTCCAGCGCCGCGCGAATCTTGCCGACGGCCTCGAACATGCCGATGAGGTCGGTGGAGCGGCGACCGAATTTGGGTGGCAGCAGGGTGTCCTCGATGGTCAGCGCGGAAATCCCGGCGCGTTCCAGTTCGGAAACGGTGCGCATCACGTTGAGCGCGTTGCCGTAACCGTGGTCGGCATCGGCCAGCACCGGCAACTGGGCGACGCGGCAGATGCGCGTGGCCTGCTCGACGAACTCGCTCAAGGTGATGAGGTTGAAGTCCGGCGCGGCCAGCACCTGCAGCGAGGCCACCGAGCCACCGAGAATGCCGACCTCGAAACCGAGATCGGCGGCGATGCGTGCCGACATCGGGTCGAACACCGACGCCGTGTGGAAGCAGCGGTCGGCGTTGAGCAGCTCGCGGAAGTTGCGGCGCAGGTCATGATGAGAGAGTCGCGGCATATAGGCTCCGTTTGTTGTATGCGTTGCACGCAAGGGTCGAATCGCCCTGTCTGTTCATTTCAATATCGATGCTGAGAAGCTGTTCGGCCATCCGAATGGCACATCTGCCGTTTATCCGCCGGCGGCGGGCTGGCGGCGCTGCACATAGGCCATGCACAGCCCGCTGGCGATGATCACCGCCATGCCGATCAGGGCGCCGGCATCCGGTGCGTGATCGAAGGCGAGGTAACCCACCACCCCGGCGAACACGATCTGGCTGTAGGTGAACGGCGCCAGCGTCGCCGCGCTGGCGAAGCGGAAGGCGTTGGTCAGCAGCAGATGGCCGAGCATGGCCATGCCACCGAGGGCGCCCATCAGCAGCGCGTCGTGCAGCGTCGGCGTGCGCCAGTTGAAGATCACCAGCACGCTCAGGGCCACGCAGCCGACCAGGCTGGTCAGGTAGTTGCTGGTCACCGGATGGTCGGTTCCGGCCAGGCGCCGCGTGATCAGCTGATAGACCGTGAACGACAGCGCCGCGCCCAGCGGCAGCAGCGCTGCCGGAGTGAACAATGCCGACCCCGGACGAACGATGATCAGCACGCCGAGCAGACCGAACCCCACCGCGATCCACTGGCTGGGATTGATTCGCTCACCGAGCAGCGCCGAGGCGACGGTCACCAGCACCGGCGTCAGGAAGATCACCGCGGTCGCCTCGGCCAGCGGGATGAAATGCAGGCCGTTGATGAATAGCAGGCTGACGCTGACCAGGCTCAATCCGCGCAGCAGCTGAGGCCAGGGCCGCAGGGTGCGGAACACGCGCTGCCCCATGCGCGGCACGAACAGCGCCGTCATCAGCACCGTCTGCGCCACGTAGCGGGCCCAGATGACCAGAAAGACGGGGTAGATCTCCAAAAGGTGTTTGGCCAACCCGTCATGGCTGGCCAGCAGCAGACCCGACAGCAGTATCAGCAGAACGCCATAGAGCGGGTGGTGATGATCGTTCAACGCTCGCCTCACTTGTTAGCAGACTAAGCATTATGCCTGCCAAGGCCTGCGGATGCTCCATCAATCGGCTGACTGGTGCTGCCACGGCGACGAGCCGGCTGGCCAGTTGACACCGGCTGACCTCGGACCTGTACACCCGCCCCGCAGGCCGTCCGCTGGCAAGCAAAACACCGCCGTTTCGCGTATAATCGCCGGCTTTTTGCCGGGCCGCGTGGCGTTTCGCGGCATTCGAGTGTAGTCGTGATGTACCAGTTGAGAGCGATGCGGGAGCGCGATATCCCTGCCGTCCTGGCGATCCAGGAAGAATCCTATGCTGCCGAGGTACTGGAAGACGAAGCGGTGATTCGCTCGCGCCTGGCGGCCTGCCCGCACCTGGCCTGGGTAGCCGAGGACGCCGAGGGGGTCTGCGGCTACCTGTTCGCCTACCCGTCCCGCCTAGGCAAGGTCACGCCGCTGGACGGTGAATTCCACAGTGACGGTGAAGCCGATTGTCTGTACCTGCATGATCTGGCCGTGGCCCGTCGCGCCGCCGGTCGCGGCATCGGTCCGGCGCTGGTACGCCACAACCTGAAGCAGGCCAGCAGCATCAGGCTGCGCTATTCGGCGCTGGTCTCGGTACAGGATTCGACCGGCTTCTGGTCGCGCCTGGGCTACCAGGCCCATGACGAACTCGAGCCGCCACAGGCCGGCAACCTGGCTAGCTACCAGATCCCGGCGGTGTACATGGTGCGCAGCCTGCACCAGTAAGGCGCACGCCTGCGTCACGACCGCACCGCGCGCACCGTAACGGTGCGCGACAGGCCCCAATATCTGGCACAAAGATCCCTGTAGCCGCCACCAGCCCTGTCCGGACGCCCGATTGGCAAGCCCCTTGCTCTGCTTCGGCAAACGATCCGACCGGAACAATGCAATGCTGGTGATTCGCCAACGCATCGCGGCCCGCCCTGAATGGCAGGCCGAACTCGAACTGACCTACGACGCGCGCAGCAAGAGTCGCCTGCGCTGCTTCAGTACCAGCGGCGAAGACGTCGGCCTGTTTCTCGAACGCGGCCAGCCGCCGCTCGCCGACGGTGAGTGCCTGCTGGCAGCCGATGGCCGTGTGGTGCGCGTGCGCGCCCGCCCCGAACAGCTGTTGCACGTCACCTGCGCCAGCGCCTTCGAGCTGACCCGCGCGGCCTACCACCTGGGCAACCGCCATGTCGCCCTGCAGGTCGGCGACGGCTGGCTGCGCCTGCTCGACGACTATGTACTCAAGGACATGCTCTTGCAGCTGGGCGCCCAGGTCGAACACATCGAGGCGCCCTTCCAGCCGGAGCATGGCGCCTACGGTGGCGGCCATCATCATTCCCACGCCGGCGAGGCGGAGTTCAGCTACGCACCGCGCCTGCACCAGTTCGGCGTACGCCCGTGAACGCGACGGGCGCGCCCGTCCCGGCCTGGGCCCTGCTCCGGCTGGCCAGCCCGCAGCTGCCGATCGGCGGCTACAGCTATTCCCAGGGGCTGGAGATGGCGGTGGAGAACGGCCAGGTGAACGACCCGGACAGCGCCCGGCGTTGGCTGGAGGATCAACTGCTGCTCAACCTTGCCCGCTTTGAGGCGCCACTGCTGCTCGTGCATTGCCAAGCGGCGGCACAGGACGACTGGCCGCGCCTGTTGCATCTGGCTGCCGAACACCGCGCCAGCCGCGAAACCCGCGAGCTGCAGCTGGAAAGCCGGCAGATGGGCTATTCCCTCGCGCAGCTGCTCGACGGCCTGCCGGAACTCGACCAGCCTGGGCGTGACTGCCTGGCCGCGGCCGACGAGCCCGGCTTGGCCCTGGCCTGGGCACTGGCCGCCCGCGCCTGGCGGATCGAACCCGCCGATGCACTGGCCGCCTGGCTGTGGGGCTGGCTGGAAAATCAGCTGGCGGTGCTGATGAAGACCCTGCCGCTGGGGCAGCAGGCGGCGCAGCGGTTGACCTCGCAGCTGTTGCCGGTCCTGAGCCAGGCGCAGCGGGAAGCGAGTCAGCTGCCGGAAGCGGCCTGGGGCAGCGCGCCGTTTGGATTGGTGCTGACCAGCATGGCGCATGAGCGGCAGTACAGTCGGTTGTTTAGGTCATGAGGTTCACAAGCTTTCAGGCAACTCGGACCCCAACCCCCGTCAGGAGGCCGAGCGCAGTTGCCGTGGAGGGGGTTGAGCGGCATGGATGCCGCGCGAGCTGCGATGGGCCAGGGATGGCCCTTCGCAGCGTGCCTCCGGAGCGGCGATGGAGTGAGGGCACCCTTCGCGCAGCGAAGGGCCGGATGCCGGGGTCGCCTTCTCTTTGGTTACTTTCTCTTGGCGAGACAAGAGAAAGTGACGCGCCGTGCAAGGCGCAACCAGTAGTCCCAGCCGAGGAAAGCGCGGCGCCTGACAACACTGCGTACGCCACCATCGATCACCCAAGGATTTCTATTCCCCCCTGCCCCAATCGGCAGCAGCACCCTTCGCATCAACCCCGAGGCACCCACACTGCCTCCCAGAGGAGACCACCCATGAGCACACAACCCCTGCGCGTCGGCATTGGCGGGCCGGTCGGTTCCGGCAAGACCGCCCTGACCCTCGCCCTGTGCCAGGCCCTGCGCGACCGCTACAACCTCGCCGTGGTGACCAACGACATCTACACCCAGGAAGACGCCCAGTTCCTCGTGCGTAACGAGGCCCTGGCGCCCGAGCGGATCATCGGCGTGGAAACCGGCGGCTGTCCGCACACGGCGATTCGCGAGGACGCCTCGATCAACCTCGAGGCCGTGGAGCAGCTCAACCGGCGCTTTCCCGGCCTGGATCTGATCATCGTCGAGTCCGGCGGCGACAACCTCTCGGCCACCTTCAGCCCGGAGCTGTCTGACCTGACCATCTACGTGATCGACGTGTCCGCCGGCGACAAGCTGCCGCGCAAGGGCGGCCCGGGCATCTGCAAGTCCGACCTGCTGGTGATCAACAAGATCGACCTCGCACCCATGGTCGGTGCCTCGCTGGAGGTAATGGATCGCGACGCCCGCAAGATGCGCGGCGAGCGCCCGTTCGTCTTCAGCAACCAGAAGGTCGGCCAGGGTCTCGAGGAGATCATCGCCTTCATCGAAAAACAGGGAATGCTCAGCGCCGCCTGACGTCCGCCCGACCACCCAAGGAGTCTCTATGAACCTGCGCAAACCACTGCTCGCCACCCTTCTGCTGCTCAGCCCGACCCTGGCACTGGCACACCCCGGCCACGATCACGCCGGCGTGCTGTCCGGTATCGCTCACCCCGTCTTCGGTCTCGATCACCTGCTGGCGATGGTCGCCGTCGGGCTATGGGCGGCCCAGCAGACCGGCAAGGCGCGTTGGGCGCTGCCGCTGATCTTCGTCGCCACTATGCTGCTGGGCGGCCTCGCCGGCTTTGCCGGTATCGAGATGCCGCTGATGGAAACCGGCATTGCCGGCTCGGTATTCGCACTGGGCTTGCTGGTGGCACTGGCGGTACGTCCGCCTCTGCCGGTGGCCGCCCTGCTCACTGCGCTGTTCGCCATCAGCCACGGCGTCGCCCATGGCCTGGAACTGCCGGAGCTGTCCAGCCCGTGGGGTTATGCCGCCGGCTTCGTGCTGGCCACGGCCGCCCTGCACGCGGCCGGTTACGCAGCGGTGCGCTACCTGCCGCAGACCGCCGCGCCGCTGGTGCGCATCGCCGGTGCCGCCTCGGCGCTGACCGGCGCCTGGCTGCTGGCCAGCTGAGTACGGCGATGCGTCAGTGATAGTGCCGTCGCAGCGCTACGTTGAGGCGATCGACCACCTCGGCCCAGTCGGCATCCTCGAGGATCTCCTCACGCAGGAAGCTCGCCTGGGCCGGCGTCCAGAAGGGCGCGTCCGCCAGGTAGATGTCGTCCGCCAGGGGTGAGTGGGTTTCGATGAAGCGCCTGATCGACACGTCGTCGTTGGGCAGCCCCAACTGTTCGAACAGGTTGTGGAAGGCGTGAGTCGATGCGTCCATGTTGAGCCTCCGATGCTGACGCGGGGATGAACCTCTTGAGTATCGTCCATCCCCGCGAAAGCGCCGGCGCGAATCAGCGGAACGGCGGCTCGTCGAAGCTGCGCAGCTTGCGCGAGTGCAGCGAGTTCAGCTGGCTGCGCAACAGGTCGAGGGCGGCGATGCCGATCTTCAGGTGCTGGGTCACGGCGCGCTCGTAGAACGCATTGGCCGACCCGGGCAGCTTGATCTCGCTGTGCAGGGGCTTGTCCGACACGCACAGCAGCGTGCCGTACGGCACGCGCAGGCGATACCCCTGGGCGGCGATGGTGCCGCTCTCCATGTCCACCGCCACCGCACGCGACAGGTTGATCAGCGGCCGCTCCTGGGCCCAGCGCAATTCCCAGTTGCGATCATCGTAGGTCAGCACGGTGCCAGTGCGCAGACGCTTCTTCAGTGCCTCGCCCTGCTCCCCGGTGATGCGTGCAGCCGCATCCTGCAGCGCCTGCTGCACCTCGGCCAGCGCCGGCAGCGGAATATGCGGCGGCAGCACGCGGTCGAGGATGCCGTCGCGGCGCATGTAGGCGTGGGCCAGCACGTAGTCGCCGATGGACTGCGACTGCCGTAGCCCGCCGCAGTGACCGATCATCAGCCAGCAATGTGGGCGCAGCACCGCCAGGTGATCGGTGATGTTCTTGGCGTTGGACGGACCGACGCCGATGTTCACCAGCGTGATGCCGTGGCCGTCTTCGGCGATCAGGTGATAAGCCGGCATCTGGTAGCGGTGCCAGAGCACACCGCCGATGATCGCCTGCGCCTCGCCCTCCTCCATGCCGCGCTCGATGACCACGTTGCCCGGCAGCACCATGCGGGTGAAACGGGTGTCGTCACGCAGCATATCCAGGCCGTGGCGGATGAACTGGTCGACGTAGCGGTGGTAGTTGGTCAGCAGGATCCAGGGCTGCACATGGCGCCAGTCGCTGCCGGTGTAGTGCACCAGCCGGCGCAGCGAGAAGTCCACCCGCGCGCCGTCGAACAGCGCCAGCGGATAGGGATCGGCGTGCTCCCAGTCGTAGAGCCCGTCGGCGATATCGTCGGTCGCGGCGGACAGGTCGGTGCTGGGAAATACCCGCGCCAGCTCGGCCGCAGTTACGCCGGTACCGGCCAGCTCGTCGCCCTGTTCGATCACGTAGGGATAGGGAATGTTGCGGTCGCTCATGCCGACCTCAACGGTGACGTTGAAATCCTGGATCAGCGGCTTGAGCTGATCGAGCAGGTAGGCGCGGAACGCGGCCGGGTGCGTGACCGTGACGCTGTACACGCCGGGCGCCTGCACCTTGGCATAGGCGCGGGTCGAAGCCGGCACTTCGCCGTGGCATTCATAGGTCAGGCGCAGCTGCGGATAGCGGAACAGGCTGCGCTCCTGCAGGCTCGGTTCGGTGCGGCTGGTCACGTAACGTTTGAGCGCCTGGTTGAGCGCCGTGGTGGCGCGCGCGTGCAGTTCGGCAAGGTAGTCCACTGCAGCTTCTGCGCTGGTGGCAATGCGGAAAGTATCACCGGCTGGATTCATGCTGGATTCCTTGTTCAGTCGTTGGAAACATCTTGCCTGCTCATCGATGACAGCGATAGCGCCGCAGACACCTCATCCGTTGCTCGCCTCACGCCAAGCCCCTCGGCCAATGCCTGCAGCGCCTGCTGCAATGGCACCAGCCCGGGCGCCGCACTCAGGCTGAGGCGAAGCGCATCCGGCGCATCGGGGCCGACGGCAAACACCTGTGCCGCCGCGCACTCGATGGAAGCGGCGTGGGCAATGCCGGCCAGGCCGATCTCGCCATCCGTGGCCGTCAACCAAAGGTGCGGCGAAGCGGGCCCCGTCACCCTTGGTCCTAGCAGCTTGCGCGCCATCTTCCAGCGCCGCTCGATCTGGCGACGCTGCCAGGCCAGCCGACGCAGCGCCGTGCCGTCCTCGATCCACTCACTTGCCAGGCGCAGGCACAGCGGCGAGAGCGCCCAGCCGGTGGCCTGCGCTTCCGGATCGATGCGCCCCAGCCATGACCCTGGCGTGGCAATGAAACCGAAACGCAGCCCGGGCGCGACGGTCTTCGACAGGCTGCCGACCAACACGCTGCGCTCACCCAGCAACGTCGCCAGCGGTGGTTCGTCACCGAGGGCTCCGTAGACATCATCCTCGATGATCAGCAGATCGTGCCGACGCGCCAGTTCCGCGATCGCCTCGCGCCGCTCGCGGTCCATGCTGACGCCCGTGGGATTCTGCAGGCAGGGCGTCAGCACCGCGACCCGCGCACCGGTGGCCCGAGCCTGTCGATCGAACGCCTCGGGCACGATGCCGTGCTGATCGAGCGCCACACCATGCAGAGGCAGGCGCAGCTGACGCGCAGCGGCCTTGATGCCGGGCGAGGTCAGCGCCTCGACCAGCACCGGTTCGCCCGGCGCGCACAGGCCCAGCATGGCGGCAAACACACCCTGCTGTGCACCGGCACAGAGCAGGATCTGCCCCGGCGGCAGCTCCAGCCCGCGACGCTGCAACCAGCGGCTGACCGCGACGCGCCCACGCTGCAGCGCCGAGGCCGAGGGGTAGCCCTGCAACCGCGCAAGCTCTGACGATGCTCCCAGCGCCGCCAGGCTGCGGTGCAGATCCCGATCGTCCGCGTCCAGCACCGGCAAATTGGTCGACAGGTCCAGGCGCGCCGGCACGGCCTCCGGCTGCTTGAGCAGGAACAGGCTGGCCTCGCGGCTGCTTGCCAGCACGAAGGTGCCGCGGCCGACCTCACCGCCAACCAGATGCCGTCGCGCGGCCTCGCGATAGGCCTGCATGGCCGTGCTCGGATTGAGCCCCAGCGCCCAGGCCAGCCGGCGCTGCGGAGGCAGGCGATCGCCCGGCTTGAGTTCGCCGCGCTCGATTGCCACGGAGATCGCATCCACCAGCGCCAGATAGCGCGGTTGATCGTTATCGCTAAGCTTCGGAAGCCACATTGCCTGCCATGCAATATAAGGATTTACCCATACAATGATCCGACCTAGGCTCTCCGTCAAACCACTGAGGAGCCGCCATGTTCGATCTCACCGCACTGCGCCAGGCCGCCGAACTGATCGGCCGGCATGTTCCGCCGACCCCACAGTACAACTGGCCGCTACTGTCGCAACGCCTCGGCTGCGAAGTCTGGGTCAAGCACGAAAACCACACGCCGGCCGGTGCATTCAAGGTTCGCGGCGGCCTGCTCTACGTGCATGAGCTGCTCGGGCGCGAGCCACGACTGCCCGGCATGATCAGCGCCACCCGCGGGAATCACGGCATCAGCCTGGCGATGGCCGCGCGACAGACCGGCGTGCCGCTGAAAGTTCTGGTACCGCAGGGCAACTCGGCGGAAAAGAATGCGGCGATGCGCGCCTGCGACGCCGAAGTCATCGAACACGGTGAGGATTTCGACACGGCGCGCCAGCAAGCCGCCGAGCTGGCGAGACAGAGCGGCTGGCATTTCGTCCCCGCGCTGCATCCGGACCTGATTCGCGGGGTCGCTACCTATGCCCTGGAGCTCTTCGAGGCCGCGCCGCCGCTGCGCCGCGTCTACGTGCCCATCGGCATGGGCTCGGGCATCTGCGGCCTGATTCGCGTCCGCGACCTGCTGGGGCTGGACTGCGAAATCGTCGGCGTCGTTTCCAGCGCAGCGGACGCATACGCACAGAGCTTCGAGCAGGGGCGGATCGTCTGCACCGAAACCGCCGATACGTTCGCCGATGGCATGGCCTGCCGGATGCCTGCTGCCGAAGCACTGGAGATCATTGCCAAAGGTGCCGCACGCATCGCGCGTGTCGATGACGGCGAAATCCGCCGGGCGATCGTCGCGCTCCACGAAGACACCCACAACACCGCGGAGGGCGCCGGCGCCGCCGCACTGGCTGCCGCCATTCAGGAACGCGCGCTTAACACGGGGGAACGCATTGCCGTCGTGCTCAGCGGCGCCAACATCGATCGCCGTGTGCTGACGGAGATACTGGCTGACCACGTGCGGTATTCCGACTGACGTGTGCGATGCCAGCAAGGCAGAAGGCTGCCTGTTAAATCAGGAAACGAGTCCGTCGCCGCAGGCAATTCCCGTCTGGCCCGCGCAACGCCATACTCGCGCCCGCCCGGCTCAGCGCGCGCCTGCGAGGCGCCGGCCGGGGCATCGATCGACAGACAGGTAGGCATCATGCAGGTAGCACATCCGGAAACGAGCCGCAGTCGCCTCGGCCAGTTCATCGAACGGCCAGCGTTCCAGCGCGGCATTCTGCTGCTCATCGTGATCAACGCGGCGATTCTCGGCATGCAGACCTCGGCCGCGCTGGTGGCGCGCTGGGGCGAGGCGCTGGTACTGCTGGATTCGCTGATCCTGGCGGTATTCGTTGCCGAGATCGCCGCGCGCATCTATGTCCACCGTGCAGCGTTCTTCCGCGATCCCTGGAGTCTGTTCGACTTCAGCGTGGTCGCCATCGCCCTGGTGCCGGCCAGCGGTCCGTTCAGCATCCTGCGTGCCTTGCGCGTGTTGCGGGTGATGCGCATGGTGACCATGGTGCCGTCGATGCGCCGCGTGGTCGGCGCACTGTTGTCGGCAATTCCCGGGCTGGGCTCGATCGCCATGGTGCTGGCGCTGGTCTTCTACGTCTCGGCGGTGATCGCCACGGGCCTGTTCGCCGCCGACTTCCCCGAGTGGTTCGGCAGCCTTGGTCGTTCGGTGTACACCCTGTTTCAGGTCATGACCCTGGAAAGCTGGTCCATGGGCATCGTGCGCCCGGTGATGGAAATCTTTCCCTATGCCTGGGTGTTCTTCATCCCGTTCATCCTGATCGCCACCTTCACCATGCTCAACCTGTTCATCGCGATCATCGTCAATGCGATGCAGACGGTCACCGACGCAGACCGCGAAGCCACCCAGGCGAGCATCGAGGCGGCGCGCGAGCATATCGAAACCGACCTGCACGACGAGGTCCGTGCCCTGCGCGGGGAGATCGCCGAACTCAAGGAATTGCTGCGCCAGCAGCCTCGTCCCTGACGCAGCAGGCCCGACGGCAAGGGGCTGCCGCCGGACAAGGGCTCATAGATGCGGTGCGCTGCGCGCCAGCAGCGCGGCGATATCCAGCCCCCTCGGCAGGGTGCCGTGCACCCGCCCGTGGCCATCCAGCCGGCTGGCGATGAAGGCATCCGATACCGCGGCATCGCCCGCTTCGAGCAACAGCTTGGCCTGCAGCGCCACGGCCACCTCTTCGGTCAGCTGACGGGCGCGGTACTGGATGTCCTCGGTGTCGCCGAAGGCCGCCTTCAGTCGCTGGATATGCGCCTTCAGGCGCGCGTCACCGTGGCCATCGCCGAGTTCGGCGAACAGCACCTCCAGCACGCCGGGCTCTTTGGACAGCGCGCGCAGTACATCCAGGCATTGCACGTTGCCGGAGCCTTCCCAGATGGAATTCACCGGCGCCTCGCGATAAAGCCGCGGCAGGATGGTTTCCTCGACATAGCCGGCGCCGCCGAGGCATTCGCTGGCCTCGGCGATCATGGTCGGGGCGCGCTTGCAGATCCAGTACTTGCCGATGGCGGTGACCAGGCGGGCGAACTTGTCTTCGTGCTCGTCATGGCGGTGGTCCTGGGCGCGGCCCATGCGCAGGGTCAGCGCCAGCGCTGCCTCGCTTTCCAGGGCAAGGTCGGCCAGCACGTTCTGCATCAGCGGCTGATCGAGCAGGGCGCGCCCACCTACCCGGCGGTGCGCGCAATGATGCATGGCCTGTGTCAGCGCCTGACGCATCAGCGAGCTGGAGCCGATCATGCAGTCGAAACGGGTCGAGGCGACCATCTCGATGATGGTCGGCACGCCGCGGCCCTCCTCGCCAACCATCCAGGCCAGCGCGCCGCGGTACTCGACTTCGCTGGAAGCGTTGGCCCAGTTGCCCAGCTTGTTCTTCAGCCGCTGGATATAGAAGGCGTTGCGCGTGCCGTCCGGGCGATGGCGCGGCAGCAGGAAACAGGACAGCCCCTTGTCGGTCTGCGCCAGGGTGAGGAAGGCGTCGCACATGGGCGCCGAGCAGAACCACTTGTGGCCGATCAGCTCGTAGGCCTGCCCCGGCCCGCCAGCACCGACCGCAAAGGCACGGGTCGTGTTGGCACGCACGTCGGTGCCGCCCTGCTTCTCGGTCATGGCCATGCCGATGGTGACGCCGGCCTTCTGCTCCATCGGCACGTTGCGCGGGTCGTATTCGCGGGCGAGGATCTTCGGCAGCCAGCGTTCGGCAAGGTCAGGCTGCAGACGCAACGCCGGCACGCTGGCGTAGGTCATGGTCAGGGGGCAGCTGCTGCCGGCTTCGGCCTGGTTGTGCAGGTACATCAGCGCCGCACGCGCCACCTGCGCGCCGGGCTGGGGATCGGTCCAGGGCAGCGAGGGAATGCCATGCTCGACGGCGGTGCGCATCAGCTCGTGATAGGCCGGATGGAATTCCACCAGATCGATCCGATGACCGTAGCGATCATGGCTCTTGAACACCGGCCTGTTCTCGTTGGCGAGAAAGCCGGCCTGCATCAGTGGCCCACCGGCCAGCGCGCCATAGACATCCAGCCGCCCCTGGGCCCAGCCGGCATGATAGCGCTGCGTCCACTGTTGCAACGGCAGGTCGAGGCGGTAAAGGTTGGCGCCTTCGAGCGGCGGCACCTGGTTGATGACCTCGTGGGTTTCGGCACAGGTCTGCGGAATCATCTGACGGCCCTCGTTTCGTTACCGATGCGCGGCGGCTGTCAGCAAGCGTAGTCGGCGCATGCGAGCAATGGGCGGCGCGGTTGGATCAGCAGTGAAACACGCAGCGGCAGGGCGCTTGAAGCGAGGTATCGGCCAAAAGGTCCGCGCCTCAGGCAATCGGCGCGGACGGCGGATTGCCGTTCGGTTGACTCGCGAGCATCTGTTCGGGGCCATGCAGCGGGAAGCGCACGCGGATGCAGAAGCGACTGCCCAGGCCGGGCCGCGACTGCTGGCTCAGCTGCCCGCCGAACACTTCGATCAGCCCGCGGCTGATCGCCAGGCCGATGCCGAGCCCGCCGTAGCGTCGGGTCATGGAGCCATCCACCTGGCGGAACTGGTGATAGAGGTAGGCCTGATCGGCGTCGCTGAAACCGATGCCGCTGTCGATCACTTCTACCTCGAGCTGCACCTGGCGCTGTTCCATCGCGCCGCCGAAGCGCAACGTCACGGCGCCCCGCGAGGTGAACTTGACCGCGTTGTCGAGCAGATGACAGATGCTTTGCTCGAACTTCTCGCCGTCCCCGTACACACGGTCCGGCAGCTTGCCGTCGAATTCCAGATCGAAGGCCAGCCCCTTGGCGCGCGCCTGGGGGCCGAACTGCTGCTCCAGCCGCACCGCCGTGTCGCGCAGGCTGAAGCGCTGGGCCTGCAGGCGCAGCTTGCCGGCGCGCAACTCGCTGAGCACGAGGATGTTGTTGACCAGGCGCATCATGTCCCGCGCCGAACCGGTGGCGATGTGCTGGTACTGCTGGAGTTCCTCCGGGGTTTCCGACGCCGGCAGCAGCTCCAGCGCGCCCATCACGCCCATCATCGGCGTGCGCAGCTCGTGGCTGATGTTGGAGAGAAACTCGTCCTTGAGCCGGTTGCTCTCGGCCAGCTCGCGGTTCAGCTGTTCCAGGTCGGCGCGGGCGTTCTCCAGGATCTTTGCCCGCTCGTCCTTCAGCGCGTTGATGCGATCGGCCAGCGCCATCGAAAGCAGCACCACCTCCAGCGCGGCCCCCAGCTGGCTGGCGTACATCGTCAGGAAGTTGTGCGGCAGGTGGCCCAACACCATCAGGGTGTTGATCTGCCCTCCGACCAGCAACGCGCTCCAGGCAATGATGAAATAGCGCGCCACACGCATGCCGCGCAGCCAGGCCAGGATGCCGGCGGCGAACACCGCCAGGGTGAAGAGCAGCGCCAGCGCGGTGGCCAGGCGCAGCGACAGGCCATAGTCGGTGGTCAGCGCCAGCACCATGACCACCACCGAAAAACCGATGATCAGCCGCAACAGCCGGTCCATCCAGCGGCTGTGCTCGGCGGTGCGCAGGAAGCTGCGGGTGAACAGGCAGCCGAACAACCCTGTGGCGCCGATCAGAAGGGGGGTCGCAGCGTTGGCCCACCACGGCCGATCCGGCCAGAGAAACTGCACCCCGGCGCCGTTCACCGAGACCTGATAGAGGCCAAACGCGGCGATGTAGAGAATGTAGAACAGGTAGCTCTGGTCGCGGATGCTGATATAGATGAACAGGTTGTAGACCAGCATCGCCAGCAGCACGCCATAGATCATGCCCAGTACGTAGATGCGTCCCGGCTGCGCCTCCAGATAGGCGTGCTGCGACCAGAGGCTCAGCGGCACCTGAATCGAGCCTTCGCTCTCCACCCGCAGGTAGACGCGCTGCGGCTGCTCGGGCTGGAGCTCGAGTTCGAACAGGTAGTTGCCCTGACGGATCTCGCGACTGGCCCAGGGCCGGGTGTCGCCGGTATCCCTGGCGAGGCGGTAGCCACCCTGGCCGTCGGACAGATAGAGCTGCAGGCTGTCCAGTGGCGGATACGCCACTTCCAGCAACCAGCGCCTCGCCCCTTGGGCGATCTGCGGCCGGTAGCTCAGATCGATGCGAACCCAGTGCACGGAGCGTGAATAGCCGGCATTGAACACCGGCGTGCGATTGCGCTGGAAATGGCTTTCGAATGCGGGCGACGCGATGTCCTCTATGCCGATCTCCCCGCGCGGGTCCTCGAACACTTCCATCATCTGCCCGAGCGGCAAATGACGGGTGTGTTCGTCGAGCTCGACGGCGGCGGCCAAGGCAGGCAGAACAGCCAGGAAGAAGAGGAAGACGTACCGCATGATGCCTCGTGCAGGCCAGGCGACTACTGCGAACCCACCGTCGGTGAACTCCGTCGCCCGGTCCGAAAACCAAAGTGCCAGCAATCTACCACAGCGGCGTGCGCACCCGGAAAAAGCCGATTCGCCAGGATGACTTGGCCGATGACCGGTGCGCGCGGCGGTGGCGGATAGACGCACAACTGCCGCGTCCCGCCAGCGCGGTTTGGTGATAAGCTCGCACGCCATGAAAAACTTCACTTCCCGTCCCGTCGTCCTCTGCCTGTCCGGCCACGATCCCAGTGGCGGCGCCGGCCTGCAGGCTGACATCGAAGCCCTGCTGGCGCAGGCCTGCCACGCCGCGCCGACCGTCACCGCGCTCACCGTGCAGGACACCGTCAACGTCACCGACTTCCGTGTGCTCGACCGTGACTGGGTACTGGCCCAGGCCCGCGCCGTGATCGCCGATATGCCGGTCGCCGCCGTCAAGCTGGGCATGCTTGGCTCGGTGGAGATGGTCGAGACGGTGCTCGAGATCATGGCCCGGCTGCCGGGCGTGCCGCTGGTCTGCGACCCGGTGCTGCGCGCCGGCGGTGGCGGTGCGCTGGGCAAGGAGGATGTCGGCTACGCCATGCGCGAGTGGCTGTTCCCGGTTTCCACCATCGCCACGCCGAATCTGCCGGAAGCTCGGATCCTTGCCGAACTGCCGGAGGGCAGCGCCGACGAGTGTGCCGAGCGCCTGCTGCCGCATATCCGCCACCTGCTGATCACCGGCGGCCATGGCGACGAGAGCGAAGTGCACAACCGCCTGTATTGCCGCGACGGCAGTCGTCACGATTTCACTTGCGCGCGCCTGCCGGGCAGCTATCACGGCTCCGGCTGCACGCTTGCCAGCGCCCTGGCCGGTCGTCTGGCACTGGGCGAGGAGCTGACCAGCGCGGTCCGCTCGGCGCTCGACTACACCTGGCGCACGCTGCGCGATGCCGAGGCCCCCGGCCACGGCCAGTACGTGCCGCGCCGCCTGCCCCTGGACCTGGCCTGACTGGAGACCAGCGCATGAAGGAATCGTCCCGCCTGCGCGGCCTGTACGCCATCACCGACAGCAAGTTGCTGGCCGATGGCCGCCTGCTGCCCTATGTCGAGGCGGCACTGAAGGGCGGCGCCCGCCTGCTGCAATATCGAGACAAGACCAGCGACGAGGCGCGGCGGCTGCGCGAGGCCGATGCGCTGCAGGAGCTCTGCGCCCGCCACGGTGCTCAGCTGATCATCAACGATGATGCCGAGCTGGCCGCGCGCCTGGGCGTCGGCCTGCATCTGGGCCAGGAAGATGGTTCGCTGGCAGCCGCCCGGGCCCTGCTCGGCCGCCAGGCGATCATCGGTGCCACCTGTCATGCGCAACTGCCGCTGGCCGAGCAGGCGGCACGTGATGGCGCCAGCTACGTCGCCTTCGGCCGTTTCTTCCAGTCCCACACCAAACCCGGCGCACCGGCAGCCAATCACGAATTGCTGCGTGAAGCCCGCGCCCGTATCGGCCTGCCCATCGTCGCCATCGGTGGCATCACGCTGGACACCGCGCCATCACTGATCGCTGAAGGCGTGCAGATGATCGCCGTGATCCACGCCCTGTTCGCCGCCGACAGCGCCGCCGAGGTCGAGCGCCGCGCCCAGGCCTTCAGCCAACTGTTCAACACGCCCTGATTCCGCCACGGTGGGTCGCTGATGCCGGCCCGCCCCTGTTTTGCGAGGCCCGCATGTCCCGTTCCGAAACCCTCTTTGCCAGCGCCCAGACCCACATCCCCGGCGGCGTCAACTCGCCGGTTCGCGCCTTCCGCAGCGTCGGCGGCACCCCGCTGTTCCTCAAGCACGCCGAAGGCGCCTATGTCATCGACGAGGACGACAAGCGCTACGTCGACTACGTCGGCTCCTGGGGCCCGATGATCCTCGGCCACAGCCACCCGCAGGTACTGGATGCCGTGCGTCGCCAGCTCGAGCACGGGCTGTCCTACGGCGCACCGACCGCGATGGAAACCGAGATGGCAGAGCTGGTCTGCCGCCTGGTGCCGTCCATGGAGATGGTCCGCATGGTCAGCTCCGGCACCGAGGCAACCATGAGCGCGATCCGCCTGGCCCGTGGTTACACCGGTCGCGACGCCATCATCAAGTTCGAGGGCTGCTATCACGGCCACTCCGACAGCCTGCTGGTGAAAGCCGGCTCCGGCGCCCTGACCCAGGGCGTACCAAGCTCAGCGGGCGTGCCGGCGGACTTCGCCAAGCACACCCTGACCCTGGCCTACAACGACCTCGACGAAGTCGAAGCCACGCTGAAGGAAAAGGGCGAGCAGGTCGCCTGCATCATCGTGGAGCCGGTGGCCGGCAACATGAACTGCGTGCCGCCGGCGCCGGGCTTCCTCGAGGGCCTGCGCCGCCTGTGCGACGCGCACGGCGTGGTGCTGATCTTCGACGAGGTGATGACCGGTTTCCGCGTCGCCCTCGGCGGTGCCCAGGCCTACTACGGCGTGACGCCGGACCTTTCGACCTTCGGCAAGATCATTGGCGGCGGCATGCCGGTGGGCTGCTTCGGCGGCAAGCGCGCCATCATGGAACGCATTGCCCCGCTCGGCCCGGTCTACCAGGCTGGCACGCTGTCGGGCAATCCACTGGCCATGGCCGCTGGCCTGACCACCCTGGAGTTGATCAGCCGCCCAGGCTTCCATGACGAACTGGGTGCCTACACCAGCCGCATGCTGCAGGGCCTGCAGGATCGCGCCGATGCCGCCGGCATCCCCTTCGTCACCACCCAGGTGGGCGGCATGTTCGGTCTGTATTTCAGCGGCGCTGACGACATCGTGACCTTCGCCGACGTCATGGCCAGCGATGCCGACCGCTTCAAGCGCTTCTTCCACCTGATGCTCGAGGGCGGCGTTTACCTGGCGCCGAGCGCGTTCGAAGCCGGCTTCACCTCCATCGCCCACGGCGATAAAGAGCTGGCCATCACCCTCGACGCCGCCGAGCGCGCCTTCGCCAAGCTCAAGTGAACGCGCCGATGGAACTGCTGCAGTCCCTGCTGCTGACGCTTGCCGCTGCTGCCAGCGCGATCCAGATCGGTCGCGCCCGGCGCCGTTACGGCGAAACGGATCAACCGGCGCTGTTCAGCGCGATGCTCGCCTTCATCCTCGCCGCGGCCAGCGGGGCGACCGGCCTCGGCGGCGGATTGGCCGAGGCCCAGCAGTGGCTGGAACGCGCCACCCTGCTGCTCGGTCTGCCGCTGCTCGCGCTGGCTGCGCTGACCCTGGCACGACGCTGGGTCTGGAGCCGGCCGAACTGGGGCCGGGTGGTGCTCGGCCTGTGCGTGTTCTTCGAACTGGCACGACAGCTGGGCTGGAGCGAGCCCTATGCGCTCGGCCTGCTGCTCGCCAGCGCGCTGCTGGTGATCTATGCGGCGGTGCTGCAATGGCCGGACCGCTTGCCGAGCGGTGCTGGCGTCGCGGCCGGCGTGCTGTTGCTGCTCATGCTGCCGATACCCAGCGGCAGTGCTATCGACAATCCGCTGGCCGGGGCAGAGCCACTGCTGCTGGCCATCGCCAGTCCGCTGCTGGCGCTGCTGTTGCTGCGGTTGCCGGGCAGCACAGGCGAACAACAGCCAACCGCGACATAAAAAGCCGATGGCAGGCGGTTAAAGGCTTTGTAAGCAGACTGCAGCTTATCCATAATGTGACGGCTGGCTCGTTCCAGCCTTTCATTATCGCCCTGCTCCTCGAGGCGCCAGATTTTCATGATCCGCACCGGCCGCATCCTGTCTTTGGGCTGTCTGCTGCTTCTCTCGCCTCTCACGGCCCTGGCCGGCGGGAACACCCTGCTGATCCCGGCGACCGCCCGTTGCGCGCTCAACACGCTCCCCGAAGAACTCCCCGAGGCGCTGCGCAGCTGCCAGCAGGCCGCCAGTGAAGGCGACGTGCAGGCCGCCTACGAACTGGGCGAATTCCACTACGATGGCCGCCGCGCACCGCGCGACCTGGCCAAGGCGCTGTACTGGTTCGAACAGGCATCGCTGCGCGGCCATGCGGCGGCGCAGCACCGCCTCGGCGTGATGTTCTTCCGGGGCGAAGGCGTCAAGGCGAACAACGTCCAGGCCTATATCGTGCTGAAGATGGCTGCGGTCAACGGCGAGGACGAGGCGCTGGACACCGCCGACCGCGTCTCCGCGCAGATGCGCCGCGACGAACTGGAGATCGCCACTCAGGTGCTCGGCCAGATCTTCCGCGACTATCTCATGCAGCTGCAGGCCGCCGACGCGCCGCTCATTCCCTGAAGCCTGGCGAGGCAGCCGCCCTGCGGCATCCGTCCGCGCTTTCCCCTGCCCGGCGGTGGGCATATAATCGCCGGTCATTTTTTGCACAACGCCGGCCCGTAACATGACCCGCAAGCTTTTCATCGAAACCCATGGCTGCCAGATGAACGAGTACGACAGCTCGCGCATGGTGGACCTGCTGGGCGAACACCAGGCCATGGAGATCACCGAGAATCCGGCAGAAGCCGACGTGATCCTGCTCAATACCTGCTCGATCCGCGAAAAGGCCCAGGAAAAGGTCTTTTCCCAGCTGGGCCGCTGGCGCGAACTGAAACAGGACAATCCGCAGCTGGTGATCGGCGTCGGTGGCTGCGTCGCCAGCCAGGAAGGCGCGGCGATCCGCGACCGCGCGCCCTATGTCGATGTGGTCTTCGGCCCGCAGACACTGCACCGCCTGCCGGAAATGATCGATGCCGCGCGCACCACCAGGACGCCGCAGGTGGATATTTCCTTCCCCGAGATCGAGAAGTTCGACCGCCTGCCCGAGCCGCGCGTCGACGGCCCCAGCGCCTATGTCTCGGTCATGGAAGGCTGCAGCAAGTACTGCACCTTCTGTGTGGTGCCCTACACCCGCGGCGAGGAAGTCAGCCGGCCGCTGGCCGATGTGCTGGCGGAGATCGTTCACCTGGCCGAGAACGGCGTCAAGGAAGTCACCCTGCTGGGGCAGAACGTCAACGGCTATCGCCACGACGGCCACGACTTCGCCGACCTGCTGCATGCAGTGGCAGCGATCGATGGCATCGGACGCATCCGCTACACCACCAGCCATCCGCTGGAATTCTCCGACGCCATCATCCAGGCCCACGCGGACATCCCGCAGCTGGTGAAATACCTGCACCTGCCGGTGCAGGCCGGTTCCGACCGCATCCTCGCAGCGATGAAGCGCAACCACACCGCGCTGGAGTACAAGTCGCGCATCCGCCGCCTGAAGGCCGCGGTCCCGGACATCCTGATCAGCTCGGACTTCATCGTCGGCTTCCCCGGCGAGACGGACAAGGACTTCGAACAGACCATGAAGCTGATCGAGGACGTCGGCTTCGACTTCTCCTACTCCTTCGTCTACAGCGCTCGTCCCGGCACCCCGGCGGCGGACCTCGCCGATGACACACCGGAGGAGGTCAAGAAACAACGCCTGGCGATCCTGCAGCAGCGCATCAACCAGCAGGGCTTCGAGAACAGCCGACGAATGGTCGGCACCACGCAGCGCATCCTGGTCAGTGACTACTCGAAAAAGGACCCCGGCATGCTGCAGGGCCGTACCGAGCACAATCGCATCGTCAACTTCCGCTGCGACAACCCGCGACTGATCGGCCAGTTCGTCGACGTTCACATCGA
Source organism: Stutzerimonas stutzeri (assembly GCF_000219605.1). Classification (NCBI taxonomy): domain Bacteria; kingdom Pseudomonadati; phylum Pseudomonadota; class Gammaproteobacteria; order Pseudomonadales; family Pseudomonadaceae; genus Stutzerimonas; species Stutzerimonas stutzeri. The sequence goes on from NC_015740.1 coordinate 4,002,253, forward strand.
CGATGCGCTGCCACACTCGCTGCGTGGCAGCCTGCTATCTTGAGAGTGACGGTCGCGGGCCCGTGTGATTGCATCGGCGCCGCGACCGGCTGCCCGACTGTGCTTTCCGCATTGCGCCCGCAGCGCTATTCTTTCCCTCACCACTTCGCCGATCACGGCCACATATAAAAGCCCTTGAACGCACCCATAGAACCGCATCGTTTCACCCTCGAACCCTTTGAAGCCCGTCGCTTCGCCAACCTCTGCGGCCAGTTCGACGAGCATCTGCGCCTGATCGAACAACGCCTGGAGCTGGAAATCCGCAACCGCGGCAACCAGTTCGAACTGGTCGGCCCGAGCAACGTGGCCAAGTCCGCCGAGAACCTCCTGCGCCGCCTGTACCGCGAGACCAAGACCACCGAGCTGTCCCCGGACATGGTGCACCTGTACCTGCAGGAATCCGGCATGGAGGAATTGGCCAACCCGAACGCCCAGCAGGGCGTGGCGCTGCGCACCAAGAAGGGCATGATCCGCCCGCGTGGCGCCAACCAGCAGCGCTACGTCAAGGCCATCCTCGACAACGACATCAATTTCGGCGTGGGCCCGGCCGGTACCGGCAAGACCTACCTGGCGGTCGCCTGCGCGGTGGACGCGCTGGAACGTGAGCAGGTGCGCCGCATCCTGCTGGTGCGCCCGGCGGTGGAAGCCGGCGAGAAGCTCGGCTTCCTGCCGGGCGATCTGGCGCAGAAGATCGACCCCTACCTGCGCCCGCTGTACGACGCGCTCTACGAAATGCTCGGCTTCGAGTACGTGGCGCGGCTGATCGAGAAGCAGGTGATCGAGATCGCTCCGCTGGCCTACATGCGCGGGCGTACGCTGAACAACAGCTTCATCATCCTCGATGAGAGCCAGAACACCACCCAGGAGCAGATGAAAATGTTCCTGACCCGGATCGGCTTCGGCTCCACCGCCGTGATCACCGGCGACATCACCCAGGTCGACCTGCCGCGTGGCACCAAGAGCGGCCTGGCGCACGTCATCGAGGTGCTCAAGGACGTCAACGGCATCAGCTTCACCCACTTCAAGCCCAAGGACGTGGTGCGCCACCCGCTGGTGCAGCGCATCGTCGAGGCGTACGAGTCGTTCGAGGATCGTCAGTCGCCGGCCAGCAAGCGCGCCGCGCAGGATGCCGCCGGTGATTGAACTCGACCTGCAGTGCGCCAGCACTGGCGCCGCGCCCGCTGCGACGGACCTGCAACGCTGGTGCGAACTGGCGCTGCGTCAGCGCAGTGGCGACTCCGAGCTGACCATTCGCCTGGTCGACGAGGAGGAAGGCCGCGAGCTCAACCGCACCTGGCGACAGAAGGACTACGCCACCAACGTGCTGTCGTTCCCGGCCGATGTGCCGGACGAGTTTCTCGACATTCCGCTGCTCGGCGACCTGGTCATCTGCGTGCCGGTGGTCGAGCGCGAGGCAGCAGAACAGGGCAAGGCCCTCGACGCGCACTGGGCGCATCTGGTCATCCACGGTTGCCTGCATCTGCTCGGCTACGATCACATCGAAGATGCCGAAGCCGAGGAGATGGAAGCGCTTGAGCGCCAGCTGCTGGCTGAACTGGGGCACCCCGACCCCTATGCTGAAGATTCGCCCGAACCGGGCATTTGCAAGGACTCTTGAGTCAACGACATGAGCGAAGATCGATCGATCAGCGGGCAGAAGACCTGGCTGGAAAGAATCACCCAGGCTTTTGCCCATGAACCCAAGAATCGCCAGGAGCTGCTGGAGATCCTGCGCGAGGCCCACCAGAACAAGCTGCTCGACAACGAGGCGCTGGCCATCGTCGAAGGCGCCATCCAGGTCGCCGACCTGCAGGTACGCGACATCATGGTGCCGCGGTCGCAGGTGATCAGCATCAAGGCCGACCAGTCTCCACGCGAATTCCTCCCCGCCATCATCGCCGCCGCGCATTCGCGCTATCCGGTCGTCGGCGAGAGCCTCGACGAGGTGATCGGCGTGCTGCTGGCCAAGGATCTGCTGCCGCTGATCCTCAAGGAGGACCAGCAGAACTTCGACATCAAGGACCTGCTGCGCCCGGCCACCTTCGTGCCCGAATCCAAGCGCCTCAATGTGCTGTTGCGCGAGTTCCGCGCCAACCACAACCACATGGCCATCGTCATCGACGAATACGGCGGCGTGGCCGGCCTGGTGACCATCGAAGACGTGCTCGAGCAGATCGTCGGCGATATCGAGGACGAGCACGACGTCGAGGAAGACAGTTATATCCGACCGTTGCCCAGCGGCGACTTTCTGGTCAAGGCGCTGACGCCGATCGACAGCTTCAACGAGTACTTCGGCAGCGCCTTCCCCGACGACGAGTTCGATACCGTTGCCGGCCTGGTGATGAGCACCTTTGGCCATCTGCCCAAGCGCAACGAGGTGACCGAGATCGACGGTTTCCGCGTTCGCGTATTGAACGCCGACAGCCGCCGCGTGCACATGCTGCGCCTGAGCCGTCTGGAAAGCGCTTGACCTGCGACTTGCCGCCCGCCCGCGGGCGGCAAGCGATCGGCCAGCTTGCCGGATCGCCTCGTTGCCCTTAGCCTGCGCCGCAATCCCCGCCCAAGGAAACCCCATGCACTGGTTCACCCGCCCCGGCTGGCCGGGCAATCTGCTGGCGCTACTGGCCGGCACGCTGACCACGCTCTCTTTGGCCCCCTTCGACATCTGGCCGCTGGCCCTGTTGTCGGTGGCACTGCTCTACCTCGGCCTGCGCGAAACCGGGCCGAAACAGGCGGCGCAACGCGGCTGGTGCTACGGCTTCGGCCTGTTCGCCTCGGGCGTCAGCTGGGTCTATGTGAGCATCCATGACTTCGGCGCGGCGTCGCCGCCATTGGCCGGGCTGCTGACGTTCGGCTTTGTCGCCGGCCTGGCGCTGTTCTTCGCCCTGCTCGGCTGGCTCTGGGTGCGGCTGCTGCGCAATCGCCATTCGGCGCTCGGTGACGCGCTGGCCTTCACCGCGCTCTGGCTGGCCTTCGACGCCCTGCGTGGCTGGCTGCTCACCGGCTTTCCCTGGCTCTATATCGGCTACAGCCAGCTCGACGGCCCGCTATCCGGCCTGGCGCCGGTGGGTGGTGTCTGGCTGCTGAGCTTCGCCATCGCCCTGAGCGCCACCCTGCTGGTCGCGCTGCCGCGACTGCGTGCCGACAAGCCGCGCCTGCTGGCTGGCGTCCTGTTGCTGATCGCCCCCTGGCTGACCGGACTGGCGCTCAAGGATCGCGCCTGGACCCAGGACAAGGGCAACCCCCTGAGCGTGGTTGCGGTACAGGGCAACGTCGAGCAGAGCATGAAGTGGGACCCCAAGAAACTGGAGATGCAGCTGCTGTTGTACCGCGACATGACCTTTCGCAGCCGCCCGGCGGACCTGATCGTCTGGCCGGAAACCGCCGTGCCGATCCTCAAGGAACACGCCGAAGGTTACCTGGCGATGATGGCTGGCTTCGCCGAGCAGCGCGGATCGGCGCTGATCACCGGTGTGCCGGTGCGCCAGCCCAACGCCGATGGCGAGCTGCGCTACTACAACGGCCTGACCACCGCTGGCGAGGGTGCCGGCACCTACCTCAAGCAGAAGCTGGTGCCGTTCGGCGAGTACGTGCCGCTGCAGGAACTGTTGCGCGGGCTGATCGCCTTCTTCGACCTGCCAATGTCCGACTTCGCCCGCGGCGAACCTGGCCAGCCGCTGCTGCAAGCCAGAGGCCTGCAGATCGCGCCCTACATCTGCTACGAGGTGGTCTATCCGGAGTTCGCCGCGGGCCTCGCGGCGCAGAGCGATCTGCTGCTGACGGTGAGCAACGATGCCTGGTTCGGCCGCTCTATCGGCCCGCTGCAGCATCTGCAGATGGCGCAGATGCGCGCGCTGGAGGCCGGACGCTGGATGATCCGCGCGACCAACAACGGCATCACCGTGCTGATCGACCCCTATGGGCGCATCACCGAGCAGATTCCGCAGTTCGAACAGGCCGTGCTGTATGGCGAGGTCACGCCAATGCAGGGGCTTACGCCCTACCTGCGCTGGCGCTCCTGGCCGCTGATCGCGGTATGCGTGTTGTTGCTCGGCTGGGCACTGGTCAGACGCAAGTCCGCATAGGGACACTCTGTGTCCCTGCGACTGGGAGAAAGCATTCCGCTCATTCGTTCGCCGAGCGATAAACCAGCGGGTACACCGCCATCCCCACCACTTCGTTGAGCAGCAGGCCGTTCTGCCAGAATGCCTTGGATTCCGGCAGCCAGCCATCGAGCGGACGCGCGTTGTGCCCGCCCATAAAGCCGACGGGCGCGGCGATCACCTCGATGCCGTTCTGCTCGAAGCACCAGCGCGAGCGCGGCATATGTGCGGCCGAGGTGACCAGCACCACCCGCTCGACGCCGGCGGCGCGCAGCATCTCGGCGCTGAACAGGGCATTCTCCCAGGTGGTCCGGCTGCGCTCCTCGAGCCAGCGCGTGGCCACGCCGAAGTCGCGTTGCAACACCTCCGCACCGAGCATGGCCTCGCTGGGCGGCTGCCCGTAATGCAGACCGCCACTGGTGAGAATCGGCAGCCCGCTGGCCTTGGCCAGTCGTGCCGCATAGCGCAGGCGCTCCAGCGCGGTGTACCCCGGCTGATCGCCGCCCCAGGCCGGATCGTTCTGCTCCCGGCCCGCGCCCAGTACCACAATGGCCCCGGCTTGCCCGCTCAGTTGCGACCAGCGTGCCTCCACCAGTGCCGGCTCGCGCTCCACCGCGCGCGCCGTCCATTCGACGATGATCGGCAGGCTCATCAGCCAGAGCCCGGTGAAGCCGGTGACGAAACACAGCGCCGCCAGCCTTGGCGAGCGGCGGCGAAGCCACCAGCCCAGCAGCAACAGAAGCAACAGCACACCTGGTGGCAACAGCAGTTGCTTGAAGAAATAACGAATCGGCATCCCAGCTCTCCGGCAAAGGACGACACTCTAGCGGCTGTCAGCCGATTTGTCGGCGCAGGCTGAGCTCAATGCCGCGGGTAGGTGTGCAGCCGTTGCCGGGCACGCAGCAACTGCGAACCGCATGCCGGGCATGCCGCAGGCCCGGCACCTTCCGGCCAGCTCACCTCGGCATTGCACAGGGCGCAGCTCAGAGTTTGCTGCAGATGCAAGGGGGCATGCCTCGGGCGCATGCCATGTCGCTGGCGACTGCCGCCGCGTACGGCGGGTCGCATTGCCTGGCGCGTGAGATGGGCCTGTTCCTCGGCGGCGGCATGCCAGCCGGAAAGCCACTGGGAATCGCGCTGCAGATAGGCACGGATCAACTCGAACTCGGCGGGGGTCAGCCCGCGCACCTCGAGCTCGCCGGCGACATCCGCCTCACCGGACGCGCTTCGCTCCGCCTCCTGCAGCGCCGACGTCAAACGCTGCAGCACCCGTGCATATAGACTGCTGTCCTCCGCTCGCGGCTCTCTGTCCATCTACCTCACCTCACGTTCGTCCCGCCCCTGGATCAAGCGTAGCTCAGCCTGGCCCGCTCAAGCCGGACACGACGGACGGAACCCAAGGCGCTGACGGCAAATCGGGTTTCCCTAGGCTGCGGGGGGTCATGTATGCTACGGCGCTTCCATGCCTCCGCCCGCCATCCGCCGGGTCGCGTTTGCACAAGGTCCTTCGGACCTGCCTGCCGCGCCTGCGCCAGCGCATTCGCGGAGAGCCAGCCCCTACCCAACGCCAGTAGCCATGCACGAACAGTATCAGCCCCGCGAGATCGAAGCCGCCGCGCAATCCCACTGGGATTCGCAGAAATCCTTTGAAGTGAGCGAACAGCCCGGCAAGGACACCTTCTATTGCCTGTCGATGTTCCCCTACCCCAGCGGCAAGCTGCACATGGGCCACGTGCGTAACTACACCATCGGCGACGTGATCGCCCGCTACCAGCGCATGCAGGGCAAGAACGTGCTGCAACCGATGGGCTGGGACGCCTTCGGCATGCCGGCCGAAAACGCCGCGATGAAGAACCAGGTGGCGCCGGCCAAATGGACTTACGAGAACATCGCCTACATGAAGGCCCAGCTGAAAAGCCTGGGCCTGGCCATCGACTGGTCGCGCGAAGTCACCACCTGCAAGCCGGACTACTACCGCTGGGAACAGTGGCTGTTCACCCGTCTGTTCGAGAAGGGCGTGATCTACCGCAAGAACGGCACGGTGAACTGGGACCCGGTCGACCAGACCGTGCTGGCCAACGAGCAGGTCATCGACGGCCGTGGCTGGCGTTCGGGCGCGCTGATCGAGAAGCGCGAAATCCCGATGTACTACTTCAAGATCACCGCCTACGCGGATGAGCTGCTGGAGAGTCTGGACGAGCTGGACGGCTGGCCCGAGCAGGTCAAGACCATGCAGCGCAACTGGATCGGCAAGTCGCGCGGCATGGAGATCAGCTTCCCCTACGACGTCGCCAGCATCGGCAACGAAGGCGTGATGAAGGTCTTCACCACCCGCCCCGATACGCTGATGGGTGCGACCTACGTGGCCGTCGCCGCCGAACATCCGCTGGCCACCCTGGCGGCGCAGCACAACCCCGAGCTGCAGGCCTTCATCGATGAGTGCAAGCGCGGCGGCGTTGCCGAAGCCGACATCGCCACCCAGGAGAAGAAGGGCCTGGCCACTTCCCTGCGCGTGCAGCACCCGCTGACCGGCGAGCTGCTGCCGGTATGGGTCGCCAACTACGTGCTGATGAACTACGGCGAGGGCGCGGTCATGGCCGTGCCGGCGCATGACGAGCGCGACTTCGAATTCGCCAGCAAGTACGGCCTGCCGATCAAGCCGGTGGTACGCACCAGTGCCGGCGACGAGACACCCGCCCCCTGGCAGGACGCCTACGGCGAGCACGGCCAGCTGATCAACTCCGGGATCTACGACGGCCTGGATTTCGAAGGCGCCTTCGATGCCATCGAAGTGGCGCTGCAGAAGAAGGGCCTCGGCCAGGCGCGTACCCAGTTCCGCCTGCGTGACTGGGGTATCAGCCGCCAGCGCTACTGGGGCTGCCCGATCCCGATCATTCACTGCGACAGCTGTGGCGACGTGCCGGTGCCGGAAGACCAGCTGCCGGTGGTGCTGCCCGAAGACGTGGTGCCGGATGGCGCCGGCTCGCCGCTGGCCAGGATGCCCGAGTTCTACGAATGCACGTGCCCGAAATGCGGCGCACCGGCCAAGCGCGAAACCGACACCATGGACACCTTCGTCGAGTCGTCCTGGTACTTCGCCCGCTACGCCAGCCCGAACTATGACAAGGGCATGGTCGACCCGCAGGCGGCCAACCACTGGCTGCCGGTGGATCAGTACATCGGCGGTATCGAACACGCCATCCTCCACCTGCTCTATGCGCGCTTCTTCCACAAGCTGATGCGCGACGAAGGGCTGGTGTCTTCGAATGAGCCGTTCAAGAACCTGCTGACCCAGGGCATGGTGGTCGCCGAGACCTACTACCGCACCCTGGAAAACGGCGGCAAGGACTGGTTCAACCCGGCCGACGTCGAGGTCGAGCGTGACGCCAAGGCCAAGGTCATCGGCGCCAGGCTCAAGACCGACGGCCTGCCGGTGGAAATCGGCGGCACCGAGAAGATGTCCAAGTCAAAGAACAACGGCGTCGACCCGCAGGCGATGATCGATGCCTACGGCGCCGACACCTGCCGTCTGTTCATGATGTTCGCCTCGCCGCCGGACATGAGCCTGGAATGGTCCGACTCCGGCGTCGAGGGCGCCAGCCGCTTCCTGCGCCGCGTCTGGCGCCTGGCCCACGCGCATGTCAGCGCCGGACTTCCGGGCGCGCTCGATGTGGCCGCACTTAACGATGAGCAGAAGGCCGTGCGCCGCGCGATTCATCTGGCGATCAAGCAGGCCAGCACCGATGTCGGCCAGCACCACAAGTTCAACACCGCCATTGCTCAGGTCATGACGCTGATGAACGTGCTGGAGAAGGCGCCGACCGCCGGGGAACAGGACCGCGCCCTGCTGCAGGAAGGCCTGGAAACCGTCGCCCTGCTGCTGGCCCCGATCACCCCGCATATCTGCCACGAACTCTGGCAGCAGCTGGGCAAGCCGGGCGCGATCATCGACGCGCAGTGGCCCAAGGTCGACGAGGCCGCCCTGGTGCAGGACAGCCTGACCCTGGTGGTACAGGTCAACGGCAAGCTGCGCGGCCAGATCGAAGTGCCGGCCAGCGCCAGCCGGGAAGAGGTGGAGACCGCCGCGCGCGGCAACGAGAACGTACTGCGCTTCACCGAAGGCCTGACCATCCGCAAGGTCATCGTGGTGCCGGGCAAGCTGGTCAACATCGTCGCTAACTGATTCGGTCCCGGCGCCTGCGCCGGGCCTGCAAGGGGATAACAAGATGAACAAACGGAATCTGGTGGTGCTGGGTCTGACATTGCTGCTGAGCGCCTGCGGTTTCCAGCTGCGCGGCACCGGTGATGTGGAGTTCGGTCTCAAGGAAATCGATCTGCAGGCCCGCAACAGCTATGGCGAGACGGTCCAGCAGCTCGAGAGCCTGCTGCAGAGCAATGGCGTGCGGGTGACCCCGAACGCGAAGTACAGCCTCAACCTGGCCCGCGAGCAGACCCGCCAGCGCACCGCCAGCTACACCAGCTCGGCACGCAGCGCCGAGTACGAGCTGACCAGCACACTCGATTACGAATTCCGCGGTCCGCAGAACCTGCTGTTGCTCGAAGACAGCATCGAGGTGCAGAAGGTCTACGTGCACGACAGCAACAACCTGATCGGCTCGTCCCAGGAAGGCGACCAGCTGCGCCAGGAAATGCGCCGCGAACTGCTGCAGCAGCTCGCCCTGCGTATCCAGCGCATCACGCCGTCACAGCTCGACCGCCTGCAGCAGGAAGCCGAAGCCAAGGCACGCGCCGAGGCGGAGGCCGTCGAAGCCGCCCGCCGCGCCCAGGACGCGCAACCGCAGCAGTCGCCCATCCAGCTACCCGTCCGCTGAGCCTGCACGGGGGCCGTAGCGCCCCCGTCTTCTGCCCATGAAGCTCTCCCCCGCCCAACTCGGCAAGCACCTGCAAGGCAGTCTCGCGCCCGTCTACGTGGTCTGTGGCGACGAGCATCTGCTGTGCCAGGAAGCCTGCGATGCGATTCGCGCGGCTACTCGCGCACAGGGGTTCAGTGAGCGCCAGGTCTTTCATGTCGAGACCGGCTTCGACTGGGGCCAGCTCATCGAGGCTGGCGCCAGCCTGTCGCTGTTCGCGGAAAAACGCCTGATCGAGTTGCGCATTCCCAACGGCAAGCCAGGGGACAAGGGCGCCGCGGCGCTACTGGACTACCTGGCGCGCCCGGCCGACGACACGGTGCTGTTGATCAGCCTGCCCAAGCTTGATGGCAGTACGCAGAAGACCAAGTGGGCCAAGGCGCTGATCGAAGGCAAGGACGTGCAATTCCTGCAGATCTGGCCGGTGGATGCCGCGCAGCTACCGCAATGGATCCGCCAGCGATTGGCCCAGGTCGGCCTGTCCGCTGACCAGGAAGCCGTCGAGCTGATCGCCGCGAGAGTCGAAGGCAATCTGCTCGCCGCCGCACAGGAAATCGAGAAGCTGAAACTGCTGGCCGACGCCGGCCAGATCAGCGCCGATACCGTGCAAGCCGCCGTCACCGACAGCGCCCGCTACGACGTCTTCGGCCTCATCGACGCGGCGCTCCAGGGGCAGGCCGCTCATGCGCTGCACATGCTCGAGGGCTTGCGCGGCGAGGGCGTGGAGGCACCAGTGATCCTCTGGGCATTGGCGCGCGAGCTGCGCCTGTTGGCCAACATCTCCCAGCAGTATGGTCAGGGCGTTCCGCTCGATCGCGCCTTCAGCCAGGCTCGCCCACCAGTCTGGGACAAACGACGCCCGTTGGTCTCCAAGGCACTGCAACGGCACGACGCCGCAGGCTGGAGCCGCTTGCTGATGGCTGCACAGCGCATCGACGAGCAGATCAAGGGCCAGGCCGAAGGCGACCCCTGGATCGGGCTGGCCAATATCTGCCTGCAGCTAAGCGGCCGCCGGCTGGGCGCCGGGTGACTTCGCCGCCTGCTGGACATTTTTTGTACAAGCCCTATGATGCCCTCGCCCGATGCCGGGCTGCCTGAGGGATACATCATGAGCACACGCAAGAAGCGGCCGAACAAGGCCAAACGGCTGGTCGCGCAACCGCTGTTCCGCCAGCGCCAGGAAACGCCCAAGAAAGGCAAAGGCAGCTACCGCCGCGAAGCCTCCCAGTCCACCAACTGGGAGGCTTCGGTCCTTCTGACGGCCTGAAAACCCAACACCCCGAAAGCGTGATAATGTCAGCGGCCGACGACACCTTTCGAGAGTGGTGCATGTATTACACCTTCGTTCCCGTTCTGCTGCTGCGAACGCTGGTCGCCGCCTCGGCGATGAGCCTGGTGGTCGCCTGTGCCGCCGAACCCCTCGCGCAGTCTTCTCTTGTCGGCAACGCGGCCGCCCCCTCCGGTCAGCGTAGCGACAATGCCGTCGTCGACGCGCCAGCAGAAGCCACGCATCTCAGCTTCAGCCAGTGGCGCGAGCAGTTCCGTGCAGAAGCCCTGGCAGCGGGCATTTCCGCCACCACCTTCGACCGCGCCTTCGCCGGGGTGCAGCCCGATCCGGCGGTGATCGAAGCCGATCGCAGCCAGCCGGAGTTCACGCGCCCGGTCTGGCAATATCTGGAAAGCGCGATTTCGCCCCAGCGGGTCCGCAGCGGACAGCGCCTGTTGAACGAGCACGCCGCAACCCTGGACCGCATCGAGGCACGCTACGGCGTCGATCGCGAAACCCTGGTCGCCGTCTGGGGCCTTGAGAGCAGTTTCGGCCAGATCATGGGCGACAAGTCGGTGATCCGCTCGCTGGCCACCCTCGCCCATGAAGGGCGCCGCCCCGCCTTTGCCAAAAGCCAACTGATCGCGGCGTTGGAGATCCTCCAGCACGGCGACGTGTCACCGCAGCAGATGCGCGGTTCCTGGGCTGGCGCCATGGGTCAGACGCAGTTCATCCCGACCACCTACAACACCCATGCGGTGGACTTCGACGGTGACGGCAAGCGCGACATCTGGAACAGCTCGGCCGATGCCCTGGCGTCCGCCGCACACTACCTGCAGGCCTCTGGCTGGAAGCAAGGTCAGCCCTGGGGCTTCGAAGTGCAACTGCCCAGCGGCTTCGACTACGCCCTGGCCGACAACGAGATCCGCAAGCCACTGGCCGAATGGCGCCGCCTCGGCCTACGCGGCCTGCCCGGCGGACGAGACGAAGCCAATGCCAGCCTGCTGCTGCCAGCCGGACACCGCGGTCCGGCATTCCTGATCATGGACAATTTCCGCGCGATCCTGCGTTACAACAACTCCTCGGCCTACGCGCTGGCCATCGGGCTGCTGTCCGAGAGCTTCCAGGGCAAGGGCCAGGTGGCGGGTAGTTGGCCGCGTGGCGAGCAGCCGCTCAGCCGTTCGGAGCGCCTGGAACTGCAGGAGCGCCTCGTCGCTCAGGGCTTCGACCCCGGCACCCCGGACGGCATCATCGGTGCCAATACGCGCAAGGCCATCCGCGGCTTCCAGCAGCGCCTCGGCTGGCCCGCCGACGGTCATCCCACCCAGGAACTGCTCGGCCGTCTGCGCGCGCAGCCCTGACTAACCTCAGCCAACGAAAAAGCCCCGGCAGGTTATGCCGGGGCTTTTTTTTTGGTTCTTCGCGGACTCTGGGGGAAGAGCGAGTTGACAGTCAGGGAAGCAGGTAAATTGGCAGTCGCCAAACACACCCTTCACCTGTCCCTGCTGTCGCCGTGCATCCTATTGATCTTGCCTCGTTCTGGCCAGGCTATGACGCCGTTGCCTGCCGTTCATCCGCCAACAACTCCCTTCTGATTGAGCTCGAGCCTCAAGCCGGTTCAGTGCCCAGGTGCGGGCGTTGTGGTCAGCTCAGTCCGTTGATTCACGAGCGCCGAATTCGTCTGGTGCGCGATCGTGATCTGTTCGATCAGCGCGTCTTGCTTCAACTACCCGTGCGCCGAGTCGATTGCCTGAACTGTGGTCGGGTGACCGAGCGGATCGACTGGCTGGAGCCTGCATCTCGCCTGACCCGGCGGTTACAGGTCTGGCTCGAAAGCTTGCTGCGGCTGCTGCCGATCAGCCACGTCAGCCAGCTCACCGGCCTGCACTGGCACACCCTCAAGACGCTCGACAAGCGCCGCCTGCAAGCCGAGGTAGGCACCTTCTATTCAAGCGGTGTCCGCCGCCTGGTGATGGACGAGTTCGCCCTGCACAAGGGGCATCGCTATGCCACGGTCATCATGGACGCCGAGCGAACACGGGTGCTGTGGGTCGGCCACGGCAACAGCCGTGAGGCGATCCGCCCGTTCTTTGAATTGCTCGGCGAGCACTGCCAGCAGATTGAGGCGGTGGCCATGGACATGAACACGGCTTTCGACCTGGAGGTGAAGAAGCATTGCCCGCAGGCCGAAGTGGTGTACGACCTGTTTCACGTCGTCGCGCGCTACGGTCGGGATGTGATCGACCGAATCCGGGTCGACCAGGCCAACCTTCTGCGCGAAGACAAGCCGGCACGAAAGGCGGTCAAGCAGAGTCGTTGGCTGCTGCTGCGCAACCGCGACAACCTGAAGGACGGACAGGCCGTGCAGTTACAGGAGCTGCTTGCTGCCAACCAGCCGTTGGCTACGGTCTATGTGCTCAAGGATGCGCTGAAGGATGTTTGGTACGCCCCCAGCGTACGAGAGGGTTGGCGACGCTGGCGAACCTGGCTGCGACATGCTCGCGAGAGCGACCTCGCGCCGCTGCAACGCTTCGCTCGCAACCTGCGCAAATACGCGCGAGGCATCCTTGCCAGTGCTCACTTCCACATGCATACCAGCGTCCTTGAGGGTGTTAACAACCGCATCAAGGTAATCAAGCGCATGGCCTATGGATTCCGGGACTCGGAGTACTTCTTCCTGAAAATCAAGGCCGCCTTCCCCGGGAAAGCGCGATGAACCTTTTTTTTGCGTTCAGCCTCTACGTGAGTGCCAGACGGCATCAGTGCTTGATCGCGACTTCATAGAGGTAATCGGGAAGCGGATCGATCACCACCTGCTGCCCCTGGTAATGGGCCTTGACCGCTTCGCGCGGTACGACGCCATGGGGGACCCGCTGGTCGCCGCCCAGCCGCTGGCGAGCACGGTAGTCGATGACGCAGCCATCGGCTTCGACCCAGAAGTGTGGCGCAACCACCTTACCGTCCAGCTCGACCTGCCCCAACATCGCACGGTACGGAATACGCTGCTTGGCCAGACGCGTCACGACCAGGCGGCTCATCGCGTCGCACTCGACCTTTGCGGCATCCAGATCGTCAAGCAAGTCCTTCAACTGGGGTTCGTTCATCTGCAGTGGCCCTCGGTTGGCCTCATGGTGTAAACGAGCGCCACTATAGACCAAAGTCTAATGCGGCGTAATGCCGCAATTTTCTTGCCAACGCTTCGCTGGCAAACCGAACGGATTCCGCCACGCGGGCAACAAAAAAGCCGCGGAGGCGATTCGACGCCTGCGCGGCTTTCCTTGGAACGACCGGACCGCCGGGTCCGATCAGTCGTGCTTGGCGCCGTGAGCCTGCTGGTCGGCGTGGTACGAGGAGCGCACCAGCGGGCCCGAGGCGACGTTCTTGAAGCCCATCTTCATGCCTTCCTCGGCAAACCAGGCGAAGGTGTCCGGGTGCACGAAGCGCTGCACCGGCAGATGGTTGCGCGACGGCTGCAGATACTGGCCGAGGGTCAGCATGTCGATGTCGTGCTCGCGCATGCGCTGCATGACCTCGATGACTTCCTCGTCGGTCTCGCCAAGGCCGAGCATCAGCCCCGACTTGGTTGGCACGCCCGGCACGCGCTGCTTGAACTTCTCCAGCAGATCCAGCGACCACTCGAAGTCCGACCCCGGGCGCGAGGACTTGTACAACCGCGGCACGGTTTCCAGGTTGTGGTTGAACACATCCGGCGGCTCAGTGGCGGTGATATCCAGGGCGATCTCCATGCGCCCGCGATAATCCGGCACCAGGGTCTCCAGCTGAATGGACGGCGACAGCTTGCGAATCTCACGCAGGCAGTCAGCGAAATGCTGGGCGCCGCCGTCGCGCAGGTCATCCCGGTCCACCGACGTGATGACCACGTACTTCAGGCGCATGTCGGCGATAGCCTGGGCGAGGTTCTTCGGCTCATCCGGGTCCAGCGCGTTCGGCCGGCCGTGGCCGACGTCGCAGAACGGGCAGCGGCGCGTGCATATGTCGCCCATGATCATGAAGGTGGCGGTACCGCTGGAGAAGCACTCGCCCAGGTTCGGGCAGGAGGCCTCCTCGCAGACGCTGTGCAGCTTGTGCTTGCGCAGGGTCTGCTTGATCTGGTCCACCTCCGGCGATACCGGGATGCGCACGCGAATCCAGTCCGGCTTCTTCGGCAATTCATCGGTGGGGATGATCTTCACCGGAATCCGCGCGACCTTCTCGGCACCGCGCAGTTTGACGCCAGCCTCAACCTTGGCCGGGCGCTTGCCTGCCGTTTCTACACTACTCATAAGCTTCGATTCCGCCCGCGAGGGTCTTCTGTTGCGCGTATCCGAGCTGCCGGACCAGATGATCACGCAGTCGATCGGCCACTTCAGAGATGTCGATCGGCCCGATCAGGTCACGCAACTGGGTCATGGGCAACCCTGCATAACCGCAGGGGTTGATGCGCCGGAAAGGTTCGAGATCCATGTCCACGTTCAGCGCCAGGCCGTGGAAGGACCGGCCGTTGCGAATGCGCAGGCCCAGGGAAGCGATCTTCGCGCCGCCGACATAAACGCCCGGTGCATCGGGCTTGGCCACCGCCTCGACGTCGTACCCGGCCAGCAGATCGATCAGACTCCGCTCGATGCGGCTGACCAGCTCACGCACGCCGATGCCGAGCCGACGTACGTCCAGCAACAGGTAGCCGACCAGCTGACCCGGCCCGTGATAGGTGACCTGACCGCCGCGGTCCACCTGCACCACCGGAATCTCGCCCGGAAACAGCAGGTGCTCGGCCTTGCCGGCCTGGCCTTGCGTGAATACGGGCGGATGCTGCAGCAGCCAGATCTCGTCGCCGCTGTCGGCATCGCGCGTATTGGTGAAATGCTGCATGGCCTGCCAGGCAGCCCGATACTCGATCAGCCCTAGCTCACGCACACCCACGTCGTGGGTCATCACAGCACCATGTGGACACGACCGGTGGCCCGCAGGTCGACATGGATGGCCTGCAGCTGCTCGACACCGGTGGCGGTGATCAGCACCTGCAGCGAAAGGAAGCGTCCGTTGCGGCTGTCACGGGTGACCACGGTGGTCTCGTCGAAGTCCGGCGCATGGCGCTGAATGACTTCGATCACCACCTCGCGGAACCCCTCGCCGGCCTCGCCGATCACCTTGATCGGGTAGCGCTCGCAGGGGAAGTCGATCTTGGGTGCAGCGATATCGTCTTGGCTATTGGTCATGGCGTAACGGACTCGTGATCCGCACGTGCGCCGCGGCGGGGTCAGCCGGAGCGCACTCGAGCGTGGTCAGTTGAACAGGCTGTAGAAGAACAGGCGAATGCTATCCCAAAAACGGCGGAACAGCCCACCCTCTTCGACGGTTTCCAGCGCCACCAGATCGGTGCTGCGCACGACCTTGTCGTCCAGCTTGACCTCGACCTTGCCGATCACGTCGCCCTGCTGGATCGGCGCGGTCAGCGTGCCGTTGAAGCTCATGACAGCCTGCAGCTTCTCCACCTGGCCGCGTGGCAGAGTCATGGTCAGGTCCTGAGCCAGACCGGCCTTGAGCTTGCTCTGCTGTCCCTTCCAGACCTGGGCTTCGGCCAGCTCGGTGCCTTTCTGGTAGAAGGTGCGGGTCTCGAAGAAGCGGAAGCCGTAGGTCAGCAGCTTCTGGGTCTCCGCGGCACGGGCCTGCTCGCTGTCGGTACCGAACACCACGGAGATCAGGCGCATGTTGTCACGCACGGCGGACGCCACCAGGCAGTAGCCGGCCTCTTCGGTGTGGCCGGTCTTCAGGCCGTCGACGGTCTTGTCGCGCCACAGCAGCAGGTTGCGGTTGGGCTGCTTGATGTTGTTCCAGAAGAATTCCTTCTGCGCATAGATCGCGTAGTGCGCAGGGTCTTCGTAGATGATCGCCCGCGCCAGCTTTGCCATGTCATTGGCCGAGGAGTAGTGCTCCGGATGCGGCAGGCCGGTGGCGTTGACGAAGTGAGTGTTGCTCATCCCCAGGCGCTGCGCGGTGCTGTTCATCATGTCGGCGAAGGCTTCTTCGCTGCCGGCGATGTGCTCGGCCATTGCGACACTGGCGTCGTTGCCCGACTGGATGATGATGCCGTGCAGCAGGTCATCCACCGAAACCTGGGTGTTGACCTGGATGAACATGCGCGAGCCGCCGGTACGCCAGGCCTTCTCGCTGACGGTGACCATGTCGTTGTCGCTGATCTGCCCTTTCTGGATCTCCAGGGTGGCGATATAGGCGGTCATCAGCTTGGTCAGGCTGGCCGGTGGCAGGCGTTCGTCGCCGTTGTGCTCGACCAGCACCTCGCCGCTGGCGGCGTCCATCAGCATGTAGGACTTGGCCGCCAGCTGCGGAGCCGACGGCAGGATCTGGACCGCCCAGACGGTCGGAGCGACCGTCAGCAGAGTCAGGACAATGAAGCGTTGCACGAGGCTGGTGATGTTCATCCGAATCTCAAGTTAGTCAGGTAAAACAAGGCAGGGATTGCAAAGGCTCAGTCGGCCGCGACCCGCCGCGGCTGCCCGAGGTTGGCCAGGCGAACGCTCTGCTCGAGCTGCACGGCCTCATCCGGCGTGTCGATGGGCCCCAGCCGCACCCGGTGCAGGGTCTGCTGGTTGTGTACCACCGAGCTGATGAACACCGGTGCAGACACCACGCCGCTCAGCTTGTCCTTGAGCAGCTGTGCCGCATCCGGATTGGCGAAGGCGCCAACCTGGAGAAACAGGCCAGAGGCTGCGGGCGAAGCGTTTTTTTTTGCGTCGATTTCCAGCGGCACCGTCGCCGCAGCGTGCTGCTGCGGCGGCGGGGTGTACTGTTCGATCGGCTGGGCGATGCTGGTGGCCGGCTTGCTCGCCGCCATCTGCGGCTGCGCCATCATCGCCGGAACGGGGCGCCCCTGCGCCGCCCACCACTGCTGCGGATCGATGCCCTCGACCTTGACCCGCGCCGTGCCGGTCTCGGCGAACCCCAGTTTCTTCGCCGCGGCGAAGGACAGGTCGATGATCCGGTCGGAATAGAACGGGCCGCGGTCGTTGACGCGCAACGTCACGGTGCGTCCGTTATCCAGATTGGTGACCTTGACGTAGGTGGGCAGCGGCAGGGTCTTGTGCGCCGCGCTCATGCCGTAGAGGTCGTACTTCTCGCCATTGGCAGTGGGCTGCCCGTGGAACTTGGTGCCGTACCAGGATGCCGTCCCGGTGGCCGAGTAACGATGGCCATCGCTGATGGGGAAGTAGGTCTTGCCCAGCACCGTATAGGGGTTGGCCTTGTACGGTCCGTAATGCGGCATCGGCACGGCGTCCGGGATCTGCGAGACGTCCACGTCCCACCAGGGCGCGCCATCCTTGTGCGGCCGCGCGTAATCGCCAGCGCCGCTACTGGTGGTGCTCTTGCTCGGCGTGGTGCTCGGCGCCGGGGTCGAGGAGCAGCTTGCCAGCAGGGCTCCCGTCACGCCCAAGGCGACCAGTCTTGTCCAGAGAGGGCTCATTGTTCGCCTCGCGCGTCAGCCAGCAGCTGGGACAGCTGATGTACGGCCATGGCGTACATCACGCTGCGGTTATAGCGGGTGATCACATAGAAGTTGGGCAGGCCCAGCCAATATTCGTCGCCCTCGGCGCCTTCCAGGCGGAAAGCGGTCACGGCGGTCTGGTCTGCCACCGACTTGTCGAACTGCCAGCCAAGGGCGCGCATTTCTCCGGCGTTCTTCTGCGACTCGAGGCCGACGGTCAGGCCTTCCTCGAAGCGCTCGCCAGAGACCTTCGCCCGTGCCACTACAGGTTCACCGGCGGCCCAGCCATGCTGCTTGAAATAGCTCGCGGCGCTGCCGATGGCGTCGGTGGGGTTGTTCCAGATGTCGATGTGGCCGTCACCATCGAAGTCCACGGCATAGGCGCGGAAGCTGCTCGGCATGAACTGCGGCAGGCCCATGGCCCCGGCATAGGAGCCCTTGAGAGTCAGCGGGTCGACCTGCTCCTCGCGGGTCAGCAGCAGGAATTCCTTGAGCTGCTGGCGGAAGAAGGGCTGACGCGGCGGGTAGTCGAAGCCCAGGGTCGATAACGCATCGATCACGCGATGGCTGCCGGTGTTGCGACCATAGAAGGTTTCCACGCCGATGATCGCCACGATGATTTCGGCCGGCACGCCGTACTCGGCTTCGGCACGGGACAGCGCCGCCTCGTTCTCGCGCCAGAAGTCGACACCCTGGGCGACGCGCGAGTCGGTGAGGAAGATCGGCCGATATTCCTTCCACGGCTTGACCCGCTCGGCCGGCCGCGAAATGGCGTCGAGAATGGCCTGCTTGCGCTCGGCCTGCTTGAACAGATCACGCAGCTGTTCGCTGGCGAAACCGTAGTCGCGGGTCATCTCCGCGATGAACTCGTCCACGTTGGCGCCGGTGTAATCCGCGGCCTGCAGCGGCACGCTCCCCAGCACAGCGCCGGCCAAGCCTACGCTACCCAGCATCCGTGCCACCCAGCCCCGCCGTAATGAAGTCAACAAAGTCACTCTCGTCAAACCTGTGCGATCCACTTGCGATGGGTGTGGATCGACATCAAAACCCCGAACCCTGACAGCAGGGTCACCAATGAAGTTCCACCGTAACTGATGAAGGGCAAAGGCACCCCCACCACCGGCAACAGCCCACTGACCATACCGATATTGACGAAAACGTAAACAAAGAAGGTCATCGTCAACGCACCGGCCAGCAGTTTTCCGAACAGCGTCTGGGCCTGCACGGTGATCACCAGGCCGCGGGTGATCAGCAGGATATACACCAGCAGGAGCAGGCAGACTCCGACCAGACCGAACTCTTCGGCGAGCACGGCGATGATAAAGTCAGTATGGCTTTCCGGCAAAAAATCCAGGTGCGACTGGGTGCCGGCCAGCCAGCCCTTGCCGAACACCCCACCCGAACCGATCGCCGCCTTCGACTGGATGATGTTCCAGCCGGTGCCCAGCGGATCGCTTTCCGGATCGAGGAAGGTCAGCACCCGCTGCTTCTGGTAGTCGCGCAACACGAAGTACCACATTGCCACGGCGATCGGCACCACCGCCGTCACCGCACCGATGATCCAGCGCCAGCGCAACCCCCCGATGAACAGCACAAAGGCGCCGGAAGCCAGGATCAGCAACGCGGTACCCAGATCGGGCTGCTTCAGGATCAGCACGAAGGGCACCAAGATCAGTGACAGGCTGATCGCGGTGTGCTTGATGCTGGGCGGCAGGCTGCGCGAGGACAGGTACCAGGCGATCGTCATCGGCATGATGATCTTCATGAATTCCGACGGCTGGAAACGAATCACGCCGGGGATGTTGATCCAGCGCGTCGCCCCCATCGCCGTGTGTCCGGCCACCTCGACCGCGACCAGCAACGCCACGACGCCGAGATAGCCCAGCGGCACCCAGCGCGCCATGAACCGCGGCTCGAACTGGGCGATCACCAGCATGGCGCCGAGGCCGAGTCCGAAGGAGGTGGCCTGCTTGATGACCAGATCCCAGTTCTTGCCACTGGCCGAATAGAGGATGAACAGGCTGCCGGCGGCCAGTACCAGCAGCAGCACCAGCAGCAGCCCGTCGATATGCAGGCGCTGCAACAGGCTGGCGCGGCGGCGCAACACGTCCTCGCGGGACAGGGTACGGTCGAAATTGCCGCTCATGGCTTCTTCCCTTCGGCAGTCAGCGGCGGCGCGAACTCGGCCTTGAGCTTGCCCTCCTCGTCGAGCAGCCAGGCATCCATCACCTGCTTGGCCACCGGTGCGGCGACGCCGGAACCGGACTCGCCGTTCTCCACCATCACCGCCACCGCGATCTTCGGGTCATGCACCGGGGCAAAGGCAACGAACAGGGCATGGTCGCGATGGCGCTCGGCCAGCTTGGCACTGTCGTATTTCTCGCCCTGGCGGATCGCCACGACCTGTGCAGTACCGCTCTTGCCGGCGATGCGATAGACCGAGCTTTCGCCGACCTTCCGCGCCGTACCCCGGGCGCCGTGCAGTACCTGCTCCATGCCGTGGGTCGCGTAATCCCAGAAGCGCGGATCGCGCAGCTGGATATCCGGCAGCGGTTCCGGATCCACCGGCGGCTCGCCACCGATGCTGCGCGCCAGGTGTGGGCGAATCCACTTGCCGCGGGTCGCCATCAGCGCCGTGGCCTGAGCCAGCTGCAGTGGCGTGGCCTGCATGTAACCCTGACCGATGCCGAGAATGACCGTCTCGCCGGGATACCAGGGCTGGCGATAACGCGCCCGCTTCCAGTCACGCGACGGCATCAGCCCGGCGGTTTCCTCGTACATGTCCAGCGACACGCGCTGGCCAAGACCGAAGCGGGTCATGTAGTCGTACATGCGATCGACGCCCAGCTTGTGCGCCATGTCGTAGAAATAGGTGTCGTTGGAACGGGCAATGGCCAGGTCGAGATCGACCCAGCCGTCGCCGCTGCGATTCCAGTTGCGGTACTTGTGCTGCACGTTGGGCAGCTGGAAGAAGCCCGGGTCGAAGACCCGGCTGGTGGGCGTGATCACCCCGGCATCGAGGCCGGCCACCGCCATCATCGGCTTGATGGTCGAGCCCGGCGGATACAGCCCGCGCAGCACGCGGTTGTACAGCGGCCGGTCGATGGAGTCGCGCAGCTCGCCATAGTCCTTGAAGCTGATACCAGTGACGAACAGGTTGGGGTTGAAGCTTGGCTGGCTGACCATCGCCACCACCTCGCCGGTGTCCGGCAGCAGCGCGACGATCGCACCACGGCGCCCGCCCAGCGCCTCCTCGGCGGCTTCCTGCAGATCCAGATCGAGGGACAGGGTGATGTCCTTGCCGGGTATCGGATCGGTCCGCTTGAGCACCCGCAGGACCCGTCCGCGGGCGTTGGTCTCGACTTCCTCGTAGCCGACCTGGCCGTGCAGCTCGTCCTCGTAGAACTTCTCGATGCCGGTCTTGCCGATGTGGTGCGTGCCGGCATAGTTGACCGGGTCGAGCTGCTTGACCTCCTGCTCGTTGATCCGCCCGACGTAGCCTACCGAATGGGCGAAATGCGGCCCCTGCGGATAATGACGGACCAGCTGCGCCGCCACCTCGATGCCCGGCAGACGGAACTGGTTCACCGCGATACGGGCGATCTGTTCCTCGGACAGCTCGTACATGATCGGTACCGGCTCGAACGGCCGCCGCCCCTGCAGCACGCGCTTCTCGAACAGCCCGCGCTCCTCCTCGCCCAGCTCCAGAATCTCCACCACCGCGTCGAGCACGACCCGCCAGTCGCCAGCGCGCTCGCGGGTGACGGTCAGACTGAAGCTCGGGCGGTTGTCGGCGATGACCCGCCCCTGGCGGTCGAAGATCAGCCCGCGGTTGGGCGGGATCGGCTGCACGTGAACGCGGTTGTTCTCCGACAGCGTCGAGTGGTGCTCGAACTGCACGACCTGCAGGTAGTACATGCGCGCCACCAGCACACCGATCAGCAGCAGCACGAAAACGAGGCCCACGATCACGCGTTGGCGCACCAGCACGGCGTCCTTTTCATGATCCTTGAGCTGAATCGGTTGCGGCATATCGAAGGCGTTCGCGTACTACTTGTGATAGGGGTGACCGGACAGCAACGTCCAGGCGCGATAGATCTGTTCGCCGATCAGGATTCGTACCAGCGGGTGCGGCAGGGTCAGCGGCGACAGCGACCAGCGCTGCTCGCTGCGTGCACAGACCTCAGGTGCCAGCCCTTCCGGGCCGCCCACCATGAGGTTGACGTTGCGAGCATCGAGCCGCCAGCGTTCGAGTTCCGCGGCCAGCTGCTCGGTGCTCCAGGGTTTGCCGTGCACCTCGAGCGTGACGATACGCTCGCCCGGCTGGACCTTGCCCAGCATGGCCTCGCCTTCCTGGCGAATCAACCGTGCCACGTCAGCGTTCTTGCCACGGGTGTTGAGCGGGATTTCGTGCAGCTCCAGCGGCAGCTCGGACGGCAGGCGTTTGACGTATTCCTGCCAGCCGTCCTCGACCCAGCGCGGCATCTTCGAGCCGACCGCGACCAGCTTGATCCGCACGGTTTACTCCGGGTCGTGGGCGTGCTGCGCGCGGCTCTGCTCGGCGCCCTGCCACAGGCGCTCGAGGTCGTAGAACTGGCGAGTCGGCACCTGCATCACGTGGACGACCACATCGCCGAGGTCGAGCAGCGCCCACTCGCCGCCGTCCAGCCCTTCGCTGCCGAGCGGGCGTACACCCTGCTCCTTGGCCTTTTCCAGCACGTTCTCGGCCAGCGATTTGACGTGCCGGCTGGAGCTGCCGCTGGCGATGATCATGTAGTCGGTGACGCTGGTCTTGCCCTGGACATCGATGGTGGTGATGTCCTGGCCTTTCAGATCTTCCAGGGCGGCGACCGCCAGCTGGACCAAAGCTTCAGTTTGCATAACGTGAAAACAACCTCAGTTCGACGCCCGGTACAGTCCGTGCGCGTTGATATAAGCCAGTACGGCATCGGGAACCAGGAATCGGACCGACTTGCCGCTGGCCAGCAATTGGCGAATCTGCGTGGCGGACACTTCCAAGGGTGTCTGCCAGACGAAGGCGATCTGTCCGCTGCCGCCGCTGAGCGCCTGCGGGTCCGGCACGCTGCGCGCGGCCAGCAGATCAC
Organism: Stutzerimonas stutzeri; assembly: GCF_000219605.1. Taxonomy (NCBI): domain Bacteria; kingdom Pseudomonadati; phylum Pseudomonadota; class Gammaproteobacteria; order Pseudomonadales; family Pseudomonadaceae; genus Stutzerimonas; species Stutzerimonas stutzeri. The sequence continues at coordinate 4,025,139 of NC_015740.1, forward strand.
GCAGTTCCTGCGGTGCCTCGCTACCGGCATCCGGTCGCTGCAGCACGAGGATGTGGCAGTAATCGAGCAGCTCCTCCCAGCGATGCCAGGTCGGCAGCCCGCAGAAGGCATCCCAGCCCACCACCAGCAGCAACTGGTCATCCGCCGCCAGTTCGGCGCGCAGCGACATCAGCGTATCGATGGTGTAGGACGGCTTGTCCCGCTCCAGCTCGCGGGCATCGACGCACAGCGGCGGCAGATCCTGCACCGCCAGGCGGACCATTGCCAGGCGATCCTGCGCCGAGCAGTTGGGCGTATCGCGGTGCGGCGGCCGCGCATTGGGAATCAGCCGCAGCTCGTCGAGCCCGAACATCTCGGCCACTTCCAGCGCGCCGCGCAGGTGACCGATGTGCACCGGATCGAAGGTGCCACCAAGTATGCCGATGCGCCGGGCGCCGCCTGCGTGATTCATCAGGTACGGACGTGACCGTCGCCGAAGACCACGTACTTCTCGCTGGTCAGCCCTTCCAGGCCGACCGGACCGCGGGCGTGCAGTTTGTCGGTGGAGATGCCGATCTCCGCGCCCAGCCCGTACTCGAACCCATCGGCGAAGCGGGTCGAGGCATTGATCATCACGGACGCCGAATCCACCTCGGTGAGGAAGCGGCGGGCATCGGTGAAGTTCTCGGTGACGATCGCATCAGTGTGCTGCGAGCCGTAACGATTGATGTGTTCGATGGCCTCGTCCAGCGAGTCGAGCATGCGGATCGACAGGATCGGCGCGTTGTACTCGGTAGACCAGTCCTCTTCGCTGGCCGCCAGCACTTCGTTGCCGAGCAGCGCGCGCGTGCGCGGGCAGCCCCGCAGCTCGACGCCCTTGTCGCGGTAGATGGCGGCCAGCGGCGGCAGCACCTGCTCGGCGATGCCCTGGTGCACCAACAGCGTTTCCATGGTGTTGCACGGCGCGAAGCGCTGGGTCTTGGCGTTGTCGGCGATGCGGATGGCCTTGTCCACATCCGCCGCAACGTCGACATAGACGTGGCAAATGCCGTCCAGGTGCTTGATCACCGGAATCCGGGCGTCGCGGCTGATGCGCTCGATCAGGCCCTTGCCACCACGCGGCACGATCACGTCGACATAGTCCGGCATGCTGATCAGCGCGCCGACTGCGGCGCGGTCGGTGGTATCCACGACCTGCACGGCAGCAGCCGGCAGACCGGCTTCGGCGAGGCCGAGCTGGATGCAGCGGGCAATCGCCTGATTGGAATGGATCGCCTCGGAGCCGCCGCGCAGGATGGTCGCGTTGCCCGACTTCAGGCACAGGCTGGCCGCGTCGATGGTCACGTTGGGCCGCGATTCGTAGATGATGCCCACCACGCCCAGCGGTACCCGCATCTTGCCGACCTGGATGCCGGATGGCATGTAACGCATGTCGCGAATCGCGCCGATCGGATCAGGCAGCGTGGCGACCTGGCACAGGCCCTCGATCATGCCGTCGATCACCTTTGGCGTCAGCGCCAGACGATCGAGCATGGCGGCGTCCAGGCCATTGGCACGACCGCCGGCCAGGTCCAGCTCATTGGCCCGCACCAGTTCGTCGCGAGCGGCATCGAGCGCCGCGGCGGCGGCCTGCAAGGCGCGGTTCTTCTGCGCCGTGCTGGCGCGCGCGAGCACCCGCGAGGCCTCGCGCGCGGCGCGGCCCAGGCGGGTCATGTAGTCGAGTACGGACTCGGTCATGGATCTAGCTGGCCTGACTGAAGGGAAAGCGGCTGATTATAGCCACGCTGCGCGCCCGCGCACAGCGGCGCCCGGCGAAAGGCATGCGGTGGCGCACGGCATTCGTCCGCCGCGACGGCAGCGTACGCATGGCAGTCCCGGCGAGTATGCTTTGCCGAGGAAACCCCGCGCCCTCTGGCCGGGTCGAAAGGCGGTCTTGCTTCAAGGAAACCGGCATGGGCCAATGGCTCGAAACCCTTACCCAATGGCTGGCCGCCAACCCCCAATGGCTGGGGCTGGCGCTCGTGATCGTCGCCTGCATGGAGTGCCTGGCGGTAGTCGGGCTGATCGTGCCGGGGACGGTGATGGTCTTCGCCATCGCGGTGCTGGCCGGCAACGGCGTGCTGACCCTGGGCGAAACCCTGGTGCTGGGCTTCATCGGCGGGCTGCTCGGCGACCTGCTGTCCTACGCCCTGGGCCGCCGTTATCACCAGGGCATCCGCAGCCTGCGCGGCCTGCGCGACCATCCCGAGTGGCTGCTACGTGCCGAGCATTACTTCCAGCGCTACGGCGTTGCCAGCCTGCTGGTCGGTCGCTTCATCGGCCCGCTGCGGCCGATGCTGCCGATGACCGCCGGCATGCTCGACATGCCGTTCGGGCGCTTTCTGCTGGTCAGCCTGTGCGCCGCCGCCGGCTGGTCGATGGCCTATCTGCTGCCCGGCTGGAGCGCTGGCGCGGCCATGCGTCTGCCGCTGGAGGAAGGTTTCTGGAGCGAGGCGGCGGTGGTCGTCGGCGCGTTGCTGACGCTGATCGCCACCACTGCCTTCGGCAGTCTGCGCCAGCTGCGCTGGGTCACTGCACTGGCGACCGGCCTGAGCATCGCGATCCTGCTCGGACTGTTTCTGGGCTGGCCGCACCTCAAGGAGCTCGACGAAGGGCTGCTTGCGGTGATCCAGGGCGAACGCAGCATCACACTCGATCGGGTCATGGTGCTGATCACACGCGTGGGCGACTTCCAGACCCAGCTCTGGGCCGGCGTATTGCTGTGCGTGCTGCTCCTGGTCCTGCGCCAGTGGCGTGCCGCGATCTTTTCCATCCTTACCTTGCTGGGCACGGCCATGGCCAACGGCGCACTCAAGGCCTCCTTCGCCCGTGTCAGGCCGGAGGTGCTGATGGAGCCGCTGAGCAGCTACAGCTTTCCCAGCGGGCACAGTTCGGCCGCGTTCGCCTTTTTTCTCACCCTGGGCGTACTCGCCGGCCGCGATCAGCCGCCGCGCCTGCGCCTGGCCTGGCTGGTGCTGGCCAGCCTGCCGGCCACGGCGATAGCGCTTTCGCGGGTTTACCTGGGGGTGCACTGGATGACCGACGTCACCGCCGGCGCATTGCTCGCGGCGAGCATCTGCGCACTCAGCCTGACCCTGGTGCAATGGCGCGCACCGATGGCGGCGCTGCCGGCCAAGGTGTGGTGGCTGATCCTGCCGGCCTGCCTGGGCCTGCTCGGTGCGTTCAGCGTCTGGGCGCTACCGACGGCGATGCAGATGTATCGCTATCAGTAGTACGACGGCTCCACCGCTACGCGCCTTCCTGCAGCTGCTCGAGCAGGTTCTGAATCTGCGCCAGTTGCAGCTCCGGGTCATCCAGCCCAAGCAGCTCGACCTTCTGCCGGGCCTCGAACGGCAGCAGATAGGCCAGCTGGCTGGCCAGCGCGGCCTGATCGCGCACCGGGCCGCCGAGCCCCAGAGTCTTCACCATGGGGTGCTGACCGAGCGCCTCGAGCAGCACCAGCAGGTCGGCGTGTTCGTCCGCCAGCGGCAGGGCATCGCCCTCGTTGCGCCAGGCGACCTGAGCGACGGTCAGCTGATCGCGCAGCACCTCGAAGGTCTGGACATCGAAGCGGCGCCCACCCTCGACCCGGATGCCGAGCAGACCATTGGGCAGTTGCTGCCAGTCGCGAATCAGCGCTTCGCAGCCGACGCGCGCGAAGGACGCCGGCGCCGCGCCGACCTCACTGCCGTCGAGGATATGCACGACACCGAAGCCGTGGCCGGCCTTGAGGCACTGGCTGACCATGTCGAGGTAGCGCGCCTCGAATATCTGCAGATCAAGCATGCAACCGGGGAACAGCACGGTATCCAGCGGAAACAACGGCAACTTCATGCGGACTCCATCACAGCAGCAGGGCGACCGCCAGCGGCAGCAGTACCGCCGTCATCACCCCCATCAGGCTCATGGCCAGCGCCGCGAAGGCACCGCATTCGTCGCTTTCCTGCAGCGCCTGCGCGGTACCCACGGCGTGGGCGGTCAGCCCCAGCGCAATGCCGCGGGCCGCAGGATGCTGAACGCCAAACCGGCGCAACAGTTCCGGACCGAGAATCGCGCCGAGCACGCCGGTGATCATCACGAACACCGCTGCCAGCGCCACCACGCCGCCGATCTGCTCGGCCACCAGCATGGCGATCGGCGAGGTCACCGACTTGGGCGCCAGGGTCATCAGGATCATCTCGTCCGCGCCGAACGCCCAGGCCAGCGCCATGCCCAACGCCGTGGCGAACACACCGGCGACGAGCAGGGTGATCACAATCGGCCCGAACAGCTCGCGGATGCGCCGCAGGTTCAGGTACAGCGGCACGGCCAGGGCCACGGTGGCCGGCCCCAGAAGCAGCGTCAGCCACTGGGCGCTGATGCGGTACTCCGCATAGTCGATGCCGCACAGCAGCAGAATGCCGACCACAAGCAGCATCGATACCAGCACCGGCTGCAGGAACACCCAGCGCGTCTTCTCGTAGGCGGCGAACGCCAGCTGGAATGCCGTCAGGGTGATGCCGACGCCGAACAGTGGATGATGAATGAGCGCCTGCCAGGCCGCGTGCCAGTGCAATTCCATCATGCGCCCTCCTGGCGGCGCTGTTTGCGCCGGATCAGTGCCTGCATCAGCCAGCCGGTGAAAACCAGCGAGATCAGCAACGAAATCACCAGCACACCGACGATGGCCCAGAAGTCGTCGAGAATCGCCTCGGTATAAGCCATCACGCCGACTGCCGGCGGCACCAGCAGCAACGGCAGGTAGCGCAGCAGGCTACTTGCCGCCAGCTGCAGCGATTCGCTGGCGCGGCCGCGCGCCAGCAGGCCGGCGAACAGCAGCACCATGCCGATGATGGGTCCCGGCAGCATGGGCAGCAGCAACACGTTGAGAACGGTGCCGAGCAGCTGGAACGCGACCAGCCAGGTCAGGCCTCTGAGCAGCATGGGAGCCTCCCGCAAAATGGCGACAGTATAAGGGGCAACGCGCACAGGCGCCCGCGCTGCGCTATGACGGCCCATTCGCACTGCCGATGCTGGTTTGCCAGGGCTGCGCGCCGTGCTGATCTAGCCCGGTGCCAGGACGCGCTTCGGCGCGTGCCGCTCCCTACAGCCTTCCATGCTGGATCACAAGAACAATCCGGAGGACACATGCCACAGGTACCCGTCGCGCAACTCAAGGACTACATCGGCAAGGAACTGGGCCATTCCGAATGGCTGACCATCGATCAGCAGCGCGTGGATCGGTTCGCCGACTGTACCGGCGACCACCAGTTCATCCATGTCGACCCCGAGAAGGCCGCCCAGACACCCTTCGGCGGCACCATCGCCCACGGTTTCCTCTCGCTCTCACTGCTGCCGATGCTCTCCGGAGACCTGCTGGTCGTGCCCGAGGGCACGCGCATGGGGGTCAACTATGGCCTGGACAGCCTGCGTTTCATTCAGCCGGTGCGCGTTGGCTCGCGGGTTCGGCTGGGGCTGACGCTGATCGATGCCCACGAGAAGAATCCCGGCCAGTGGCTGCTCAAGGCCCGCGCAGTGATGGAGATCGAAGGCTCGGAGAAACCGGCCTACATCGCCGAAACGCTGGCCCTGTGCATCCTCTGAGCAGCGCGCCTGCGCGGATGTCGCAGGCCGTTGGGTTTGCGGCATACTGCGGGCCTCCTGCCTGAGCGGATGCCCGCATGCTGCGCCTCGTTCCCCTGCTGTTGATCGGCCTGCTCACCGCCTGCGGTGAGGGCGAGCCATTCACCCCTGCCGATGCGGTGCTGCCCGACGGCGGCCGCTACCGCGGGGAGATCGTCGACGGCCTGCTGCAGGGCAGCGGACGTATCGACTACCCGAACGGCAGCTACTACTTCGGCGAGTTCAAGGACGGCCAATGGCACGGCTTCGGCACCTGGAACGGCGCCACCGGCGATCGCTACGAGGGCGAGTTCAAGCACGGCCTGTTCGACGGCCTCGGCCGTTTCAGCTACGCCGAAGGCGGCGTCTATCAGGGTGAATTCCATGCCGGCCGCATGCACGGTCACGGTCGCTTCAGCCAGGACGGCACCGTCTACGAAGGCGAGTTTCGCAACAACCTCTACCACGGCATGGGCCGCCTGGACTATGCCGACGGCCTCAGCCATCGCGGCCAGTTCAGCCAGGGTCAGCCGGAGGGGCCGGGCATCCGCCGCGACGCCGACGGCGAGCTCAGCGGCCACTTCAGCGCCGGTAGCCTGAACGGCGCCGGCAGCTACGTGACCGGCCAGGGCGAGCGCTACAGCGGCGAGTTCGAGAATGACCAGTTCCATGGCCAGGGCCGCTACGAGGATCTCGACGGCAACCTCTGGAGCGGCACCTTCGTCCGTGGCGAGCTCAATGGTACCGGCAGCCACATCGCCAGCGATGGCAGCCGCTACGTCGGCCAGTTCCGCGGCTGGCGCTATCACGGCCAGGGCCGCCTCGATCGCGCCGACGGCAGCTTCTATACCGGCGGCTTTCGCCTCGGACGCTTCGACGGTGAAGGCGTGCTGACCGCTGCCGACGGCAGCGAAATGCGCGGCACCTGGCGCAACGACCGACGCGTACGCGACGAACAGGGCCGTGCCCTGCCCGATCCGCTGGAGATCGCCTTGCTGGAGCAGGGCGACCTGCTCGGCAGGGCCATCGACGCCCTGCCGCCGTCCACGCCGGCGGCGGAACTCTATACGCTGACGCTCGCCGGCGATGGTCGCCAGAGCGTGTTCATGCGCGAAGCGGACTACGTGCAACGGCTGCTGGCCGAACGTTTCGATGCCCACGGCCAGCTCAGCCTGGTCAACCATCGCGACCACCTGGCCGACCGCCCACTGGCGACCCGGGAGAACCTGGCACGTGCCATCCGTGCCCTGGCCGAGCGCAGCGGCGAGGAAGACCTGATCTTCCTCTACTTCACCAGTCACGGCTCGGCCGAACACGAACTGGTGCTGAGCCAGCCGCGTCTGAGCCTGGACGATCTGCCTGCCCGCGACCTTGCCGGACTGCTCGCTCCGCTGGCCGGGCGCAAGGCGGTGGTGGTGATCTCTGCCTGCTATTCCGGCGGCTTCATCGAGCCGCTGAAGAACCAGCAGACCCTGATCATGACCGCCGCGCGCGCCGACCGCGTGTCGTTCGGCTGCTCGGAACAGAGCGACTTCACCTACTTCGGCCGCGCGCTGTTCGCCGAAGCCCTGCAGGAAACCGACGATATCGTGCAGGCCTTCACGCTCGCTTCGGCAAAGGTTGCCGAACGCGAGCAGGCCGACGACTATCAGGCATCGGAACCGCAATTATGGGCACCTGAACCGGTCGTCCAACGCTGGCAGGAACTGCAGCAGCGGCGCGCCGCCCAATGATCGCCACAGGAGCACAACCATGTATTTGACGCCACAGCGCATTCTGCTTGCCGGCGCCACCGGACTCACTGGCGAGCACCTGCTCGATCGACTGCTCAACGAACCCACCGTCGAACGCGTGCTGGCGCCGACGCGCAAGCCGCTGGCCGCGCATCAGCGCCTGGAAAACCCGGTCGGCGAGCTGCCGGCGCTGCTGCCGACGCTGAGCGGCACGATCGACACGGCCTTCTGCTGCCTGGGCAGCACGCTCAAGCAGGCCGGCAGCCAGGAGGCCTTCCGCGCCATCGATCATGACCTGGTGCTGGCATTCGCCCGCCGCGCCAAGGAAATGGGGGCCCGGCATCTGCTGGTGATCAGCTCGCTCGGTGCCAACCCGGACAGCTCGATCTTCTACCTCAAGGTCAAGGGCGAGATGGAAGCGGCGCTGCAGCAGCAGGACTGGCCGCAGCTGACCATCGCGCGCCCGTCGCAACTGCTCGGCCCGCGTCTGGAAATGCGCCTGAGCGAACGCATCGCCGCGCCGCTGTCGCAGCTCTTGCCAGGCAAGTACCACGGGATCGAAGCCTGCACCCTGGCGCGGGCGCTCTGGCGCCTGGCGCTGGAGGAAGGCGATGGCGTGCGCATCGTCGAGTCGGACGAACTGCGCAAGTTGGGGAAATAACAGGCGGGAAGCTGCAAGCAGCGTAGCGTGGATGTCGTTTCTCACATCGACGCTACGCCCATCTGGCTTTTTCTGCGGCTTGTGGCTAGCCGCCGAAGCGGCTCTATCAGACCTTGATGAAATGCTCGCGGTAATGACGCAGCTCGGCGATGGAGTCGCGGATGTCGTCCAGCGCCAGGTGGGTACCGCCCTTCTTGAAACCTTCCATGATCTGCGGCGCCCAGCGTGCTGCCAGTTCCTTGAGCGTCGAGACATCCAGATTACGGTAGTGGAAGTAGGCTTCCAGCGTCGGCATCTGCCGGTAGAGGAAACGACGGTCCTGGCAGATGCTGTTGCCACAGATCGGCGACTTGCCCTTGGGCACCCACTGCTCAAGGAATTCCAGGGTCAGGCGCTCGGCCTCCGCCGTGGAAATCCGGCTCTCGCGCACACGCTGGGTCAGCCCCGAACCGCCGTGCTGGCGAGTGTTCCACTCATCCATGCGGGCGAGGACTTCGTCGCTCTGGTGCACGGCGATGACCGGTCCCTCGGCCAGCACGTTGAGCTGGCTGTCGGTGACGATGGTGGCCATCTCGATGATGACGTCGTTGTCCGGATCCAGACCGGTCATTTCCAGGTCGATCCAGATCAGGTTCTGCGGGTTCTGCATGAGGGGCTCCTTGGCTGTGCGGCGCAGTTTAGCCGCTCGTGCCGGTGCCGTCAGGTGGCGGGCCGGCCGGGTACCAGATCAGCAAACGTGAACCGCGCCAGTCGTCGATCGACAGCACCTCGGCCGGTTCCACGCCGGGCACTGCGAAACTGTTGCTGATCAGCATCGCACCGGGGCGCATTTCCGCCCGCGCCTTTTCCCACAGCGCCGCCATGGGCGCCGGTGACAGGAAACAGTAGACGACATCGTATTCGCCGAGGTCGACGCGCCACAGGCTGAGCGGGTGGACCTGGCAGTTGCGCCGCGGCAGGCAGCGCAGCCAGGACAGGGCGAAGGTCAGCGGCGCGGTTTCCACCCCGACGAAGCGCGCCGCCGGATATGCCCGCGCCAGCCGCACCAGGGTACCGGCCAGCCCACTGCCCAGATCGATGAGGCGAAAATCCGTCGGCAACACCGCCAGCCGCGCGCGCAAACGGCGCTCGGTCTGCGAGCCGGTCAGGTAGAGCGGCACCCGCTCGCCGAAGGCGTTCCAGTTGAGCAGCAAGAGCAGCGCGAAGCCGCTCAGCGGCGCCCATGCCGGCACGTCCAGATCGCGGAACAGCAGCAGACCGGGCACGAACAGCAGGTTGATCGGCAGCCACCAGACCGACAGGCCGAGCCGCGCCCCGATCAGTGCGGCCAGGGCGCCCTGCGCGAACGCCGCGAGGAGCAGTCCCGGGCGCACGGCAAAGCTCCAGACCAGGCCGAGCGACAGCAGCCAGACGAGCGGCAGCGCCAGCAGCTGGGCCAGCAGTGCGCGCAGGACGGGCAAACGAGTGAGCGTGGTGACGGACATGGCCGGCAATCATCTAACCAGGGTCACCCAGTCTAGCCGCCTACCGACGCGCCATACAGGCCGCAGCCCGCCGGGTTCGGCATGCTAGACTCGCCGACCAAAACTCCGAGACAGCCCCAACCCATGGCCAAACGCCAACTCAACCGCCGGCAAAGCTGGCGCATCGAGAAGATCCAGGAAGAGCGCGCCGCCCGTGCCGCGCGTCGCGAGAGCCGTGCCCTCGAGGAGCTGGAGGGCGGCGACCTGGGCCCGGAACAGACCGGGCTGGTCATCGCGCATTTCGGCGTACAGGTCGAGGTCGAGGCACTGGAGGGCGAACACAGCGGGCAGGTGTTCCGCTGCCACTTGCGGGCCAACCTGCCGGCACTGGTCACCGGCGACCGCGTGGTCTGGCGCCCGGGCAACCAGGGCATCGGCGTCATCGTCGCGCAGCTGCCGCGGCATTCGGAGCTGTGCCGGCCGGACATGCGCGGTCAGCTCAAGCCCGTGGCGGCCAATGTCGACCTGATCGTCATTGTCTTCGCCCCGCTCCCCGAGCCGCACGCCAACCTGATCGACCGCTATCTCATCGCCGCCGAGCACGCGGGCATCGCACCGCTGCTGCTGCTGAACAAGGCCGACCTGATCGACGAACACAACGAGGTGGCGCTGAACCGGCTCCTGGACGTGTACCGCCAACTGGATTATCCGCTGCTGGAGGTCTCGGCCCATGGCGGCGCCGGCATGGATGAGCTGAAGGCGCGCCTGGACGGCCATGTCAGCGTGTTCGTCGGGCAATCCGGGGTGGGCAAGTCGTCGCTGGTCAACAGCCTGTTGCCGGGCGTGGACACCCGCGTCGGCGCGCTGTCGGAAATGACCGGCAAGGGTACGCACACGACCACCACCGCGCGACTGTTCCACTTCCCCGGTGGCGGCGAGCTGATCGACTCACCCGGCATTCGCGAATTCGGCCTCGGCCACGTCAGCCGCGCCGATGTGGAAGCGGGCTTCATCGAATTCCAGGAGCTGCTCGGCCACTGTCGCTTCCGCGATTGCAAGCATGATCGCGAACCGGGCTGCGCACTGCTCAAGGCGCTGGAAGACGGCCGCATCCAGCCGCAACGCATGGCCAGCTACCGGCACATCCTCAGCAGCCTGCCGGAATCGGACTACTGATAAGCGGGCTGATCAGCGCGCACCGGGCTCACTGAACTTCAGCACGCCATCCTCGAAGATGTTCAGCCGCTCGCGCAGCTGTTGCGGCTGCAACGGCTCATTGAGCGCCGGCGCGCCACCGCCACCGCCGCTTGCTGGCGGCTGAGCCGCCTCGCCGGCATCGGACTTCTGCGACACATCGGGCTGCTCGCCCTCGATGGAGCGCTGCGCCTTCTTGGTCAGCACAAGGATATCGATGCGACGGTTCACCGGATTGAACGGGTCCTTGCGATCGAACAGCGCAGAGGATGCGTAGCCGACCACCCGCGCGATCTGCTCTTCCGGATAGCCACCGTACACCAGCGTTCGCCGGGCCGCGTTGGCGCGGCTGGCCGACAGCTCCCAGTTGCCGAAGTCACCACGCCCGGAAAACGGCTTGGCGTCGGTGTGCCCGCTGATGCTGATCTTGTTCGGCACCGCGGCGATGGTGTCCACCAGCGCCAGCAGGATGTCCTCGAAGTAAGGCTGTAGCTGGGCGCTGCCGAGGGCGAACATCGGTCGGTTCTCGGCATCCATGATCTGGATGCGCAGGCCGTCCTGGGTGATCTCGAAGAGGATCTGGTCCTTGAACTTCTGCAGCTCGGGGTTCTCGTCGACCTTGTTCTGCAGTTCCTGCAGCAGCAACTCCAGCCGCTCGCGCTCGATCTGCTCGGCGAACGTCTCGGCCTGCTGGGCGTCGATCTGCGCCTCGCTCTGCGCCGGCTCCAGCTCGGGATTGAGGGTGCGGTCCGGCGAAGGCGTCGGCGTGCCGCCCAGATCGATGACATGGGGGCTGGCGCTTTCGGTGAACCCGATGGGGTCCTGAAAGTAGCCGGAGATCAGCTTCTTCTGTTCCGGCGTGGCCGAACTCATCAGCCACATCACCAGGAAGAACGCCGTCATCGCCGTGGCGAAGTCGGCGAAGGCGATCTTCCAGGCGCCACCGTGATGACCGCCAGCGACCTTCTTGACCCGCTTGACGATGATCGGTTGGGTATTGTCCATGGCGAACCTTAGCTGCCACGCATGGCTTGCTCGAGCTCGGAGAAGCTCGGGCGGTGCGCCGGATAGAGAACCTTACGGCCGAACTCGACGGCCAGGCTCGGCGGCATGCCGGACGCCGAGGCCACCAGAGTCGCCTTGATCGCCTCATATACGTTCAGCTCCTCCTTGGCATCGTGCTCCAGCGCCGCCGCCAGCGGGCCGAAGAAGCCGTAGGAGGCGAGAATACCGAGGAAGGTACCCACCAGCGCCGACCCCACCTTGTAGCCGATCATCGCGTTGTCCGCCTCAGCGAGGATGGACATGGTGATCACGATACCCAGCACCGCCGCGACGATACCCATCGCCGGCAGGCCGTCGGCCACCTTGCTGACCGCGTGGGCCGGATGATCGAGTTCCTCCTTCAGGCTGGTCAGCTCCATGTCGAACAGGCCTTCCAGCTCATGGGGCGCCATGTTGCCGGAAGACATGATGCGCAGGTAGTCGCAGGTGAAGGCGGTCATCCGCTCGTCCTGCAGGAAGCCCGGGTACTTGCTGAACAGCGGGCTCGCGGCCGGGTCCTCGAGGTCAGCCTCGATGGCCATCATGCCTTCACGGCGGCTCTTGTTCAGAATCGCGTAGAGCAGGCTGAGCACTTCCAGGTAATAGGCGTGGGTGAAGCGCGTGCTGAACATCTTCAGCGACTTCTTGAAGACGATCATGGTGGTGCTGCCCGGGTTGGCCTGCAGGAAGCCACCCAGCGCCGCGCCGCCGATGATCATCACCTCGAAGGGATGGATGAGCGCGCCGATCTTGCCGCCGGATAGTACGAACCCGCCCAGCACGCTGGCGAACACGACGATGATGCCGATGATTTTGACCATAGGAGGTACGTCTGGAACCTGATTACGAGCCGTTCGGACTGCGGCAACAACTGCCGCAAAACCCCGCCGTACGGCCTTGCAGAAGGAATGTTGGAAGAATTGTTCTGGTTATCGGAACTTTTGCGCCAGACTAAAGGCCATCCCGATGAAAAGCTAGTTCGGCCATGACCACCACACCCCCGCTGCCCCGTACGCTACCTGCCTGGATCAAGGCACTCGATGACGCTCCCCTGCCCGCCTTCGCCGCCGTTCATGGCAAGGTGCGCCTGGCGCTGCGCGACGCCAGCAAGTCGATGCGGCAGATTGCCGAGCTGATTCAGGACAGCCCGGTGCTGGCGCTGCGCTTCATTCAGGAAGCCAATCGCGGCATCGGCGATGGCCAGCCAGCGGAAAGCCTCGAGGTCGCGCTCAGCCGCATCGGCCTGCAACGCGCCGAGGCGCTGCTGGCTCGCATACCGGCGATGGAGGCCCAGGACATGCCGCGGCCGCTGCGTCAGGTGGTGCTGATCAGCCGGCATGCCAGCCAGCAGGCCAACGGGCTGTTCGCCGCCCGCCTCGCACGGCTGTGGCAGGACATCCACTGGGGCAGCCTGCTGTTTCTCGCCCCGGCCTGGGCGCTGGTCGGCGCCTATCCGCTTCTGCTGGACGCCTGGGAGCAGCGAGTGCTGGTCAAGGGCGAACCGGCCAGCCGCGTCGAGCGCGAACTGCTCGGCGTTTCCCTGCTGGAACTGTGCCTCGCGCTCGCTGAGCACTGGCGCCTGCCGGACTGGATCATTCAGGGCTACCGCCTGCTGGGCGCCGACCGGCGCAGGCTGATCAAGGCGCTGCACATTGCCCACGACAACGAGCACCCGCTGCACCAGCAGCAGATGCTCGACGCCGATCCGGAATTGCGGCGCTGGCTGACGCTGCCGAGCAACACCATCGTACTGGCCAACGGCCTGGCGCTGTCGGCGCACCACAGCTGGAGCGGCATCCACAGCCTGCGCTGGCAACGTCTGGCCGGGCTGTATCTGCAGGTCCCGCTGGGGGAATTGCAGCAGATGGTGCACCAGCAGGCGGTCATCAGCGCCCGCGATTTCGGCGCGACCGATCTCTGGCACCCCGCCCAAGGGTTGCTGTGGCCGAGTGGCAGCCGCTTCCAGGTGTTGCGCGAAGTGTCCGCGGCCACATCTGCACCGACGGCCGATCTGACCGAATGGCGCGAGCACTGCCGCCGCCTGCTTGCCGAACCCAGCCCGTTCAGCAACGTGCTGCAGCTGACCGCCACCGCCAGCCAGGCCCTGACCAGCGCCGGCATGCAACGCTCGCTGGTATTGCTGGTGGATCGCAAGCAGAACCGCCTCGTCGCCCAGCAATGCGTCGGCCTGCCCGGCGATGCCGCACGGTTGACGCTTGCACCGGAGCAGAGCCAGGTCGTGCGTCGCCTGCTGGAAAAACCGGCCCAGCTGCGTCTGCAGCCGGCCAACATGGCACAGTTTTCCGCGCTGCTGCCCGGCGGCCTCAAGGCACTGTTCGCCGGCGAACACCTGCTACTGCGCTCGCTGGGCGTCGACGGCCGGGTATTGATGCTGGTCGTGGCCGATCAGAACGGCGCGCCGCTGTCCGACGCCAGCGTGCAAACATTCGCTAAAACATCACAATGCATCGAGCGCGCTTTGAGTCTGTTCGGCAGGCGCGGGGGCTGAGCTTTTTCGCTAGACTTCGCCCCTTCAACGACTAGTCGAGGCCTGCCGTGTCCGCCTTTTCCAATCTGCCACTGGTGATCGAGCCCGCCGATCTAGCCACCCGCCTCGATGCGCCCGAGCTGATCCTGGTCGATCTGACCAGTGCTGCCCGCTATGCCGAAGGCCACCTGCCGGGCGCCCGCTTCGTCGACCCCAAACAGACCCAACTGGGCCGACCGCCCGCACCAGGCCTGCTGCCCGAACAGGCGCAGCTGGAACGGGTGTTCGGCGCGCTGGGCCATCGCCCCGATGCGGTGTACGTGGTGTACGACGACGAAGGCGGCGGCTGGGCCGGACGCTTCATCTGGTTGCTCGACGTGATCGGCCACCGGCACTACCACTATCTCAACGGCGGGCTGCATGCCTGGCTGGACGAAGCCCGTCCGCTGAGCCGGGAGATACCCGAAGCGGCGACCGGTACACCGCACCTGGTCGTGGACGACGCCCCGACCGCCACCCGCCGCTACATCGAGAGCCGCCTCGGCGCCGACGACCTGGTGATCTGGGACGCCCGCTCGCCGGCCGAATACCGCGGCGAGAAGCTCTTCGCCGCCCGCGGAGGCCATATCCCCGGGGCGGTCAATTTCGAGTGGACCGCCGCCATGGACCCCGCCCGCGCGTTGCGCATCCGCGAAGACATCGCCGAGCGCCTGCTGGCACTGGGCATCGTTCCGGACAAGGAAATCGTCACCCACTGCCAGACTCACCACCGCTCCGGCTTCACCTACCTGCTGGCCAAGGCGCTGGGCTATCCCCGCGTCAAGGGCTATGCCGGTTCCTGGGCCGAATGGGGCAACCTGCCTGACACCCCGGTGCAGCAATGAAAAGGACACACATGAAAGACCGCCTGTTCGTCATCAGCCAGTATGTGCTGCCGCATCACCTGATTTCCCGCCTGGCCGGCTGCCTGGCCGAATGCCGCCTGCCCTGGGTGAAGAACACGTTCATCAAGTGGTTCGTCCGGCATTTTCAGGTCGACATGCGCGAGGCGCAGATCGAGGAACCGACGGCCTACGAACATTTCAACGCCTTCTTCACCCGCGCCCTGAAGGACGGCGCCCGTCCGCTGGACAGCACGCCCGGCGCGATCCTCAACCCCTGCGACGGCGCCATCAGCCAGCTCGGCAAGATCGAGCAGGGCCGCATCTTCCAGGCCAAGGGCCACAGTTTCAGCGCCATGGAGCTGCTCGGCGGCGATCATGAGCGTGCAGCACCGTTCATGGGCGGCGCCTTCGCCACGGTGTACCTATCGCCCAAGGACTACCACCGCGTGCATATGCCGGTCAGCGGCACGCTGCGGGAGATGGTCTATGTGCCGGGGCGGATCTTCTCGGTCAACACCGTCACGGCGCAGGGCGTGCCAGAGCTGTTCGCGCGCAACGAGCGGGTCGTCTGCCTGTTCGACACCGAGCACGGCCCCATGGCGATGGTTCTGGTGGGCGCGATGATCGTTGCCAGCATCGAGACCGTCTGGGCCGGGCTGGTGACCCCGCCCAAGCGCAGCCTGAAGACCTTCCGCTACGACGAAGCGGCTCGCGCGCCTATCCACCTGGAAAAGGGCGCGGAGATGGGCCGTTTCAAACTGGGCTCCACCGTGATCCTGCTGTTCGGGCCGGACCGCGTGCGCTGGGCCGAACAGCTCGGCCCGCTGAGCCCGGTGTGCATGGGCGAGTCGCTGGGTCAGGCGGCGATCACCGCAGCCGCGAGCGAGGCCATCGAGCTTCAGTAAAAGGCGGGGCGCGACATTTCGGTAGCCCTCGGCTGCCGAATATCGGGTAATATCATCGAGCCATCATTTAGTCCTGCCCGTGCCGGCAGATATTGATAGAGTTCACATTACCCATGCCCTGAGCCGCCGCGGAGTCCGCCCGTTTTGGATAGACAGAGCCATCATCTGCTGTTGCGCGCACCCGCACCGACTCGGCAGACCCTGTCCTTCTGTGACGCCAGCGTTCGCGGTGTGACCGGCTGGCTCGCCGGCCTGCCGAAAGCCAACATCGGCGAGACCGCGCGCCAGCTCTATCAAGCGCTGATCGAGCTCAATCAACTGCGCATCGCCTCCGACACCCGCCTGCAGTTGCTCGAGCTGCTGCGTCCGGATGTCGACTTCGTCTGCAACCAGCTGGAAAAACACTTCGTCAACCAGCCGATCGTGCTCAGCGAGCGCCCGCGCAAGGTCGCCGGGCTCTGCCAGGCGTTGCAGAACCACTTGGCGGTGGGCTACAAGCTGATCGTGATACGTGTGGTCTCGCAACCCGATCGCGAGCGTCACCAGCTGCTGTCCATCGCGCTGCAGCGGGCCATCCACTGCCTTGGCGCACTGCTGATCCGCTCGACCCAGCTTTACGGGCCAGCGGCACCCGGGCTATGGCTGGAGCTGCACCAGCTCTACCAACTGGCAGTGGAACAGGGCACCGAGCGCCTGCTCATCCGCGACCCGCTGGCCCGTCATGCCAAGGGGTTGAGCGCGGAACAAAGCTATCTGGCATCCCTGCTGCTCGGCTGTGCGCGCTGCAATCAGATGCGTCAGCAGAGTATCGTCAAGCTCGCCGCCGCGCTGGAGGCCTGGAGCGGCATGGCGCAGATCCAGGCGGTCGGTGCCGCCGGCAGCCTGTTCCTGTTTTCCCCGCTGGTCGATGGGCCACCGCGCTACCGCTCGCTGTTTCCCGAGCGGGAGCAGCAGAACCTGCTCGGTATCAGCACCCAGCCACTGGTGGAAGTCATCGAGGAGCATCTTCGTCTGGCGCCGGACAATCGCCAGCTGACCCGCCTGCCCGCGGCGGCTGGGCTGGACGATGACCTGCTGCGGCACCTCTGCTCCGCCTGGGGCGCAATTTCCGAACGCACCTTTCAGCGCATCCCTGCCCAAGGCAGCCTGACCCTGTGCATCGGCATGACCGCGCTGCACTATCAACTGGCCGGCCAACGCCCGTTCAATGAAGTCCTGGAGCTGCAAGGCACCTCCAACCGTGCGGTGTTCAAGCTGCATAACGGCGCGGCGGATGTCTGGGCGAATGCCTTCGACGCGCAGAGCAGTACCGTCGAGCTGCTGCCGACCCATGACCATATCGAATTCGTCAGCCCGAACCTGACGCGCACGGCCGCCGCCAAAACCGCCGCGCCCGCCAGCGCTCAACCCAGGCGGCCGAGCGAGACGGAAAACCATCCCCTGTATCAGGTGCAGCTGGTCGACCACAGCCCCGGCGGCTACTGCCTGGCATGGGAAGGCGAAGTGCCCGGCCAGCTGCAGACCGGCGAGCTGCTGGGGCTGCGCGAGGGCAGCTCGCAGAGCTGGAGCATCGCCGTGGTGCGCTGGATACGCCAGGTGCGCGGCGGTAGCACGCAGATGGGGGTCGAGCTGATTGCGCCCCAGGCCCAGCCGTGCGGGTTGCGCCTGCTGCGCAAGGATGACCAGGGCAGCGAATACCTGCGCGCCTTGCTGCTGCCGGAGATCGGTGCGATTTCCCAACCGGCCATGCTGATCGCACCGCGCCTGCCCTTCCAGGAAGGCCACAAGGTCCTGATCAAGCGTGAGGGCGAGGAACAGCGCGCCGTGCTCAATCGGCGGCGCACCGGCACCGGCAACTACAACCAGTTCGAATATCGCTCGCTCGGGCAGGTGGCGCCGGAGCGAGAGACACCTGTCACAGGCTGGAAAACCCACACGGCGGGCGGGGATGAAGATTTTGACTCACTCTGGAAGTCGCTGTAGATTGCCGACTCTCGCATTCTTGCCTGCCCGCGCCGCACCGGCGCGCACTTAAGCTGTTGCCATGGCCCTGCAAAAGAAAACCATCCGCCTGCTGATTCTCGAAGACTCGCAGAACGAGGCCGAGCGTCTGGTCAGCCTTTTCCGCAATGCCGGACAGGCGACCCGGGTGCATCGACTGACGTCCAGCGACGACCTGGCCGAAGCCCTGACGCAGACCTGGGACCTGCTGATCAATGCACCGCAAAGCGAGAACCTCGACCCCAGCGAGGCGATCGGCGCCATTCGCCGGCAGGCCAAGGACATCCCGATAATCCAGCTGACTGCCGGCAACGATGCCGAAGCGATCACCGAAGCATTGATGCTCGGCGCCCAGGATGCGCTGCCGCAGGGCGAGGATGAGTGGCTCCTGCTGGTGGCCAACCGCGAGCTGGCCAACCTGGAAGAGCGTCGCGCACGACGCTCGGCGGAAGTGGCGCTGCGCGAGGCCGAAAAGCGCTGCCAGTTGCTGCTCGACAGCTCGGTGGATGCCATCGCCTATGTGCACGATGGCATGCACATCTACGCCAACCGCGCCTACCTCGAGCTGTTCGGCTACGACGACGTGGAGGATCTGGAAGGCATGCCGATGATCGACCTGATCGCCGGCACCGACCAGAGTCGCTTCAAGACGTTCCTGAAGAACTACCAGACCCTCGAAGGCGCCGCCGAGCTTGCCTGCGGTGGTGTGCGCGCCGACGGCGACACGCTAAAGACACGGATGATCTTCTCGCCGGCGGCCTACGACGGCGAGCCCTGCATCCAGGTCGTGATCCGTGCCGAGAACGACAGCGCCGAACTGCAGAAACTGCGCGAAATCAGCAGTCAGGACCCCGTGACCGGCCTGCTCAACCGCAACAGCTTCCTCGAAGTGATGGATGCCGCCGTCGAGCGCGCCGTGAACGCCGGACAGAGCGCCAGCCTGGCCTATGTTCGCGTCGACCGCTTCGCCGCGCTGCAGGCGGACATCGGCCTGGCCGACTCGGATGAGCTGCTCAGTCAGCTGGCCACCCTGCTGCGCGGACACTTTTCCGGCGACAGCCAGCTGGCACGCTTCGCCGACGAGGTGTTCACCGTGCTGCAGCCCGGCCTCACTCCGCAGCAGGCCGAACCCGAACTGCGCAAGCTGCTGAGCAAGGTCGAAGGCCATCTGCTAGACGTCGGCGGCCGCACGGTGCAGACCACCCTCAGCATCGGTGTCGCCGGCCTCGACGAAAAGACCGCCAAGGCGCAGGACGCCATCGAGCGCGCACACCGCTGTGCCGATGACCTGAGCGATGGCAATGCGCTGAAAATCTACAACCCGGCCGACGAGCTGGCCGCCGCCGCCAACCGCGGCGACATCATCGCCATGCTCAAGCAGGCCCTGGAGAACAACAGCTTCCGCCTGCTGTTCCAGCCGATCATCAGCCTGCGTGGCGACAGTTTCGAACACTACGAAGTGCTGCTGCGCCTGCTCGATCCGCAAGGCGTGCAGGTACCGCCCAGCGACTTCCTCAGCGTCGCCAGCGAGGCGGGCCTGGCCACCAAGATCGATCGCTGGGTCATCCTCAACTCCATCAAGCTGCTGGCCGAACACCGCGCCAAGGGCCATCGCACACGGCTGTTCCTGCACCTGTCGGCTGCCAGCATCCAGGACGCCAGCCTGCTGGCCTGGCTGGGCGTCGTGCTCAAGGCGTCGCGCCTGCCGGGCGATTCGCTGGCCTTCGAATTGGGCGAAGCCGACGCCGTGGCCTACCTGAAGCCGGCCAAGGCGCTGGCGCAGGGGTTGGCCGGGCTCGGCTGTCGCATCGCGCTGTCCCAGTTCGGCTGCGTGCTCAACCCGTTCAACACGCTCAAGCATCTGGACGCCGAGTTCATCAAGGTCGACGGCTCCTACACCCAGGACCTCACCCGCCAGGAGAACCAGGAAGCCCTGAAGGCACTGCTGGCCGAGCTGCATGAGCAGCAGAAGCAGAGCATCGTGCCCTTCGTCGAAAGCGCCACGGTACTTGCCACCCTCTGGCAGGCCGGCGTCAGCTATATCCAGGGCCACTACCTGCAGGGCCCGAGCCAGTCGATGGACTACGACTTCTCCTCCGACGAAGAATGACCTCCGGGCTGGCCCCCGCCAGCCCGAAGACTGTCTCCTGCGCCAACTCGCCCTGACTTGATCGCGGTCATCCGCCGGCTTCCACGCTGGGCTAGAGTGTCCGGACGTCTTCACTTCCAGGAGGAGTCGCACCATGGCCATGATGAAAGCCGCCGTGTTCGTCGAGCCGGGCCGCATCGAACTGCAGGACAAGCCCATCCCCGAGATTGGTCCCAACGATGCGCTGCTGCGCATCACCACGACCACCATCTGCGGCACCGATGTCCACATTCTCAAGGGTGAATACCCGGTCGCTCCCGGCCTGACCATCGGTCACGAACCGGTGGGCATCATCGAAAAGCTGGGCAGCAACGTGAAGGGCTACCAGGAAGGCCAGCGGGTGATCGCCGGCGCCATCTGCCCCAGCTTCACCTCCTACGCCTGCCAGGACGGCCTGCCCGCTCAGGATGGCGGCTGCTCCTGCCATGGCTACAAGCCCATGGGCGGCTGGCGATTCGGCAATACCATCGACGGCACTCAGGCCGAATACGTGCTGGTGCCCGATGCCCAGGCCAACCTGGCGCCGGTGCCGGACGCGCTGACCGACGAGCAGGTGCTGATGTGTCCGGACATCATGTCCACCGGTTTCTCTGGCGCCGAGGCGGCCAATATCAAGATCGGCGATATCGTGGTGATCTTCGCCCAGGGCCCGATCGGGCTGTGCGCCACCGCCGGCGCCCGGCTGCGCGGCGCTGGCACCATCATCGCGGTGGACGGCGTGGATGCGCGGCTGGATATCGCACGCAAGATGGGTGCGGATGTGACGCTCAACTTCCGCAATGTGGATGTGGTGGAGGAAGTGCTGAAACTGACCGGCGGCCGCGGCGTCGACGCCTCGATCGAGGCGCTGGGTCTGCAATCGACCTTCGAAAGTGCGCTGCGGGTGCTCAAGCCGGGCGGAACCCTGTCCAGTCTGGGCGTCTACTCCAGCGACCTGAGCATTCCGCTGGGCGCCTTCCATGCCGGCCTGGGCGACAACAAGATCGTCACCTCGCTCTGCCCCGGCGGCAAGGAACGCATGCGCCGACTGCTCAATGTGGTGGCGTCCGGCCGCGTCGATCTCGCCCCGCTGGTCACCCATCACTACGCGCTGGACGATATCGGTGCCGCCTATGACCTATTCGCCAATCAGCGCGACGGTGTGCTGAAGGTGGCGATCAAGCCCTGACGACCCTTGTGCTGGCCGGGCGCGCCGTTCGCCGCCCGGCCGGTGCGCATCACTCCGAACCCTCGCGGTCGCGGAAGCCCAGCAAGTAGAGGATGCCGTCCAGGCCCAGGGTGGAGATGGCCTGCTTGGCCGACTGCTTGACCAGCGGCTTGGCACGGAAGGCGACGCCGAGCCCGGCGAGGCCGAGCATCGGCAGGTCGTTGGCTCCATCACCCACGGCGATGGTCTGCTCCAGGCACAGTCCTTCCTGCTCGGCCAGTTGGCGCAGCAGATCGGCCTTGCGCTGGGCATCGACGATAGGCTCGACCGCCACGCCGGTGACCTTGCCGTTTTCGATCTGCAGCTCGTTGGCGAATACGTAGTCGATGCCCAACTTGGCCTGCAGCTGCTTGGCGAAATAGCTGAAGCCGCCGGAGAGGATCGCCGTCTTGTAGCCCAGGCGCTTGAGCTCGGCGAACAGCACCTCGGCACCCTCGGTCAGGCGCAGGCTGGCGCCGATATCGGCCAGCACGTTTTCCGACAGCCCCTCGAGCAGCGCCAGGCGCTCCTTGAAGCTGGCGCGGAAATCCAGTTCGCCGCGCATCGCGCGCTCGGTGATCTCCGACACCTGCTCGCCAACGCCAGCGGCCTTGGCCAGCTCGTCGATGACCTCGGCCTCGATCAGCGTCGAGTCCATATCGAACACGGCCAGGCGACGGTTGCGCCGGTAGACCGAATCGCGCTGGAAGGCGATATCGACGTTCAGCTCCTGCGCCACGCTGAGGAACTCGGCACGCAGTGCGGCCGTGTCGGCCGGCTCGCCGCGCACGGAGAGCTCGATGCAGCCCTTGCCCCGCTCTTCGGGCATGTCCAGCGGCATACGCCCGGACAGCCGATCGATGTGGTCGATGTTGAGCCCGTACTTGGCGGTGATCGAGCTGACCCGCTGCAGCTGCTCGGCGGTGACCTTGCGCGTCAGCAGCGTGACGATGTGCCGGGCCTTGCCTTGCCCCGCGACCCAGTGCTGGTAGTCAGCCTCGGAAACCGGCGTGAAGCGCACCTGCTGGTCGTGCTTGTAACCCATGAAGAGCACGTCCTTGAGGACCGACGAAGCGCGCTCGTTATCCGGAATCTCGATCAGGATGCCGAACGACAGCGTGTCGTGGATCACTGCCTGGCCGATGTCGAGAATGTTCACGCCACCCTGGGCGAGCACGCCGGTAATGGCCGCGGTCAGGCCCGGGCGATCTTCACCGGTGATATTGATCAGGACGATTTCGCGCAAGGCGCAGCTCCCATGGCAGGCAATGAAGGCCGGCATTCTACATCAGCTGGCAAGGGGGCTGGACAGCCGCCACCGCCTCCGCACGCGCAGCGCCGGCGGCGCAATTCGTCAGCTTACCGTTGCAGACCTTTAGCGCCCCCCGCGCTATCCGTATACTGCTCGGCAATTTCCCGACGAGAAGAGCCGCGCTCTGTGAACCGGCCCGCATCCGTAAAGCCAGACAACTTCTTCCTCATGCTCTATCGCGCCGTGCGCCAGCACCGCGTGCCGCTGGTGTTGCGCATCGCCGCCCATACGCTGCTGCTGGTGGCGTTGGCGCTGATCATCTACGCCTGGGTGATCGGCATGCAGTTCAAGCACGCCATGGCGCAGCAGGCCGATGCCCTCGGCCAGAGCCTGGTCACGCAGACTGCCGCCTCGGCCACAGATCTGCTGGTGGCCAACGACATCCTCAGCCTGAACGTGCTGCTGAGCAATCTGGTGAAGAATCCGCTGGTCGCCCACGCGGCGATCTACAGCGTCGACAACCGCGTGCTGGCGGAGTCCGGCACGCGCCCGCAGAAGGGCCTGCTCGGCGATGACAGCGGCCTTTATTCGACCCCGATCAGCTTCCAGGAGGTAATCGCCGGCCACCTGCGCGTCAGCCTCGACATGCAGCAGTTCCAGCAGCCGATGACCATCAGCCTGCAGAGCATGGGCCTGCTCAGCCTGATCCTGCTGGCCCTGACGCTGATGCTGAGCCTGCGCCTCGGCCGCCAACTGGCGACACCGTTGATGCAGATGCGCCTCTGGCTGCGCGATCCGGATGATCCTGCGCCGGGTGCCGGGCGCCAGGACGAGATCGGTGACCTTGCGCGCCAGTTGCAGGCACGGCTGGTGCCGGAAAAGCCCGAGCCGGAACTCGACCTCAGCGATGCGCTGGATGACGACTATTTCGAGCGGGATGATGATCGCGCCATCCCGCAGCGCACGCAATCTCGCCCCGAACGCTTCGACATTGATCTGGACGATGACGAGCCGCAGCGCCCGGCACGACTGTCGGCCAACTTCGACGACGACGAACTGGAGATCGCCGACGACGAACCGCCATTCGATAGCCCGACGCCAGCCAGCAGCGCGCCGCAGCCTAGCGTTCCGCGTTCGACCCGTAGTGCCGTGCTGGCCATCCAGCTCGGCGCCCAGGACCAGCTGCGCCGCCTGCCGCGGCCTCGCCTGACCGAGCTGCTGCAGCGCTACCGCGATTGCCTGCAACAGGCCGCCACGCTCTACCAGGCCGAGCTGCACACGCTCAACGACGGCAGCAGCCTGATGCTGTTCCACAGCCAGGACGACGAGCAGAACTACCTGACCCATGCGATCTGCTGTGGCGAGCTGATGCGTGCGCTGGCTCATGCACTGCAGATCGACGTCGCCGACAGCGGCATCACGCTGCAGCTGCAACTGGGCCTGACCCAGGGCGATGGCCTGTTCGACCTGAGCCAGGGCGACCTCTTGCTCAGCGAGCCGGCACAGGCGGCACTGGACATGTCGCTGCACAGCCGCAACCTGTTGCTGGTCGAAAGCAGCATCAGCGAAGACCGGCTTATCCAGCAACGCGCCCGCATCCGCCCGATCGCCAGCCCCGAAGGTGCCTGCTGCGTCGAGCGCCTGCTGGACCCCTACCCTTCTTTGCTGGAACGCCAACTGGCCCGGATGCACGAGCTGCGCAGCCGCACCTACTGACGCGCTCGCGGGCGAGCGCCCGCTGCCAGCAAGGCGGGCTGACGATTGGCGAAGGCGGCAGTGCATCTCGCCGACGCCTCCTCCACCCGCAAAAAAGAAAAGCCCGACCAGGATCACCGGTCGGGCTTTTTCAGTCGTACTTCCACCACTCAGCGGTGTCAGAAGCGGAAGACTTCCAGGTCGGTTCGGATCGGCTCGGCCGCCGGAATGCGCGGTGCCGGCGGTTCGGCCGACTTGCTCACCTGTGGCTTGGCCGGCGCCGGCTTGGGCGGCGTCTTGGCGACCAGCGCGGGCTCGACCGCCCCGGCCACCATCTCGCTCAGGCGCTGCAGCAGGGCGCTCTGCGCGCGCACCTGATCGGCGGTGGTGCCGAGGTGCTCTTCCTGCAGGCGCACCAGACGGCTGCCCAGATGCTTGCCGGCCTTGTCGCGCAGACGCCACTGCGCCTCGAGTACCGCCGGGTACGCAGGCCCGGAATCGAGGCGGGTGATGGACAGCTCGATCTGTACCTCCGGCGCGAAGCCTTCGTCGGCGGGACCGAGCACCAGGCTTTGCGTATCCAGGCGCCAGGCCAACTGGCGCAGCATGAGCTGCTCGATATCGGCCTTGAGGCTGCCCGCCCAGCGGGCCTGCTGATCATCGGCAGCCAGGCTGCCGTCGGCCAGACGCTGCAGCAGCGCATCGCGCTGCAGATAATCGGCAAGGGTAACCGGCGCCAGCAGCACGGCCGCGCCATCGATCCGCTCCGGCACCTCGGTGGTACCGCTGTCCAGGCGATACATGGGTGCCGGCTGCAGACCGACACAGCCGGTCAGGCCGATGCTGGCCAGCAACAACACAGTCGGAACACGCAGCAAGTTCTTCATTACCGTCATAACACCACAGTTCAGGCCACTGGCGACCCTCTCGGCCGCCGTCGCCTCGTGCCCATGTCGCGTCGGACAGCATGTCGTCGACGCGCAACTAGGCACCGGGCAAAACGCCGCAGGCTGGAAAGGCCGCTATCTTCCGTGAATCTGGCCGTCGATTCCAGCGCCAATGCACATTGTCACACTTCTACCAGCAGGCCTTCGACGCGCTGGAAGCCTCGCGGCAGCTTGTTGCCGCGCCTGCCACGTTCGCCCTTGTAGTGCTCGAGATCCTCGGCCTTGAGCGACAGCGTGCGCTTGCCAGCCTGCAGGACCAGGGTGGCGCCAGCCGGCAGCACGGCGAGATCGACCAGATACTCCTCGCGACTGGCCACCCGCTCCCCGGGAATGCCGATGATCTTGTTGCCCTTGCCCTTGCCCAGCTGCGGCAGATCACGCACCGGGAAGACCAGCAGGCGGCCTTCGGTGGTGACCGCGGCAAGCCAGTCGTCCTCGCGGCTGGCCAATGGTCGTGGTGCGACGACGCGGGCGCCGGCCGGCAGGGAGAGCAGCGCCTTGCCAGCCTTGTTCTTGGCCTGAAGGTCCTCGCCCTTGACGACAAAACCATAGCCGGCATCCGAGGCGATCACATAGAGCGCTTCATCGTCGGGCAGCAGCACGCATTCGAAGCTGGCGCCTGGCGGCGGAGTCAGCCGGCCGGTGAGCGGCTCGCCCTGGCCACGTGCCGATGGCAGCGTGTGGGCTGCCAGCGAGTAGCTGCGGCCGGTGGAGTCGATGAACACCGCATACTGGTTCGAGCGGCCCGCCGCCGCCGCCTTGAAGTTGTCGCCGGCCTTGTAGGAAAGCCCGCCAGCATCGATGTCGTGACCCTTGGCGCAGCGCGCCCATCCCTTCTCGGAAATCACCACGGTAACCGGCTCGGACGGCAGCAGCTCGTTCTCCGTCAGGGCTCGGGCCTCGGCGCGCTCGACAATCGGCGAGCGGCGGTCATCGCCATAGGTTTCGGCGTCTTCCAGCAGTTCCTTGCGCACCAGCTTCTTCAGCTTGGCTTCGCTGCCGAGCAGTGCCAGCAGCCGCTCGCGCTCCTTGGCCAGCTCGTCCTGCTCGCCGCGGATCTTCATCTCTTCCAGACGCGCCAGCTGGCGCAGGCGGGTGTCGAGGATGTAGTCAGCCTGAAGTTCGGACAACTCGAAACGCGCCATCAGCACCGGCTTGGGCTGATCCTCGGTTCGGATGATGTGGATCACCTCGTCGAGGTTGAGGAACGCCACCAAAAGGCCTTCCAACAGGTGCAGGCGCTTTTCCACCTTGTCCAGGCGGAACTGCAGACGACGGCGCACGGTACCGATGCGGTAGGTCAGCCACTCGCTGAGCAGGGTGCGCAGGTTCTTCACCTGCGGCCGGCCGTCGAGGCCGATGACATTGGTGTTGACCCGGTAGCTGGATTCCAGGTCGGTGGTGGCGAACAGGTGCTGCATCAGCGCCTCGACATCGACCCGGTTGGAGCGCGGGATGATGACGATGCGGCAGGGGTTCTCATGGTCCGACTCGTCACGCAGGTCGGCCACCATCGGCAGCTTCTTGGCCTGCATCTGCCCGGCGATCTGCTCGAGCACCTTGGAACCGGACACCTGGTGCGGCAACGCGGTGACCACGATATCGCCGTCCTCGACCCGGTAGACGGCACGCATGCGCACCGAACCACGGCCGGTTTCGTAGATCTTCAGCAGGTCCGCACGCGGCGTGACGATCTCGGCCTCGGTCGGGAAATCCGGCCCCTGCACATGTTCGCAGAGCTGCTCGACGCTGGCACTCGGCTCGTCGAGCAGACGCACGCAGGCGGCGGCGACTTCGCGCAGGTTGTGCGGCGGCACGTCGGTGGCCATGCCCACGGCGATGCCGGTGGTGCCGTTGAGCAGCAGGTTGGGCAGCCGCGCCGGCAGGGTCGCCGGTTCGTCCAGGGTGCCGTCGAAGTTCGGCACCCAGTCCACCGTGCCCTGCCCCAGCTCGGACAGCAGCACCTCGGAATAGCGTGACAGGCGCGCCTCGGTGTAGCGCATGGCGGCGAAGGACTTGGGATCGTCCGGAGCACCCCAGTTGCCCTGACCGTCGACCAGCGTGTAGCGGTAGCTGAACGGCTGTGCCATCAGCACCATGGCCTCGTAGCAGGCGCTGTCGCCGTGCGGGTGGAACTTGCCGAGCACGTCACCGACGGTACGCGCGGACTTCTTGTGCTTGGCGTCGGCGTTCAGGCCGAGTTCGCTCATGGCATAGACGATGCGCCGCTGTACAGGCTTGAGGCCGTCGCCGATATGCGGCAGCGCGCGATCCATGATCACGTACATGGAATAGTTGAGGTAGGCCTGCTCGGTGAAGTCGGCGAGAGAGCGCCGCTCCACGCCGTCCAGGCTCAGGTCGAGGGATTCGCTCATGGTCGATCCGTTACATGCTGGCGCAGCACCAGGGTGCCGGCGCGCTGGGTGAATTCAAGTTGTTTCAGGGCGCTCATGCCGAGCAGAACCTGTTCGCTGCGAAAGCCGGGGGCGACGATGGCGCGGACGTCGCGCAGCACGATGTCGCCCAGGCTGAGGCTATTCAACACGGTGCGATAGCCGGTGGTCTGGCCGTTGGCGGTGTGCAGCATCACCGGCGCACCGCGGGACAGGCCCAGCCGCTCGGCCAGCTCGGCCGGCACGGCGACGTCCGTGGCGCCGGTGTCGAGCAGAAAGGTGACCGTTTCGCCATTGATCTTGCCGCTGGCGACGAAATGCCCCTGGACGTTGCCAACCAGCTGCACCTCGATCTGCTCGCCATGCAGCTGGGATACCGGCTGGCGATTCGGGTTGAGGCGATCTTCCTCCCAGGCAGCGAAGAAGCGCGTCGCCAGGTACAGCCCGACGCCCCAGGCGAGCACCAGCATCACCCGCCCGGCACGACGCCCGGCCGTCTGGCTCACGGCCGCGCCATCCAGCCGCCGCTCGGTGCGGCGAAACGCCAGACGATGGGTCGCTTCTCGCCGTCGCCGCGCGCCTTGCCGTTGTTGTCGACGCCGATCCAGGCCCCTTCGGCGTCGATCCACAGCGCCTCGGCATTACCGAACGGCTCGCGGTAGCGGCGCTCCTCGGTCAGCGCCTCGGCGGCGAACGACCAGCAGCGTTCGACCGTCCCGTTCGCCGGGCTGCGCCGGCAGACCCGATATGCAGAGGGCTCCAGCACGAACAGCTTGTCGTTGAAATAGGCCAGGGCCGAGAAGCTGCGCGGCAGCGGCGTATCGCCGAGCGCCGCGGGCGGCTGCTGATGCCCGCCCTGCGCCATCAGCACACAACCGCCGGTGCACTGCCAGCTGCTCTGCTTGCGGTGCATCACCAGCAGCCCGCGGCGTTCGCGCTCGGCGGCCAGCCACATGCGTTCGGCTTTCGGGTCGACCGCAATGCCCTCGAACAGCGCGTTGAAATGCCAGAGCATGCCGCTGGCCCGGGCCTGACGAACCAGGGACTCGGGCAGGCGCAGCCATTCCGCCGTGCCGGCCGGGCTCACCCGCAGCACGGCGGCATGCGCCTCGCTGACGACGTAGCGATTGCCCAGCGCATCGCAGCTCAGCCCTTCGAAATCGAGGTGGCCGCCACGCACATGGCCACTGAGCCAGGCGCGCATGCGCATGCCCCAAGGCAAACCACTATTGGGCGGCGGGCCGGCTTCGAAGCGCTCCGGTTCGGCCTGCCAGGGCGAGACGCTGGTATCGAGCCGGTACAGCACGTCGTCTTCGCGGTCGGATACCGCCCATAACGCATCCCCGCACCAGGCCATTCCGGACAGATTGCCGCCGCTCATGCCCTGCACGGGATGCTCGCTCAACAGCTTCAGCTCGGGCGCCGGCTCGTTGGCCCAGAGCGGTGCCGAAACCAGGCTCAGCAGCGCCAGCCCACGGCGGATCAAACCAGCACCTCAGCCAGGTTGCCCTTGGACTCGAGCCAGCTCTTGCGGTCGCCAGCGCGCTTCTTGGCCAGCAGCATATCCATGACTTCGCGGGTGCCCTCGAAATCATCCAGGGTCAGCTGCACCAGCCGGCGGGTGTTGGGGTCCATGGTGGTCTCGCGCAGCTGTGGCGGGTTCATTTCGCCGAGACCCTTGAAGCGCGTCACCTGCGGCTTGCCGCGGCGCTTCTCGGCCACCAGCCGCTCGAGGATGCCGTCACGCTCGGCCTCATCCAGCGCATAGAAGATGTCCTTGCCCAGGTCGATGCGGTACAGCGGCGGCATGGCCACGTAGACATGACCGGCCTCCACCAGCGGGCGGAAATGCTGGACGAACAGGGCGCACAGCAGGGTGGCGATATGCAGGCCGTCGGAGTCGGCGTCGGCGAGGATGCAGATCTTGCCGTAGCGCAGCTGGGCCAGATCGGTGGCGCCCGGATCGACGCCGATGGCCACGGCGATGTCATGTACTTCCTGGCTGGCGAGCACCTCGCCGCCGTCGACCTCCCAGGTGTTCAGGATCTTGCCGCGCAGCGGCATGATCGCCTGAAACTCCTTGTCCCGCGCCTGCTTGGCGGAGCCGCCGGCCGAGTCGCCTTCGACCAGGAACAGCTCGGCGCGCATCGGGTCCTGCCCGGCGCAGTCGGCCAGCTTGCCCGGCAGCGCCGGCCCTTGAGTGATCTTCTTGCGCTCGACCTTCTTGCCGGCCTTCAGTCGACGCCCGGCATTGCTGATTGCCAGCTCTGCCAGTTGCATGCCCAGCTCCGGGTGGGCATTGAGCCAGAGGCTGAAGGCATCCTTGACCACGCCCGAGACGAACGCCGCCGCCTCGCGTGACGACAGGCGCTCCTTGGTCTGCCCCGAGAACTGCGGCTCCTGCATCTTCATCGAGAGGACGAAAGCGATGCGCTCCCAGATGTCTTCCGGGGCCAGCTTGAGCCCGCGCGGCAGGAGGTTGCGGAACTCGCAGAACTCGCGCATGGCGTCCAGCAGGCCCTGGCGCAAGCCATTGACATGGGTGCCGCCCTGAGCCGTGGGAATCAGGTTGACGTAGCTTTCCTGAACGCTCTCGCCGCCCTCCGGCAACCAGAGCAACGCCCAGTCCACCGCCTCGGTATTGCCCGCCAGGGCGCCGACGAAAGGCTCGTCGGGCAGGCGCTGGTACTCACTGACCGAGTCCACCAGGTAGGAGCGCAGGCCGTCCTCGTAGTGCCACTCGACCTTCTCGCCGGTGCTCTTGTCCTCGAAGCTGACGCTCAGCCCCGGGCAGAGCACGGCCTTGGCCTTGAGCACGTGCTTGAGCCGGCTGATGGAAAACTTCGGCGAGTCGAAATACTTGGGATCGGCCCAGAAGCGCACGCTGGTGCCGGTGTTGCGCTTGCCGACGCTGCCGATCACTTCCAGATCACTGGCCTTGAAGCCGTCGGCGAAGCTCATGCGGTACTCGTTGCCGTCGCGCTTGACGGTCACCTCGACACGGGTCGACAGCGCGTTGACCACGGAGATGCCGACCCCGTGCAGACCACCGGAAAACTGGTAGTTCTTGTTGGAAAACTTGCCGCCCGCGTGCAGCTTGGTGAGGATCAGCTCGACGCCCGGCACCCCTTCCTCGGGGTGAATGTCCACCGGCATGCCGCGGCCGTCGTCGATCACTTCCAGCGAGTTGTCTTGGTGCAGGATCACCTGGACCGAGCGGGCATGCCCGGCGAGGGCTTCGTCGACACTGTTGTCGATGACTTCCTGGGCCAGGTGATTGGGCCGCGAGGTGTCGGTGTACATGCCCGGGCGCTTGCGCACCGGATCGAGGCCGGAAAGAACCTCGATGGCTTCTGCGGTATAAGACATCTGTCGGGTACGGTCCTTATGTTCTGAACAATCAGCCCGCTACGGGCTGCAAAAAACCAGCGCACCGGCCGGGCTCCATCGCTGCAGTTCTCCTGGCGAACCCGTTCGGGTCGCCTGGGCCCGCACCTCCATCCCGGCTCAGAGTTTTCCCAGCCAGGCCTGCGGCTCGAAGCCGGCGAACGCCAGCAGCGCCGGCAGGCGCTCGGCGAAGCCCTGGAAGCCGTGGTCGCCGCCGGCCTGAATGCGCAGTGCGCAGCCCCGGTAGAACTGCGCCGCGTCACGGTAGTCGAGCGTTTCGTCGCCGGTCTGCAGCCACACCTGATAGCGTTCGGCATCTTCGGGTGGCGCCGTTTCCAGCTCCGCCAGCGCGGTCACGTGATCCTCGGTAAGCTCCCAGACTTCGCCGCTGTACAGGTTGGTCTGTGGTCCGAGATAGCCGTCGAAACGGCGGTGTGGCATCACCGCCGGATTGATCAGCAGGGCCTTCAGTCCATGGCGCTCGGCAAGGTGCGTCGCATAGTAGCCGCCAAGCGAGCTGCCGACCAGCAACGGTCGCCCAAGCTCGGCCAGACAGGTTTCGAGCTGCCCAATGGCCTGACGCGGGTGGTGATGCAGGGCGGGAACCCGCAGACGCTCGGCCTGGCCGAGTCGCTCCAGCGCCGACGACAGATGGCTCGCCTTCTGCGAGAGCGGGGAGCTGTTGAGCCCGTGGATATAGAGGATCGAAGGCGGATAACTGGACATGGATACAGTTCTTGAAAAAACCGCAAGGCTACTAGGCCCATGCTGCGCTCTGCAAGCGACCCGCCCAGGCGTCACGCCTCGCTCGCGCCACAGGTGTAGGCAGTCGCCAACCGCGATCAGTAGCCTTTCACGCTGTAGTCGATCTCGAAGTCGATACCGCTGACGCGCGACACATCGGTCTCCAGCCGCCCATCGGCGTACAGGCGCAACCAGCGATACCCCGGTGCCGCGCTATCGACCTGGAAGTCTTCGCTCCGCGGCGTGAACTGCACGCCCGTCGACGGCGTGGCCAACAGCCGAACCCCTTTGCGCGACTGATCGAACGCCTGATGGATGTGGCCCCAGAGCAGCGCACGCACGTTGTCGTGGCGGTCCAGCACCTCGAACAGCGCCTCGGGGTTGCGCAGACCGATGCGATCCATCCAGCGGCTGCCGATGGACACCGGATGGTGGTGCAGACAGACCAGATGGTGATGATCCGGCGCCTCGCTCAGCGCCCGCTCAAGCAAGTCGAGCTGGTCGCCGCGCAGCATGCCGAATACCGAACCGGCAACCAGGGTATCGAGCATCACCACACGCCAGCCGCCGATTTCCAGCACCGGCTCCATCAGCGCACTACCACGGGCAGCCTCACGCATGGCACCGAGTTCGTCATGATTGCCGGGGCACCAGCGCGCGGGGGCCTCGATACGCTCCGTCAGCTGACGGAAACGCTGATAGGACGCCACCGAGCCGTCCTGCGAAAGGTCACCGGTGGCCAGGATCAGGTCGATGCGCGGCTGCTCGGCAAAGGCCAGCTCGACGACGCGCGCCAGGCTATCGCCGGTGCTCAGGCCCAGCAGCTTGCCGTCCGCTTCGGCAAACAGATGGCTGTCGGTAAGCTGCACCAGCAGAACCGAATCTTCAACAGCAGTCACGGGCGCACCAGGCAAGGCCCTTCTCCTTGAGCTAAATCGCAACGGAATTATGGTAGGAGCCCGACGGGGGGGTAAACCTTGGGAAGTGGGCATGGGTCACAGAACCACATCGCGCACCTTAAGCAGGTCACGCAAGCCCAGCCCGGAAAAGCGCAGAGTGAACGGCGTTAGAGCACCGGTTCGAGCTCGTGGCCGCAGGCCAGGCAGTGTCCCAACCACTCACCGAGAAAGAGATTGAGCTGGTTCTTCTCATCAGGCTGGTGCATCTGCGCGTTGGGGTAGTGGTAGATGCCACGAAAGCGCCGCGCGTTTTCGGCACGAACCACTTCGGCCATGCGCGCGTCGTGATAGACGCGCACTTCCATCTTCGGCACCGGCAACCAGCTCAGACAATGCTCCTGACTCACCCGCACGGTGGTGGTATAGGGGCAGCTCTCCAGTACCTCGAGCACCAGCACGCCGAGCAGCAGGTCACCCTTGCTGATCGCAATGCGCCGCGCCTCGCAACCGCTACGCATGCCCGGCAACAGACGCATCAGTCGCAGGTAGTTGGCTTCGCAGGCCGCCTGCAGTTCGAGCAGATCGACTCGGTATCGCTCGCGCGTCTTCCTCATACCCACTCCCCCCGCACCTGCTCGCGATTCAAGGCCAGCCACTGCAGTGCAATGATGCTGGCCGCATTGTCGATTCGACCGTCGGAAACAGCGCCCAGTGCCTCTTCCAGCGACCAGACATGCACCCGGATGTCCTCGCCCTCTTCGGCCAGCCCGAACACACCGTCGGCCCCTTCACTGTCGCAGCGGCCTATATAGAGGTGTACGCGCTCGTCGCTGCCCCCCGGCGAAGGGAAATAGCGTGTGACCGGCCACAGATCGGCCAGCTCCAGGCCGGCCTCTTCCACCGCTTCGCGACGGGCGACTTCCTCCGGTGACTCGTCCTTGTCGATCAGCCCGGCGACCAGTTCGATCAGCCAGGGGTTGTCGACCTTGCCCAGCGCCCCGACGCGAAACTGCTCGATCAGCACCACGCGATCGCGCTGCGGATCGTAGGGCAGCACGCATACGGCATCGTGGCGCACGAACAGTTCGCGGCTCAGCTCGTCCCCCATGGCACCACTGAACTGACGGTGGCGCAGGTGGACGCGCTCCAGCCGATAGAAACCGCTGAAGCATTGCTCTCGACGAAGGATCTGGACATCATCCGGACCGGGTTTGAAGGTCTCGCTCATGGGCACACTCAATATCGGTTTGATCCGCGCCTGGGCCGGCGGCGAATGACAGCAACCGTCACATCGTGAGCGGCTTCGCGATCATCCTAGCGCGCCATCGTCTCTGGCGCAGCCCTTTGCAGACCACCGTAACCGAAGCATACGCATCTGCCGCGTGCGCACGAACTTCACGAGCGAGCAACGATCGAAAGCGCACTGCCATGCCTGGACCAACCATGTATCCAACCGCACACATCCGCAATCTCCTCATTATGGGCAGCCTTCTCGTGCTGCTGAACGGCTGTCAGCACTTTGTCTCGGAACCTCCTGTGAAGGTCGACCAGACGGTCACCGAGCATCGTTCTCAGGGCTGTGAGGGCGACAGCTGCCCACTGGTGAACGTCGATACTCTGACCTTTGCCGACGAACCTGAACTCAACCGCCTGATCGACGCACGGCTGCGGCGGATGACCATCAACGGCCCGGATGACCGCCTGCCCGCGTCGCTGCAGGATTACCAGCAGCGTTTTCTGAGCACAGCCGAGCCGCGCTGGAGCAGCTACCTGCAGGCCAAGCTGCGCGAGCAGCACGGCGACATCCTGGTGGTCGAGTTTTCCAGCTACCTGTATGTCGGCGGCGCCCATGGCATGCCCGGGCGTGGCTTCATCAACTACGATCGCGAGCTGAACCGCGAGCTGCGCCTGGAGGACCTGCTGATTCCGGGACAGGAAGGTAACTTCTGGCGTGTCGCACGCCAGGCGCACCAGCGTTGGCTGGTGGAGAACGAACACGATCAGGACGCCGAGTTCGTGGAATTCTGGCCCTTCCAGCAGACCCCGCATATCGCGCTACTGAAAGGTCAGGTGCTGCTCAAGTACGACGTCTACAGCATCGCGCCCTACTCCAGCGGCCACCCGGAGCTGTTCATTCCCCACGATCAGCTCAAGGGCATTCTGAAGCCGGAATATCTCTGAGGAGACGAAGCGGGCCGGCATCTGCCGGCCCGCTTTGGCTCAGGCGGTCGATCACAGCTCGCCGGTCACACCTGCTTGTAGATCACCGAACCCTCGTCCTTGAAGCGCGAGGACTGCTCGGCGAAACCCGCCTCGATGGCCTTCTGCTCGTCGGTCAGGCCGTGCTCGGCAGCATACTCGCGCACTTCCTGGGTAATCTTCATCGAGCAGAACTTCGGCCCGCACATGGAGCAGAAGTGCGCCACCTTCGCCGACTCCTTCGGCAGCGTCTCGTCGTGGAAGGCACGCGCGGTGTCCGGGTCGAGGCCGAGGTTGAACTGATCCTCCCAGCGGAACTCGAAGCGCGCCTTGGACAGCGCGTTGTCGCGGATCTGCGCGCCCGGATGCCCCTTGGCAAGATCAGCAGCGTGCGCGGCGATCTTGTAGGTGATGATGCCGGTCTTCACGTCATCCTTGTTCGGCAGACCGAGGTGCTCCTTCGGCGTGACGTAGCAGAGCATGGCGCAGCCGAACCAGCCGATCATCGCCGCACCGATGCCGGAGGTGATGTGGTCGTAGCCCGGGGCAATGTCGGTGGTCAGCGGGCCGAGGGTGTAGAACGGCGCCTCGTCGCAGCATTCGAGCTGCTTGTCCATGTTCTCCTTGATCATGTGCATCGGCACATGGCCCGGGCCTTCGATCATGGTCTGCACGTCGTGCTTCCAGGCGATCTTGGTCAGCTCGCCGAGGGTTTCCAGCTCGCCGAACTGCGCGGCGTCGTTGGCGTCGGCGATCGAGCCCGGACGCAGGCCGTCGCCCAGCGAGAAGCTGACGTCGTAGGCCTTCATGATTTCGCAGATTTCCTCGAAGTGGGTGTAGAGGAAATTCTCCTGGTGATGCGCCAGGCACCACTTGGCCATGATCGAGCCGCCGCGCGAGACGATGCCGGTGACGCGCTTGGCGGTCAGCGGTACATAGCGCAGCAGCACGCCGGCGTGGATGGTGAAGTAGTCCACGCCCTGCTCGGCCTGCTCGATCAGGGTGTCGCGGAACAGCTCCCAGGTCAGGTCTTCGGCAACGCCGTTGACCTTTTCCAGCGCCTGGTAGATCGGCACGGTGCCGATCGGCACCGGCGAGTTGCGGATGATCCACTCGCGCGTCTCGTGGATGTGCTTGCCGGTGGACAGGTCCATCACGGTGTCCGAACCCCAGCGGATGCCCCAGGTCAGCTTGGCCACTTCTTCCTCGATGGAGGAACCCAGCGCCGAGTTGCCGATGTTGCCGTTGATCTTCACCAGGAAGTTGCGGCCGATGATCATCGGCTCCAGCTCGGTGTGGTTGATGTTCGCCGGGATGATGGCGCGGCCGCGCGCGACTTCCGAGCGGACGAATTCGGGGGTGATTTCCTTGGGAATGGCCGCGCCGAAGCTCTGCCCGGCATGCTGCTCGACCAGCAAACCGGCTTCACGCGCCTCGGCGAGCTTCATGTTCTCGCGGATGGCGACGTACTCCATCTCCGGCGTGATGATGCCCTTCTTTGCATAGTGCATCTGGCTGACGTTGTGCCCGGCCTTGGCCCGGCGCGGGTTGCGCACATGGGCGAAGCGCATGGCGGAAAGTTCGGCATCGTTGAGGCGACGCTGGCCGAATTCGGAGGTCAGCCCCGGCAGCTTCTCGGTGTCGCCCCGGTCCTCGATCCAGGCACTGCGCACGTCGGCCAGGCCCTTGCGCACGTCGATGGTGACGTTCGGGTCGGTGTAGGGGCCGGAAGTGTCGTAGACGGTAACCGGGGCGTTGATCTCGCCACCGAAGTCGGTGGGCGTCACGTCCAGGCTGATCTCGCGCATGGGTACGCGGATGTCCGGGCGCGAACCCTGTACATAGATCTTTTGCGAACGAGGGAAGGGTTGAATGGACTGCTGGTCGACCTGGGCGGACTCACTCAGATTCTTGTTGCTTTGCACGCTCATCGGCTTCTCCTGGGAAATGTCGGAGCGAACCTGAGCAACACGGCGGATCAAGGGCGTCGGGCACCGCAACTGCGGTGGAGAGACTCGTC
Source organism: Stutzerimonas stutzeri (assembly GCF_000219605.1). Taxonomy (NCBI): domain Bacteria; kingdom Pseudomonadati; phylum Pseudomonadota; class Gammaproteobacteria; order Pseudomonadales; family Pseudomonadaceae; genus Stutzerimonas; species Stutzerimonas stutzeri. The sequence continues at coordinate 4,062,002 of NC_015740.1, forward strand.
ACGTTCGAGACGAGGACATCTTGTTCCCTACGCAGGCCTTAACCTGATCAGGTTCAACGGGATCCGGAACTTTCCGATCTCAGCCTTCGCTTCAAGGCACCCCGACAAGAACGCCGTCGAGTCTAATCAAGACCTTGGGCGAACACCATGGCAATGGCGAAACTAGTCGACCGTTCGGTCATTTGCCCGGACCGCCATCGCTGCCTCGCACCACGGCGCACGCGCGCCTTGACCCCCTGACAGCTGCCGCTTAGCCTTGCCCATCAGCTCTATTCAGGATGGACCCAACATGCTGCGCAGACTCCCCCTGGCTCTCGCCGTGGCCACCCTCACTGCCGGAGGGGCCTGGGCGCAAGAGACCGTCCCCCTCGCCAGCAAGACCGATCTGGTCAGCGTCTACCAGCAAGCCGTCAACAACAACGCCGACCTGGCTGCAGCTCGCGCACAGTTCCGCGCCCGCCAGGAAGTGGTGCCACAGGCACGCGCCGGCCTGCTGCCCAACCTCAGCGCCGGCGCCGAGCTGAGCGACACCGAAACGGACGTCGATACCAGCACGGGCTCAACCTCGCTGTCGCGCAGTGGCACCGCCTATCAGGCGACGCTGAGCCAGCCGATCTTCCGTGCCGACCGCTGGTTCCAGCTCAAGGCCGCGGAAGCCGTGAGCGAGCAGGCCGCAATCGAATACTCCATCGCCGAGCAGGACCTGATCCTGCAGAGCGCCCAGGCCTACTTCGCCGTGTTGCGCGCGCAGGACAACCTGGCGGCGGTGAAGGCCGAAGAAGCCGCTTTCAAGCGCCAGCTCGATCAGGCCAACGAGCGCTTCGAGGTCGGTCTTTCCGACAAGACGGACGTGCTCGAGGCCCAGGCCGGGTTCGATACCGCGCGGGCCAACCGCTCCATCGCCCAGCGGCAGGTTGACGACGCCTTCCAGGCTCTGTTCACCCTAACCAACCGCGAGTACATCGCCCTGGAAGGCATCCGCCACACGCTGCCGGTGCTAGCCCCGGTACCCAACGAAGCCAAGGCCTGGGTCGATACCGCGACGCGGCAGAACCTCAACCTGCTGGCGGTCAATTACGCCGTGACCGCCGCCGAGGAAACCCTGCGCCAGCGCCGCTCCGGCCATGCGCCAACACTCGACGCCGTGGCCTCGTACCGCAAGGGCGACAACGACGCGCTCGGCTTCAGCAACACCCAGAGCATCCCCGGCTTCGACATGCCGCGCTATACCGGCGACGTCGAGCAGCGCAGCATCGGCCTGCAGCTGAACATCCCGCTCTACAGCGGTGGGCTGACCACCTCGCAGAGCCGCGAGGCCTATTACCAGCTCAGCCAGAGCGAGCAGCAGCGCGAAAGCCTGCGCCGCCAGGTGGTGGAGGCCACACGCAACCTGCACCGCGCGGTGAATACCGATATCGAACAGGTCCAGGCCCGCCGGCAGTCGATCATCTCCAACCAGAGTGCGTTGGAAGCCACGGAGATCGGCTATCAGGTCGGCACCCGCAACATCGTCGATGTGCTCGACACCCAGCGGCGCCTGTATGCCGCGGTACGCGACTACAACAACGCCCGCTACGACTACATTCTCGACAACCTGCGCCTGAAGCAGGCGGCCGGCACGCTGAACCCGGACGACCTGCAGCAGCTGGCGGCCTACCTGAAACCCGATTACAACCCGGACACCGACTTCCTGCCGCCGGATCTGCCGCAGACCATCGGTCAGCCGGTGCGGGTGGATTATTGAGCCAGGGGCTCGCTTGAACCTTGACTTGGTGGGCTAAAGCCCACCAGGCGCTCGCACCCCAGACGGCGCAATGACGCCGACAGCTGATCCGGCTTCCTCGCGGACCAGACACACCGGCTAGCCGAGCAGCCTCGCCAGTCCAGTCAGCAGACGCTGCAAGGCGCCCTGATTGGCCTTGAGCACGCCCAGCCCGGCGTCACGCATCCGCTGCGCGGCAGCCGAATCGCGCCAGAGCTCACCGACAGCATCAGCCAGCTGATCGGCATCCTGCACTTCGCGCAGGGCGCCGGCATCGCGCAGCTGCGCGGAGATTTCGAGAAAGTTGAACAGATGCGGGCCACTGAGCACCGGCTTGCCCAACGCCGCAGGCTCCAGCAGGTTGTGTCCGCCATTGGGCACCAGGCTGCCACCGACGAAGGCCACGTCGGCCAGGGCATAGAGAAACAGCAGCTCGCCCATGGTGTCGCCGACCAGCACCTGCGTGCCGGCGCCAACCGTCTCGCCCGTCGAGCGGCGCACTGCGGCAAAGCCTTCCTTGCACGCCAGTTCAAACACCGAGATGAAGCGTTCCGGATGCCGTGGCACCAGGAGCAGCAGGGCCTGCGGAAACCGCTCCAGCAAGCGTCGGTGCGCGGCCAGGATGATTTCGTCCTCGCCGGCATGGGTGCTGGCGGCGATCCACAGCGTCCGATCCTGCGCCGCCCATTGATCGCGCAAATCGGTCGCCCGCGCCAGCAGTGCCGGGTCGATGGCCAGGTCGAACTTGATCGAGCCAGTCACTTCGACGCATTCGTGGCGTGCGCCGAGCTGGCGAAAACGCTCGGCTTCAGCCTCTGTCTGCACGGCGATCAGGCTCAGCTCGGCCAGCATTGGCGCGGTCAGCCGGGCGAAGCGCGCGTAGCCGCGGGCCGAACGTTCGGACAGCCGCGCGTTGGCCAGCGCCACGGGTATGCCGCGTCGGGCGCACTGATGGATATGGTTGGGCCAGAGCTCGGTCTCCATCACCACCGCCAGCTTCGGCTGCAGGCAATCCAGAAAACGCGCCGCGGTCCAGGGCAGGTCATAGGGCAGGTAGCAATGCTGAACGCTGTCTCCGAACAGCGCCTGGATGCGCTCGGAGCCGGTCGGGGTCATGCAGGTGACGGTGATCGGCAGGTGTGGGTAGCGCGCCATCAACTCACGGACCATCGGCGCCGCGGCGATGCTTTCGCCCACCGAGACCGCATGCACCCAGATGCCACCCGGACGCAACCGCGGCAAACCGAAGGCGAAACGCTCGCCGATACGACGGGAGTAGGCCGGGGCGCGCCAGGCGCGCCACAGCAGGCGCAGGAACACCAGCGGCAGGCCGAGGTGAAACAACAGGGTATAGAGGGTGCGATTCATGGGCGCGGAGCTTAGCAAGCTGCCTGCTCGCGAGCCATAACCGCCCTGCCGGCGAACTTGTTGGCGAGGTCGGAACCGAACGAAGTTGCCCGCCCATAATCAGGATCTCGCCATGTCCGGCTATGTTTACCTGGCCATCGCCATCTGCGCCGAGGTGGTCGCCACCACCTCGATGAAGGCACTGGCCGGCTTCAATCGTCCGCTACCACTGCTGCTGGTGGTAACGGGCTACAGCCTGTCGTTCTGGATGCTCGCGCTGGTGGTACGGACCATCCCGGTAGGCATCGCCTATGCCATCTGGGCCGGGCTCGGCATCGTGCTGGTCAGCGTCGCCGCGGCGGTGCTCTATCGTCAGTACCTGGACCTGCCGGCGGTACTGGGCATAGGGCTGATCATCGCCGGTGTAGTGGTCATCCAGTTGTTCTCCCGCAGTGCAGGCCACTAAGCTGCCGGCGGACTGCAGTTATACTGCGCGACCGTTTACCCAATGAGGTCTGCACATGCCCGAATCCCTCAGCACCGACGTCCTGATCGTTGGCGGCGGCGTCGCCGGTCTTTGGCTGAACGCGCGCCTGCGTCGACTGGGTTTTGCCACCCTGCTGGTCGACAAGGGAGCACTGGGCGGCGGGCAGAGCGTGAAGTCCCAGGGCATCATTCATGGCGGCACCAAGTACGCCTTGAGCGGCGCCCTCACCGGCGCATCCGAAGCCATCGCCGACATGCCGCGGCGCTGGCGCGAGGCTCTCGAAGGCAAGGGCGAGCTGGATCTCAGCGGCGTGCGCCTGCTCTCCGATGCTCATTACCTCTGGTCGCCCGGCACCCTGGCCGGCAACCTCACCAGCTTCTTCGCCAGCAAGGCGGTGCGCTCGCGGGTTGGTCAGGTCAAGGGCGACGAACTGCCACCCGCGCTGCAACATCCTAAATTCAAAGGAAAGGTCTACCGCCTCAGCGAACTGGTGCTCGATGTGCCCAGCCTGATCGCCCGTTTGGCCGAGCTGGCCGGTAACAGCCTGCTCGCCGGCCAGCAGGTCGAACCGCTACTCGATGGCAACGAGCTGGTCGGCCTGCGCGTCGACAGCCGCGAGATCCGCGCTCAGCGCATCGTCTTCAGCGCCGGCGGCGGAACGGCAGAGCTGCTCGCTTCGCTCGGCCTGCAACAGCCGGCCATGCAGCGCCGCCCGCTGCACATGGTCATCGTCAAGGCGCCAACGCTCAAGCCGCTCTATGCGCACTGCCTGGGCGGCGGGACCAAGCCGCGGATCACCGTGACCAGCCATCCGGCCGCAGATGGCCAATGGGTCTGGTATCTCGGTGGAGATCTGGCCGAGGCCGATGGTGTGGCGCGGGACGAGGCCAGCCAGATCGCCGTGGCGAAAAAAGAACTGATGGACCTGGTGCCCTGGATCGACTTGTCATCCGCACACTGGGCCACGTTGCGCATCGATCGCGCCGAGCCAGCGCAATCAGCCCTCGCCCGCCCTGACAACGCCTTCCTCGCCGAGCAGGGCCGGCTGCTGGTCGGCTGGCCGACCAAGCTGGCGCTTTCACCAGACTTTTCCGACCGTGTCGAAGCCGCCCTCGCCCGCGACGGCATTCGTCCGGCCAACCATCCCGCACTACCTCAACTGCCACGTCCGCCGCTGACCGGGCCGTTCTGGGAAGGGCTGCTGCCATGAACGCGACGCTGCATGACCTGCACCGCCCGCTGGGCAGCACCGGCCTAAGCATTTCGCCACTGGGGTTGGGCACGGTGAAGCTGGGCCGCGATCAAGGGGTGAAGTATCCCAACGGTTTTTCCATCCCAGACGACGCCCAGGCTCGCCAGCTGCTGACCCTCGCCCGCGAACTGGGTATCAACCTGATCGACACCGCGCCGGCCTACGGCGTCAGCGAGGAACGGCTCGGCCCGTTGCTGGCTGGACAGCGCGAGGATTGGGTGATCGTCAGCAAGGTTGGCGAGGAGTTCGAGAACGGCCAGTCGCGTTTCGACTTTTCTGCCACCCACACGCGCTTCTCGGTGGAGCGCAGCCTCAAGCGTCTGCGTACCGACCGCATCGAGCTGGTGCTGGTGCATTCGGACGGCAACGACCTCGATATCCTGCAGCACACCGAGGTCTACCAGACCCTGGCCGAACTCAAGCGCGAAGGCAAGATCCTCGCCTTCGGCCTGTCCGGCAAGACGGTCGATGGTGGGCTGCTTGCGCTGCAGCAGGGCGACTGCGCGATGGTGACCTACAACCTCAACGAGCAGGCCGAACGACCGGTCCTCGACTACGCTGCTGCACACGGCAAGGGCATCCTGATCAAGAAAGCCCTCGCCAGCGGTCATGCCTGCCTCAAGCCAGGCGACGACCCGGTCCGCCGCAGTTTCGAGCTGCTGTTCGGTCACCCAGGGGTCAGCGGCGCGATCATCGGCACTATCAATCCGCAGCATTTGACGTCTAACGTAGCCACTGCTGCCGCCGTCCTGACGGGCGATTGACCTCGGAGGCGCAGCGTTCCGTTCGCTGCGCGGCAGCAGCCACCGGCGCCGCGCAGCGGCCCCGTTCGCCGTAAGGAGAGCCCGAATGCCTCGCGTTCTGGTACGCAAGAGCCCTGCCGCATTTAAGACCCTGCCGCTCTACGTCGAGGCCGGCCACGACAGCCTGAGCTACCAGAGCCTGGGCCGACCGCTGAATTTCGCCGAGGTCATCGAGCGCCGGCGCCCGGTGGAGGTGGCCGATCCGGGCCGCTTCGCCATCGAGCTGGCCAATCTGGGCGTCTCGGTCCGCCTGACCCTCTGCTGGCAGGGCCGGGAATACTGGGTGCTGGTCCGCCAGCAGCGCCTGGACCGCGGCGACGTGGTGCTCAAGCTGATTTCCGGCTACATCCCGGCACACGAGCTGAACCTGCCATTGCTCACCGCCATCCAGGAAATCGCCGAAGAATGCCTGCTGGAGACGCCCGAAGGCTGGCTGGCCGGGCGCTTCGGCGACACCTGGCTACCCACGCCCTATCAGGCCAGCCTGCACTACCGCGAGGCGGTGCATTTCAAGCTCGCCTCGCAATCTGGCGCCACACGGCCGGTACAGTGCGGCAACATGGTGCTCATGGAACGGCCACGCGCCTATGTGCACCTGCCGACGGCATCGTTGCAGCTGGTCTACGACATGCGCATGGAACTGCCGAAGGAGGTTCGCCAGCTCAGCCTGTACCATGTCGACGAACGCCTGGAAGCGGACAAGCTGGTGGCGCGCCTGAACCGTAACAGGCCCGACCTCTACCTTGTTCCGCTGCACCAGGGACAACCGCAGGAGCAGCTGCTGCAGTTGCGTGATGGCCAATTCGGCCCCGTCAATACACGGGGGCTGTGGCTATCGGAGAGTTTTGCACCACAGGAGGGCTGGGTGGTGCGCGACGAGCGGGTACGCTGGAAGGACTGGTGGGCAGCCCGGCCAGCCGCCGCGGCGCGCTGAGTAGCCCGATCGCGCGGCACCTGGCTGCCGTGGTTCAGCGGGCGCGGATCTTCTCGACGATGGCGGTCGTCGAGCTGTTCTCCACCAGCCCCAGCACCTTCACCACACCGCCGTAGGCCTTGACCAGATCGGCACCGACGACCTGATCGACGCCATAGTCGCCTCCCTTGACCAGCACATCGGGTCGCACCTGGGCCAGCAGGTTTTCCGGCGTATCCTCGGAAAAGCACACCACCCAATCCACCGCTTCCAGACCGGCCAGCACCGCCATGCGTCGATCCACCGAGTTGATCGGCCGGCCCGGGCCTTTGAGGCGGCTCACCGAGCCATCATCGTTCACCGCCACCACCAGCCGGTCGCCCTGGGCCCGGGCCTGCTCGAGGTAGGTCACATGGCCGGCGTGCAGGATGTCAAAACAGCCATTGGTGAAGACGATCTTCTCGCCCTCGGCGCGGGCATCCTCGACTACGGTGAGCAGCTGCTCGACGGTCATCACGCCACGCTCGGAGCCTTCTTCGCGTTGCACCGCGCGGCGCAGCTCCGGCGCGCTGATGCAGGCGGTGCCCAGCTTGCCGACCACGATACCGGCGGCCAGGTTGGCCAGTGCCACGGCCTGTGGCAGTTCCTCGCCGGCCGCAATCGCAGCGGCCAGGGTTGAAATGACGGTATCGCCGGCACCGGTGACATCGAACACCTCGCGGGCACGGGCCGGCAGGTGCAGCGGCGCATGATCGGGACGCAGCAGGGTCATGCCGTGCTCGCCACGAGTGACCAGCAACGCATCCAGCTCGAGCCGGCTCATCAGCTCGGCACCCTTGCTGACCAACTCGGCCTCGTCGGCACAATGCCCGACGATCGCCTCGAATTCGCCCAGGTTAGGCGTGATCAGCGTAGCGCCGCGATAGATGTCGAAATCCTTGCCCTTGGGGTCGGCCAGCACCGGAATGCCACGGTGCCGCGCCGCCTGGATCAGCGCCTGATGGTTCTTCAGCGCGCCCTTGCCGTAGTCCGACAGCACCAGCACCTTGACCCCGGCCAGCAGCCCTTCCACCTCGGCCAGCAACGCGGCCGGATCGGTGTTGAACGGCTCCTCGAAATCCATGCGCAGCAGTTGCTGATGGCGACTCATCACCCGCAGCTTGACGATGGTGGGCTGGTCATCGATGCACTGGAAATGCGCCTGCACACCGGCAGCCGCGAGGCTGTCAGCCAGGCTCTGACGCGCCTCGTCCTCGCCGGTCACGCCCACCAGCGCCGCGGCTGCCCCCAAAGCCGCGATGTTCAGCGCGACGTTGGCCGCACCACCTGGGCGATCTTCGATCTGCTCGACCTTCACCACCGGCACCGGTGCCTCGGGCGAGATCCGCGACGTACCGCCATGCCAGTAACGATCGAGCATGACGTCACCGACCACCAGAACGGCGGCTTGGTCGAAACGGGGCATGGACAGCTTCATTGGGGCTCCGATGACTGACAGAAAACGGCGGCGATCATAACATGCGGGCCGCGCTGGTCCGGCCAGCCTGTCAACGCTGCTAGAGCTTGCGCACCCAGAATAGCTCGTGCCTGCGCACGGCCTTGCGGAAAAACTCGTCGTCGCCGGTGGACGGCCAGCGGCGACCGGCGAGCAACCGCTGGATATGCCGACGCAGCCGTTTTTTCAAGGGTAGCGGCACCTGCAAATCGTGCTGCATCGCCAGCGCCATGGCCTTGTTCAGCCGAGCCTCGGAATCCAGCGTCGGGCTCCATAGGCGATCGGCCGGCAGCGGCTCGATGGCGGGTGGCAGAGCGACCCCATTCTCCGCCGGCCCCATCGGCCACCGATCATTGTCGTGCAGGTGATTGGCATAAAGCAGCAGCGTCTCCGGTTTCCACTCGCCCTCCTCGATCGCCTGCCGTACAGCCTGAGTGGCGGCAACATGGTCGGCATGAGGGTCGAGCTCCGGGTGGGGTGTCACCACTACCTCAGGGCGGAAGTGCATCAGCAGCGCACGCAGATCGGCTTGCAGATTTACCCATGTGGGTTGGCCATTCGCATCCCCAGGTAAAGGCACGTGGTTGCGATTGCGCACACTACGGATGTCTGACTCTCCCGACTCTCGCGAGCCGTAGGCTCGTTCCGGGTCTGCAGCCATAAGCGGTAACTGAAGGCAATAATAGCCCAACTGTATGCACGATTGCTGTGCGACACCTCCCCAGAGCGGTACCGCCAGGCTACCCCAAGAGCGCAGTCGTCCCTTCAGCCTTGCTGCGGCGGCACTATCCAGACCGAGTCGACGATAGTTGTCCGCCTCGATTTCTCCCTGAGTCAACGTAACGATGGCGACTTCACGGGCCCGGCTATACACACCGAAGGCGGCTAGCTCAGCATCGTCCGCATGGGGCGCGATAATCAGAATTCGCCGTTGCGTATAGTCAGGATTGCGCATCACGTGCAGCACAACCTCTGCATCTAGCCGGCAATAGCGGCAATCCAGGCGAAGCGTCCCGGCACGCAGTGCATCTAGCTGTCCCGACAGATTCACGTAACGGCGGCCATGCACGCCCCGCTCGAAATCCTGGCGATCATTGTCGACATATACGCGCGGGTCACGTAACCGGCCGAGGCAAGTGGCACGCAGCATCACTTCGAGAATCAAGGTATCTGCATCAGGCAGCTCACCTGGAAACTGCAGACAGCCATTCTCGATACGTCCCACCAGTCGCTGGGCATCGGCAGGGAAATCGTAACGATAGCCTTCATCCGGATAGTAAAACAGGTGATCGGCGAACCAGGCCTCGTGAGCCACCCAACCCAACACCAGCAAAATGGGTATCCACCAGAAGCTGAACACTATGCCCGCCACGAGAAGGGCGGCGAACGCGGCGATCATTACAATACGCTTGCTACGACGATGCTGACGGAGCAGTTGCTGCTTGCGTGTACTCATCCTTACACCTGATAGACCGGCACTCGGTTGCACCAGCGATCCTTGTACTCACGATCCGCCCGGCCAAAGGAGTAACGCAGCGGTTTGCCCAACGCCCGCGCCTCGGCCCAGGCCGTCTGAGTGTTGACGAAACTGAGCACGCTGCCAGGGCTGAAGTCCCGCTGCACCGGGTCGACACCACCATTGATGTACTCGACGGACACCCACTTCGGCGACTCGACCCGATAGAGAACCTGGATGGCGATCGGCTGCTCGTCGAGAAGCACCACCGAGCCGGTCATGAACTCGCGCAGCAGCTCGAATACCTCATGCAGATGCGCCTTGCCCGGCGCCTCGAAATTCCAGCGCCGTTGAAACAACTCGGCGTACATCGCCGCCTGCTCCGCGGCAGAAAAATCGAGCATGGGGCGCAGCGCACCGCCCGCCTCTTCCAGCAAACGCTGTTCGCGGCGCTGGTTGTAACGGAACTTCTTCGAGTACGCCTCCGGTTCGCGCGCCAGCGCCAGACCCTCCGGTTGCTCGCGCAAGGTGCTGATCGCGCCAGCATTGAGCTCGGACACGTAGCGCATGCGCTGGCGGACCGGAATCGCCGCCTGCTCAGCGACGGGCAGAATGATCTCGGCATTGCCCAGATCGAACAGCCCGCGCTTGCCGGTCTTTTTCAATACGTCCTTGGATAGCGCCAGATGGCGCCCCCAGCAGGGCACCGCGGCGATCAACTCGCCCTGCTGCTCCCAGGCCAGATAGCGCACCGGAATACCCGCAAGACCGGCCAGGCGCTCGACGACGGCCGGGTGAGTGGCAACGCTGCCGCCGTAGCGCTGCCAGATCTGCGCATAGGTGTCGGCATCGATCTCGCACCAGCCGCGCTCACGCCAGGTTTTCAGAAACTGCAGCATCAGACGCCCTGCTCATCCGATACGTCGTCCTGAAACTGCGTCGCATGAAGCCTCGCGTAGGCACCGTTCGCCGCCAGCAGCTCGGCATGGGTGCCACGCTCGACGATGCGGCCCTGCTCCATCACCAGGATCAGATCGGCCTTCTCGATTGTGCTCAGGCGGTGAGCGATGACCAGCGTGGTGCGGCCCTGCATCACATGGTCCAGAGCCCCCTGGATATGCCGCTCGGACTCGGTATCCAGCGCCGAAGTCGCTTCGTCAAGAATCAGCACGGGGGCATTCTTGAGCAGTGCACGCGCAATCGCCAGGCGCTGCCGCTGTCCACCAGACAGCAGCACGCCGTTTTCCCCGACGAGAGTCTGATAGCCCTCGGGCATTTGCTCGATGAACTCGTCGGCGTAGGCATCGCGCGCGGCACGGCGGATGTCGTCCAGCGGAGCGCCGGCCAGATCGCCGTAGGCGATGTTGTTCGCCACGGTATCGTTGAACAGGGTCACCTGCTGCGTCACCAGGGCGATATGCCGGCGCAGGTTGCGCAACGTGTAGGACTCGACGTCCGCGCCGTCCAGCAGGATATGGCCGGTCTCATGGTGGTAGAAACGCGGGATCAGATTGGCCAGTGTCGACTTGCCGCTGCCGGACCGACCGACCAGCGCGACCATCTGCCCGGGCTCCACGGTGAAGCTGATGTCGTGCAGTACCGGCTTGTCGCTGCCCGGGTAGACGAAATTGAGGTTGCGCACTTCCAGACGTCCGCTGACCGAATCGCGCTCCAGCGTGCCAGTGTCGATCTCCGGCTGCTCGTCGAGCTGCTCGAAGATGCTATCAGCGGCGGCCAAACCTTTCTGAATATTGGCGCTGACTTCCGACAGCTGGCGGATCGGCTTGGGCAGAAGGCCGGCAGCGGTAATGTAGGCGACTAGGTCGCCGGCGGTGGCATCACCGCGCAACAGCAGTACCAGGAACATCAATACTGCCATCGCGCTATAGATCAGCAATTGCAGAGTCGGTGTATACACCGCACCTGTCTTGACCATGCGCAGTTGCTTGTCTGTGTTGCTCCGACTGGCATGCAAGAAGCGCCCCTGCTCATAGCGCTCGCCCCCGAAGCTGCGCACCACCCTATATCCCTGGATGGTTTCCGAAGAGACATGGGTAACATCCCCCATTGCCACTTGGATCTTTTTGCTCTGCTTGCGGAATTTCTTGCTGGCGCTGTTCACCACCAAAGCGATGACCGGCAAGATCGCCAGCATGACCAGTGTCAACATCCAATTCATCCACAGCAGGTAAGCGAACAGGAAGATCACTGTCAGCCCCTCGCGGATCACCACCTTGATCGCATCGGTCGCAGCACCGGTCACCATGGTCACGTTGAAGGTGATCCGAGAAATCAGATGGCCGGAATTATGCTGATCGTAGTAGCGATTGGGCAGCGTTAGTAGGCTGTTGAACAATTGCACGCGCAGATCGTGTACCAGGCCAAGCGAGACGCGAGCCAGGTAGTAGTTGCCTAGAAACGAGCCGAATCCCTGCCAGGCAGCGATAACCACAATCAACAGAGGCACTGCGTGCAATAAAGGCAGCTCAGCGAGCCAGGGCACACCTGGGAACAACGCAGCATCAGGATTGCTCAATCCGTCAACGAAGTACTTGAGGATCCCTGCCAGCATCGGCTGAGTCGAAGCAAAGATCACGTAGCCGATGATGCTGACCAAGAAATAGCCGATGTAGGGCTTTACATAGGTCAGCAGGCGGAAATAGATCTTGAGGCTGGAGGCTGCCTCCTGCCTGGGAGCTTCTGTCATGACGGATCTCGCCCGCAAAAAGGGGCGGCAATCTTAACACTCCTGCTGGCATGGCCGCGCCCCGCCGAGATCAGGCATCATATGCGGCTCCGCGATCATTGAGGCGCCAATACGTGCTGACGTTTACTCCGCTGCCCGCAGCCATGCTGGACGAGCTGATCATAGGCGCCCGGATACTGGAGCAGGACAGCTTCGGCCCCAAGGTATACCAACTGCGCGACGGCAACATGCTGAAGCTGTTCCGCCGCAAACGCCTGCTATCTTCAGCACTGCTGCGCCCACACTCACGGCGTTTCTGTGCCAATGCGACAGCTCTGCAAGCACTCGGCATTCCGACCCTGCAACCGCTCTATCTCTACCGTCTGGGCGACCCGGCCTGGACTGCCGTGCTCTATCGCCCGTTGCCCGGTGAAACCCTGTCCCAGCTTTTGCGCGAGAACGACCTCTCCTGGATGACGCTACAACCTGAACTAGCACGCTTCATCAACCATCTGCACGCTAGCGGCGTGTACTTCCGCTCTCTGCATCTGGGCAATATCGTCCGCACCCCGAACGGCCAGCTCGGTCTGATCGACATCGCCGATCTGCAGATCCGGCGTCGCCCGTTGAGTGAGAACCTAATCAGGCGCAATCGCGCACATTTCGATAAGTACCTGCGAAAGGAAGGGTTTCCCTTCGATAGCGCATCGCTATGGGCCTGTTGCGACGACATTCGGCCTGAGCAGCGCTGAGGCAACGCGCCCCAGCGACAGCGTCACTCCGGAGCGCCAGCGCGTTGATTGATGATCAGAGCCATCGGCAGCAATATCAGCAGCCAGAGCTCGTCGGGATTGCCGACCAGTTTGCTGCCGTCGAAGTTCAGTACCACCAATGCCGTAAACAGGTAAAGCCCCCAGGGGTCGCGCTGTTGCCAAGCTCGCTGGAGTACCACAACCACCAGCGCAAGGAATATCAGTAAAGACACGAGGCCGCTATAAAGACCGAGCGCCATGTAAATATTGTGCGGATGCTGGATAGGCGCGCCGCCCAGGATTGTTGCCTCGGTGGTGTACTGCATGCCACAACCCAACCACAATCCGCACTCGAACCACTCCCCGGCAAGGATGCGCCACAGCTCAAAACGACCTGCATCGGCGCGCGCGAATAGGCTTGCCACCTCGGGCACCTCGCGCGTGACAAAAAGAGTCAACATGGCAAGCAGCGCACAGACGAAACCCAGCCATAGCAGATAGCGCGCCCGATGCAATGCCAGCCAGCCACCGACCAGACCGCCAATCAGCAGCATGCCAATTAGCCCCGAGCGGCTCTGCAGCACATAGGCCATGCAAAACACAGCCAGCAGCGCGGCAGCGGACAGCTCCAGCCAGCGTCGCTGACTCAGCCAAGTCGGTAGCGCCAAGGCAAAGCAGCACGCCAGCCACATGCTGGTGTAAATGGGGCCGGTCATCCGCCCTGGCAGCCAGAGCACCCGCTCGCCAAAGGCATAGCGACCGGTGAGCCAATAGACCACAGCCGAGCCCAGCACATAGACGCCCAGTATCCAGAATAGTCCGCGAGAGAATAGCGGCATGCGCAGCGGCTCCGGATCCACCAACTGGCTCACCACCAACACGAACAGCACCATATAAAGCACATGCTTGAAATACTGCCCGTCCGCTGACAGCGCGCCAACGACCACAAACCAGGCGCATAGGGCGACCCAAAGCCACAATGCAACAGACTGCTGAATACCGCGCCCCCGGCGCAAGAGCAGCACCCCTAAAGCCGGCAATGCCAGCAGAACGTAATAGACGTTGTTGACCATCTTGCTGGTCGGTAGCAACAGGAAACTTACGATAAACAGCAGTAAAGCAGGAGTGAAATAGCCGAACCGCCCTTCTAGTCCCTTCAAGCGCTGTACGACGGTCACAGGATTACTCCACACAGAAAGCCAACTACGAACATTGCTACCAGTCGCAACCGCTCATGCTTCTTGCGCCGCGCCTTCTTGGCGCGCTCCTCGGGTACGCTGACATGGTCGCCGAAACCAGTATGCAGCACGGCATCATTTTCCAAGATCAGCGCATGGCGCTGTTCGTTGGCATAAAGCCTCGAAAGCTCCTTCTCGCCGGCATGCTGCGCGTAGGGAGCATGTCGCTGGTAGTCGACCAGGCGACGCAGTCCGGGATTGAAAGAGAAGCCCTGCCAGTCTTCTTTTTGCGAACCGACCCGATAGCAAGGAATGCCTTGAATCACTTGGCGCTCTCCCAGATAAACGTATGGGCTGTGAATCGCCAAATCGTGGGCAAAGCTGCGCAACCAGACCTGCAGAGCCTGCGGATCGGCCTCCAGCAACACCTTCGACTCCTCGATAAAGCCCGGCCGGTAGAATGCCCAATCGTCTTCGCAGTGAAATACCCACGGCGTCTCTACGTGCGAATATGCCAAATCGATGGATCGCAGCTGTCCCAGCCGCGGCACATTGACAAAGAACGTGGTGTGCTCGCGCCAGTGGTGGGGGATGCAGGCTTCCACCGCCCTATCACCCGAATCTTCGGTGATGAACACTTCGCGGATCGGCGTTGTATTGAAGGCATCGAAGCTCGCTAACGTCCGAGTAAGCAGGTCGAAGCGCCCGCAACTGGTCACCACCAAAGTGACGTTACTGTCCTTGGAAAAGATCAATATTCAAACCTCTCGAAAACCCTGGGGAGTAATGCTCCAGGTATCCTGTACCGCCAGTGAGGCATCGCCGAGCAGCTCATTTTCGCTATAGGCTGGCCAGGCATCGCACTTCCAGCCAATGAAGTGGAAGTAGGGAAACTCCCGCTCGCCGTCTCGGTCGTTGAGCAGTCTCCCATGCTGCCAAACCCAGCGTCGTGGAAAATCGAAACTACCATCGTGCCAGGCAATCCGACCATTGGGCGTACTGAAGGCTTCGATGAACTCGCTGCAACGCCGCCAAGGATTGCACGCATCAGCCAGCTGTCGCAGCGGCTTCGGCCAACTCTTGTGACGGATGAACAGCCGACTGAACGCCCCTTCGTCGAAAGCGTTGTGTTCGCTGGACGCCAGCTTTGCCTGCCAGCCAGGCACCTGCATGAAGGCTTCGCACATCCGAATATTGTTGCGCAGCAGGCACAGATGGCCAGAGATGCGCCGCTCATGGGTAGAGAGTAGATCGACACGCTGCAGCCGCTCGGCGCTGAAATAGCTTCGCAGGTCGCCATACACCAAGTCGATATCGCTGAACCCCCAGAAGTCGAAGCCCACCAACTCGTCGGCATGCACATATCCCAGCGCCGGCTTCAAATCGCAAAGTTTGTAAGGGCTTTGCGGCCGAAAATCGATGCGCAGCCGAGCGGAGACCGTGGTGCAATAGTCGTCAAAACTCATTGCCCGAAAGCGCACGTTGTCTGGCGCATTAGGCGGCGTGCCGCAATCAGTGAAGAACAGCCACTGCACGTCCGGATTGAAACGGCAGCTCTGCAGGAAAAACGGCAGCCAGAATGGCCAGCGGCCGAAATAGGGGATAAGAAATAGCAGACGCGGTGTGGTCATGCTCAGACGCCCAGACGATTACGCAGCCGGCAAAACCAGCCGGGAGTCGGAGCGGACCGCAAGGGAGCCTGCATGGCCTGCACGACTTCGGCGCCGATGCGCGCGAAGCTATAACGCGATTCGGCCAGCATCCTGCGGATTCCACGGTCATCTGGCCACCCATTCCATGAGCATCTGACCACCGATTCCACGGTGATCCGGCCACCCATTCCACGCGTATCCGACCACTGATTCCACGGCCATCCGGCCACCCAACCGGGTAGGCAGCTACGCAGGATTTCTTCACTACCATCGACCTCTTTTTCGAAGCAGAGAGGTCGTCGTGGAGCGTTTATCCATGCGTAAGATTCGCGAAGTACTTCGTCTCAAGTTCGAGGTCGGGCTATCGGCTCGCCAGATTGCGGTCAGCGTGCAGATCGGTCGTGTCACCGTCGGCGATTACCTCAACCGCTTTGCCGCCAGCGGCCTCAGTTGGCCCTGTTCGTTGTCCGATTCCGAGCTGGAACAGCAGCTGTTCCCACCGGCGCCGGCAGTGCCCAGCGAGCAGCGGCCACTGCCTGATTGGTCTTGGGTGCATGCCGAGCTACGCCGGCCGGGCGTGACCTTGGCGCTGCTCTGGCAGGAGTATCGCCTGAGCCAGCCGAAAGGCTTTCAGTACAGCTGGTTCTGCGAGCACTACCGGGCCTGGCAGGGCAAGCTGGACGTGGTGATGCGCCAGGAGCACCGCGTCGGCGAGAAGTTGTTCGTCGACTACGCCGGGCAGACGGTGCCGGTGATCGACCGCCACAGCGGCGAGATCCGCCAGGCGCAGGTGTTCGTCGCGGTGCTCGGTGCGTCCAGCTACACCTTCGCCGAAGCCACCTGGTCGCAGCAGCTGCCGGACTGGCTGGGCTCGCATACCCGCTGCTTTGCCTTCCTCGGCGGCGTGCCGGAGATCGTGGTGCCGGACAACCTGCGCAGCGCGGTGAGTAAGAGCCATCGCTACGAGCCGGACATCAACCCGAGCTACCGCGATCTGGCCGAGCACTATGGCGTGGCGGTGGTGCCGGCGCGGGCGCGTAAACCGCGCGACAAGGCCAAGGCCGAGGTCGGCGTGCAGGTGGTCGAGCGCTGGATCCTCGCCGCGCTGAGGAATCGGCAGTTCTTCTCCCTGGATGAACTCAACAGCGCCATCGCCTTATTGCTGGAGCGGCTCAACCGACGACCGTTTCGCAAGCTGCCGGGCTCCCGGCAGTCGGCCTTCGAAGCTCTGGATCGTCCGGCGCTGCGCCCCCTGCCGGAGCAACCCTACGTCTACGCCGAGTGGAAGAAGGCGCGGGTGCACATCGACTACCACGTCGAGGTCGATGGGCACTACTACTCGGTGCCGTACCAACTGGTGAAGAAACAACTGGAAGTACGCCTGACAGCGCGCACGGTGGAGTGCTTCCACGCCAATCAGCGGGTGGCCAGTCACCTTCGCTCAATGCACAAGGGCAGGCACAGCACGCAGGCCGAGCACATGCCCAAGAGCCATCGCGAGCATGCCGAGTGGACGCCGCAGCGGCTGATCCGCTGGGCCGAGCAGACCGGGCCGAACACGGCCGGCGTGATCCGGCACATCCTCGAACGGCGCATCCATCCGCAGCAGGGCTACCGGGCCTGCCTGGGCATCCTGCGCCTGGGCAAGACCCATGGCGAAGTGCGCTTGGAGTTGGCCTGCCGTCGCGCCCTCAGCCTCGGCGCGTGCAGCTACAAGAGCCTCGAATCGATCCTGCGCCAGGGGCTGGAAAACCTGCCGTTGGCTCAAGCCAACCTGCCCCTGCTGCCGGACGACCACGCCAACCTGCGCGGCCCCGCCTACTACCACTGACCCCAAGGAATCCCACCATGCTGCCCCATCCGACCCTGGACAAGCTCCAGACCCTGCGCCTGACCGGCATGCTCAAGGCACTCGCCGAGCAACTGAAAACCCCCGACATCAACAGCCTGAGCTTCGAGGAACGCCTCGGCCTGTTGGTCGACCGCGAACTGACCGAACGCGACGACAAGCGCCTCAGCAGCCGCCTGCGCCAGGCCCGGCTCAAGCACAACGCCTGCCTCGAAGACATCGACTACCGCAGCCCGCGCGGGCTGGATAAGGCGCTGATCCTGCAACTGAGCGGCGGCCAGTGGCTACGCGACGGCCTCAACCTGATCATCGGCGGCCCCACCGGCGTGGGTAAAACCTGGCTGGCCTGCGCCCTGGCCCACCAGGCCTGCCGAGAGGGTTACAGCGTGCGTTACCTGCGCTTGCCACGCCTGCTGGAAGAGTTGGGCCTAGCCCACGGCGACGGGCGCTTCGCCAAGCTGATGAGCGGCTATGCCAAGACCGACCTGCTGATCCTTGATGACTGGGGTCTGGCCCCGTTCACCGTTGAACAGCGCCGTGACATGCTGGAGCTACTGGACGACCGCTACGGCCAGCGCTCGACCCTCGTGACCAGCCAAATGCCCGTGGACAACTGGCACGAACTGATCGGCGATCCGACCCTGGCCGATGCCATCCTCGACCGCCTGGTGCACAACGCTTATCGGATCAACCTCAAGGGCGAATCGATGCGCAAACAGACGAAGAAATTGACGACACCGGGCACCTCAGACTAACAATGCAACCCCTGCGTCGCTGCGCTCCGACTGCCCGGCCGGATGGCCGTGGAACAGGTGGCCAGATGGCCGTGGAATGCCTGGCCAGATGAGCGTGGACTGGGTGGCCGGATGGTGTGGAATCCGCAAGCATCCGGCCGTTGACGGCAATCCTCGCTGCCCAAGCCGGATCGGCACGCAGTTGCGCCAGCTTGTCACACAGCTCGACGACCGTCCGGTAGAGCACCAAATTTTCCATGTCGACGAAGCCCAGCGCGCGGTTTTCCTCCTCGCCCTGATCGTAGGCCAGCAGCACGCAGCCACAGGCCATGGCCTCGAAGTTCTTGATCATATACTCGCCCATACCCACGTCAGCGCTGACGAAAAAGCGGATGCGGTTGAGGGTGTTGAGATACTCCTCTCCGGAATTGGTGCGTGTCACCACCAGATTCTCGACCTTCGCCAGCTCGTCCAGCAGCGCCTTGCGTCCGCTGTAGGCGACGCTTTTCGTACTGCCAACGAAGCCCAGTTCGATATCCCGCTCGTATCCAAGGTCGCGCAACAGGGCTTGGTCGTAGCCTTTGGGCACGAACACGGCATCGACACCTTCCTGACGCAGACGCTTACTTACCACATATCCAGAGCTGATAACCCGCGCCCAAGGCAGCTTGTGGTAGTGCGCGCTGAACTTGCCGGTGTACTTGCAGCGTATGTAGTTCTGGTAGGCGTCATGTTCGAGAATCACCAGATTCGGCACACTGCGGATAAAGTCCACTTGGCGAATTTCCTGCTTAAAGCGCAGGAAGAACAGGATGCGCTCGTATCTGGCCACGTCCACATGGTCACGAAAATAGCGGCGGAGGTTGGCCTGATCGTCACGCCCCAACCAACGAATGTCGCATTCGCAGCTCCTTTGGATACCCTCATAGAGACGATCCAAAATGGCACGCTGCTCAGATTGAACAAGGAAAAGAATCTTCATAGCACCACGTACCTAGTATCCCTAAGGAAACTCTGAAGAAGACTTCCTGATTTTGGCAAGATCCCCGGACTCCACTCACCGAGTTTTCCGATGAAGCAGATGACCTTCGCCGATGCCGAGTACGCCGGCAAGCGCAAGCAGACCCGCAAAGAGCTGTTCCTGATCGAGATGGATCGGGTGGTGCCCTGGAAGGGGCTGATAGCCCTGATCGAACCGCACTACCCCAAGGGTGAAGGCGGCCGTCCGGCCTATCCGCTGATGGCGATGCTGCGGGTGCATCTGCTGCAGAACTGGTTTGGCTACAGCGATCCGGCGATGGAAGAGGCGCTGTACGAGACCACTATCCTGCGCCAGTTCGCTGGGCTGAACCTGGAGCGTATCCCCGACGAAACCACCATCCTGAACTTCCGTCGCCTGCTGGAGAAACACGAACTGGCTGCCGGCATCCTGGCCGTGATCAATGGCTACCTGGGCGACCGAGGTTTGTCGCTGCGCCAAGGCACCATCGTCGATGCCACGCTGATCAATGCGCCGAGTTCGACCAAGAATAAAGACGGCAAACGCGACCCGGAAATGCACCAGACCAAGAAGGGTAACCAGTACTACTTCGGCATGAAGGCGCACATCGGCGTGGATGACGAGTCGGGTTTGGTGCACAGCGTAGTAGGCACTGCCGCCAACGTGGCGGACGTTACCCAAGTCGACAAGTTGTTGCATGGCGAGGAAAACGTGGTCTGCGCTGATGCCGGTTATACCGGTGTCGAGAAGCGTGCCGAACATGATGGTCGTGAGGTGATCTGGCAGGTGGCGGCACGGCGCAGCACTTACAAGAAACTGGGCAAGAGCAGCCCGCTTTACAAAGCCAGGCGCAAGATCGAGAAGGCCAAAGCCCAGGTGCGGGCCAAGGTCGAACACCCGTTCCGGGTGATCAAGCGCCAATTTGGCTATGTGAAGACGCGCTTCCGTGGCCTGGCAAAGAACACCGCGCAACTGGTGACACTCTTCGCGCTGTCGAATCTGTGGATGGCTCGACGACATTTACTGACGAATGCAGGAGAGGTGCGCCTGTAATGTGGAAAATGGCTGCTGCGAGGTGCTCGCGGCGGCTAAAAACACAGAAATAAGCGGGCGATCTGATCGTTTTTGATCGGTTGACCGCTTTCAAAATCGGCGGAGGCTGAAGTCAGCCAGAAATACAGGGCTACTTCAGACCATCCCTAAGGCTCATCTCGGGCAACTTTTATACAGTGAGCCAAAAACTCCCGCCTAGCGCTTAATGAGAGGAAGACTTTATACCGCAACGAACGAGAAACTTTGCATCGCTTAAAATGGTTATAATAAGTCCAAAAATCTTTATTTAAAGGAACCACTGAAGCACCAGCAAACTCACGAGCTAATTGATCATACTCCTGCTCTCGCATAAACTGATAAAACCAGAAGTGATAAAAATACCCCATGCAGAACGCCAGACAAAACGAGCGATCAGACACATCGAATGCGCAACACTCAAAGTCAATGAGCTTAAGAGCTCCATCTTTGGCAAGCAGAATATTTTTAGGGTGTGGATCCATATGCACAAAACCCTGACCCAGCATATTTTCAAAAAGCTCGAAAATCTTGGGCAAAATTACTTCGGGGGCCACCTGATTATTCCTCAACGCCTGATCGACGCTTACGGATCCGTCAAAGTACTCTATAACCAGATACTCGTGCTTGAGCAACCCCATTTCTCGCCGGAACCCTTACCCATAAACCTGAGGGACCAGCTTGCTTTTAGAAAGTTTCGACAAGTTACTAAACTCATCCAAAAGACAGTATTTATTTTTTGAGGGTAAAAAAGCGAGACTCTTACGCAGACGAGACTTCCAATGGCGAATACAATTATACTTAAGTACGGCTCGCTCTGGACTCAATAGGTAAACCGCTCGCCCGTCTTCAACCACGTCCAATGCAGGATAGACTTTACCTGTAAAAATATAATCATGAGTCAGACTCAAACATTTTTCCGCTTCCTGCAAAAAATAAAAACTGCAGCCCTTATCCCGCGTTAAATGAAAGCGACGAGACCAAGAAAAAAAGAAAGGCATAGTTATTCCCTGTGAAACTTCATCCTAAAAAAAACTTGCCGAGCGACTTCGTCACTAAACTTCGATAATTGCTTGGGACAGACTTTCGGCCGTTCACGGGACGCTGCTTTGAGCTGTAAGGCTAGTGCATCGACATTGCCCAACTCAAAAAGCCACCCTCCCCTGCCAACCACCTCTTGCCCACCCCCGCATTCGCTGCAAATAACAGGCACCCCCGCCGCCATTGCCTCCAGCAGCACCATCCCGAACGGCTCATGATCGGAGGTCAGAGCAAACACGTCGAACGCTTTGAAGTAACTACGCCCGTTCGATACCTGGCCAAGAAAGCGTACCCGCTCGGCTATACCCAGCTCGACCGCAAGCGACTTCAGTGACGCTTCCAGCCTTCCGCTACCCATGATCGCCAACAGGCTACCAACTGGCAGGTCCGGCAAGGCGAGTGCGAAGCCTCGAATCAATGTCGCCTGGTCCTTGTCCGGGTGCAGCCTACCTACGTTGCCGACAACCCATGCCCCTTGCGGCAATCCCAAGTACTCCCGAGCCACTTCACGGGATACCTGCTCAGCCTGAACCGCTTCGATATCGATGCGGTTGTACAGCGTCTCGATGCGCTCGGATGGCCAGTTCGGGAGGCAGGCGCGAATATCATCGCGCACGGCATTGGACACACCGAGTAGCGCTAAACGCTTTCGATATAAATTGGCAAACAGCTGACGTGGCCGTCGCTGATAATCGCCAAAGGCGTGGTGGACACCAATGACCGGAAGGTTGGTTCCGAGCAACGCCACATAAACCGGTTTGAAGCGATGGGCGATGCAGAACTCGAAGGAGCGCGTTGCGGCAATACGGCGAATGTCTCGGATCGCCCCCAACTTCAGCCCACGCACGGCGCGGCTACTGTAGTCGAGAAACAGCACTTCGTCCGACGCCGAACCTCGCACGACCTTCTCGCAGGGAGTTCCAGTCAGGTAGACGGTGCAGACCTTATAGGGGGTGCCCTTGAAAAGCGCGGCGTATTGCCGCGCGCAATCGAGAAAGGGCCCGTCATAGCTGTGGCAAAACTGCAGCACCCACTGTTCAGACGCCGTCATACCAATCCTTGCCGTCCTTGACCACGAGGATGTCCTCCATGATCAGGTACTGCAGGTCCGAGCCGTAGAACATGTTCAGCGCGTCGGTCGGCGAGCAGATCATCGGTTCGCCACGGCGGTTGAGCGATGTGTTCAGCGACACACCATTGCCCGTCAGCTTTTCCAGCTCCAGCATCAGGTCGTACCAGCGTGGGTTGTGCCGGCGCTCGAGCACCTGGGCGCGAGAGGTACCGTCTTCATGGACCACCTCGCCGACACGCTCCTTCCAGCCTTCGTTGACCTCGAAGGTGAATGTCATGAATGGGCTCGGATGGTCGACCTTGAGCATCTGCGGCGCCACGGTATCGAGCATCGACGGGCAGAAGGGCCTCCAACGCTCGCGGAACTTGATCTGCTCGTTGATGCGGTCGGCGACGCCCGGCACGCTCGGACAGCCAATGATCGAGCGACCGCCCAGCGCACGCGGGCCGAATTCCATGCGCCCCTGAAACCAGGCCACCGGGTTGCCGTCGACCATGATCCTGGCGATGCGCTCGGGGGTGTTGGCGATCTGCTTGAACACTGGCTTGTTCGGATGCCGGGCACAGGCAGCGATGACATCTTCGTTTGAATAAGACGGGCCGAGGTAGACGTGCTCCATCTTCTCTACCGGAACGCCGCGCTGCACCGACACATAGGCCGCCGCACCGACAGCGGTTCCGGCATCACCGGAGGCCGGCTGGACGAACAGCTCCTTGACCTCCTCGCGGGCGATGATCTTCTGGTTGAGTTTGACGTTGAGCGCGCAACCTCCGGCGAAAGCAATCTTGCCGGTCTCGCGGATGATGTCACCGAGGTAGTAGTCCATCATCTCCAGCGCAAGCTTCTCGAATAGCGCCTGCATGCTGGCCGCGTAATGAATGTACGGGTCGTCGGCGATATCGCCTTCGCGCTTGGGTCCCAGCCACTCGATCAGCTTGGGCGAGAAGTAGTAGCCCTTGCCCTTCTCCTTGTAGCGACGGAAGCCGATGACGTTGGCGTATTCGGTATTGATGGTCAGCTCGCCGTTCTCGAAGGTCGCCAGGCGCGAGAAATCGTACTTGGCCGCGTCGCCGTACGGCGCCATGCCCATGACCTTGAACTCGCCATCGAGCATCTCGAAGCCGAGGTATTCGGTGATCGCGCCATACAGCCCGCCCAAGGAATCCGGGTCGTAGAACTCCTTGATCTTGTGGATCTTGCCGTTCTCACCCCAGCCGAAAAAGGTGGTGGCGTACTCGCCCTTGCCATCGATGCCGAGAATCGCGGTTTTCTCGGTGAAGCCGGAGCAGTGATAGGCGCTGGAGGCATGAGCCAGGTGATGCTCTACCGGTTGGATCTTGACCTTCTTCAGGTCGAAGCCCAGCTGCTGGAGACACCATTCGATGCGTTTCTTGTAGCGGTAATAGCGGCGGTTGCCCATGAGAATGGCATCCAGCGCGCGATCCGGTGCGTACCAGTAACGCTTGGCATAGTGCCAGCGCGCCTTTTCGAAGATGCTGATGGGGGCGAACGGGATCGCCACCACATCGACGTCGGACGGCTTGATGCCGGCCTGCTCCAGGCAGAACTTGGCTGACTCGTAGGGCATGCGGTTCTTGGCATGCTTGTCGCGCACGAAGCGCTCTTCTTCGACGGCGGCGATCAGCTTGCCGTCGATATACAGGGCGGCGGAAGGATCATGACTGAGGGCGCCGGAAAGGCCGAGAATCGTCAATGCCACGGGTATTGCCTCTTAATCTTCGATGCTGGTGCCGGGCACCGCGGGTAAACGTTGGTCAAGCAGCCGGTACAGGGCGCTGTCGGTCGGCCAGTTGCGCAGGAATCGCGCACGATCCTTGGCATACGCCCGAGCGAAGCTGGCATCGCTGCCATGCTGCTGCACGGCATCCAGGTCGATTAACGACCAGCGATCATGCTCCCAGAACAGGTTGTGCCCTTTGAGATCACCATGACTGATTCGCTCGCGGATCAGTGCCGCGAACAGCCGGTCCAGGGCAACCAATTCCTGCTCTGGAGGACAGCCATCCAGATACGGCTGAAAACGCGCAATTATATCTTCTCCGCGCAGCAATTCGGTAATCAGCCACGCCGGACCGCGCATCCACAGCCAGCGGCGCTCGATCACGGCCAGCAAACGAGGAGTGGCGATCCCGAGAAAATCGAGCCGATTACCCTCGACCCAGCTGTGCCAGGCGCGGCTCGGCCGCCAGAAGCGCTTCAACCAATGCAGCGGACTCTTGATGTTGTAGCGCTTGATAAGCAGGGCCCGGCCGTCCAGCTCGATACTGGCTACCGTCGCGCTACCACCGCCCTTTAACAACTTGCCTCGAGCGATGAATTCATTGGGGTCATCGATCACCGCCTGCAGCGCTGCCTGCTCGTCACGCCGAACCACTTGCGCCCTGAACGCCCCGATGCTCGCACTGAACAGGCTGCAGTCCCGCACGACCTTCTTCAAATAGTCACTTAGACGCCAGTCACGGACTTTGTGAACCTGCTGGAGCAACGCCTCCAGCGGCAGGGCGTGCTCGCTGTTGGTCAGCAGATAGGGCACCAGCAGCTCTTCGATGAACGGCTCGATCTCTGCCGGTAGCTGAGCGAAGAAGACGCCAAGATTCTCCAACACCCGCTCGCGCGACAGAGGGCGCCCGGGCGTCTCCGCCTTTACACCGCCGCCGTCGACCACGTAGAGCTGACCGTCGGCCTTGAGGAAGTTATCCAGATGCAGATCCGCCTGCCAAAGGCCTTGCGCATGCATCCTGGCGATCAGCTCAAGCGCCTCACCGAGCACGCCACGCTGCCCGTCTGTCAGCACAGGCTCCGCCTCGACGGAGCGCCAGCTCTCCCACAGGCTTTTGGCGGAATCGAGCCAGTCGAACAGCAGCCAGCCACCCTCACCCTCGTGCCAGCCCTGCCCCACCAGCGCAGGTGTTGGCAAATGCTGGTCGATCAGCAGCTTCGCACCAGCCAGCTCGCGTTGATAATGACGCTGCGCCTTGCCACCCACCATCAGCTTGGCCAGGACCTTGCGACCGTTCCAGCGCGCGCGACCGACATAGCGCTGCCCGGGCAGGATGCGCAGCCACGAGTCGACATGCAGACTTGCCTCACCCGATAGCTCGACGAGCGCAGGGCAGGCTGGCTCGCGCCCGGCGACCGTCAGATCGGCCAATCTCATCAGCGCGCCTCCTTGGCTTTGTGTCGCCGCTGCAACTGCAACAGCCATGGCTCGACCAGGCGAGGATCGTCCAGATAGGCATTCAGCAAGTGCCGCACGCCTTGGTCACCGATGCAGCTTGCACGCCGCACGAGCGGCTCCAGATCCTTGATCCGGTCGCGCCGCCCTAACAACAGAGGTCGGGTTTTTTCCAGGTCGATCAGGCAAGCCTGCCAATGCCCGTCCTGCTCACGGAGAAAGATGTGCTTGGGATAGAAGCAGCCATGCATCTGGCCGGCCTGATGCAGCGTGTGCGCCAGCGCACCGACCGCACCGATGATGGCCTGGCGTCGAGGTTCGTTCAGCTCGGGCCATCGTTTCAGCCAGCTGTCCAGATCCATCCAACCATCCAATGCGCGGGTCAGGAGAATTGCACGCCTTTCGCCATCAACCTTGCGCTGCCCGAAGAAGCTGGCCTGAAGCGCCGGCACGCCTAGCTGCGCATAACGACGGATATTGCGAAACTCACGGGCAAAGGTCGGCTCACCGAACGGGCGTGCCAGGGTGCGGGTCAGATGATTGCTCTGCCGCTTGAGGTAGAACGCCGAATCATCGAGCTCCAGCCTGAAAACACTGCTCCAGCCGCCGCGTTCGACATTGGGCTCATCCACCGCCGACAACTGGACCGACCAGAGCGCATCGAAGCTCGCCAAGCCATGGCGCTCGAGCGTTGGACGATCGGCCTGCGCGATGAAATCGTTCATTCCCGCCCCTGGAAATAATTCAGAATCTGCCGGATGCGCGGCTTGTCCTTGTCAACCAGTCGCTTTCGCTGGCAATACTGCAGATAGAACCGCAGGCGCTGGGTTCGGCTGAGCTGGTACTTGGCCACCTTGTCCAGACATGCCAGGTCCTTGACGATACGCCGCTGCAGAAACGGACCATGCCAGAAGGCGCCGGTAGGGCAATCGATCAGATACAGACGACGCTGCGGATCGACGAGCAGGTTGCGCCACTTGAGGTCATTGTGGGCGAAGCTCCGGTCGTGCATCGCTCGTGTCGAGCGCGCCAGTTGCAGGCTGACCTCCTGCACCCAACGCGGATCGCGAAGACGGGCATCATGAGTAGTCGCCAGCAAAGCCAGATCATCGGTTTGCTCCAATTCACGCGTAATCAGGGCGCCGCGGAGAAAAGCACCGCCGCGCCGCTCCATGCCATAAGCCACGATCGGCGCCGTGGGGATGCCCCAACGGCGAAAAAGCATCAGGTTCTGCCACTCCGCCTTGACCCGCGGTCGCCCGAGGTAACGCCGCAGGCCTTTGCCCGCACCGGAGTAGCGTTTCACGTAATAGCGCACCCCGTTGCGCTCGACACGAATGACTTCTGAAAGTGGGTCTTTGGTAAGCCGTTCACCTTCCAGCGCGAACACGCTTGCGACACTGCCGAAATCATCATGCAGGTCGGCGTACGCAGGGTCCAGCGTCCAGCCGGCCATCAAAGCGCATCCCCGTAGCGCCGCTTACGATCCAGTAACTTTTCCGCCCTGCGCTGCAGCCACGCCAGCAGGGCAGCCTCGTCGCGCAGGACTTCACGCAGCGGCCGCTGGAAGTAATCGCGCAGAAAGCGCAGCTTGTCGCGGCCGGTCAGACCGATCTCGAGGGCCGAGAAGTACAGCCCGGCCAGATCCTTGTTGCGCCAGCGAACAGGTGTGTGACTGCGAGTCTGGGCGCGGTGCAAGTCGATCAAGGACAGGCGCAGATCGCTGACCGTCACCGGACGGTCGGTGTGCAGCAGGAAGTGGCAGATGTAGAAGTCGCGGTGATTGACCCCGGCGCGGTGCATGGTGCCGGCCATGCGGGCGACTTCGGCGATCAGGGCGCGCTTGAGTGCCGGCGGTGGTGGCTGGTCGCGCCAGTTCGCCGAGAAATCCTCGAGGCTGACAGTCGGCGCCAGTTCTTCCGTGATGATGAACGAGTGCTGGCTTGCCGGATTGCCCCCGCGCTCGCCATAGGCCACCGCGGTCATGGTCGGCACGCCGACTTCCTTGAGGCGCTGTATGGCTCGCCATTCCTGGCCGGCGCCAAGCACCGGTGCCTTGGCCGTGAGCAGGTTCTTGGCAATCTCGCCCCAGCCGATGCCGCGATGAATCTTGACGAAGTAACCGCGCCCGGCAACCTCGGTACGCAGCGTGCGGCGACCTTCCAGTTCCCGGTAGACCTGGCCCTGCAGACGCTCGACCTCTTCGAAGGGGTCCTTGCCCTGCCACAGGCTTTCGAATGGCTCGGTCAGCATCAGGCGCATGGAGCCCCCAATGACGACGCCCGCCGGAGACAAACGACGTTCATGCGCTTTCCCCGAGAATCACGTCGGCGGCCTTCTGCGGCATCGAGTAGAGATCGGCCGTCTCGGCAAAGGCCAGCGCGTTGCGACTCCAGGCCGAGCGCTGCGCGTCATCGGCGAGCATCTGCGCCAGCATCTGGTCGAGCACCTGCTGCTCGAAGGGGCTGGGTACCACGCGACCGCAATCGGCGTCGGCAATGTAGTGGGCATAGCCGCACACATCGCTGACCAGCACCGGCAGCCCGGCGACCAGCGCCTCGAGCAACACGGTGCCGGTATTTTCGTTATAGGCCGGATGGATCAGCAGGTCGGCGCCGAGCAGGAAGCGCGGGATGTCGCTGCGCCCCCTGAGGAACTCGACCATGCTGGAGACGCCGAGCGCCTTGGCCTGCAGCTTGAACGGCTTGGGATCATCCTGGCCGATGACCAGCAGGCGGGTCCGCCTGGCGAGCTCGCGCGGCAGTGCGGCGAGCGCCTTGAGGCTGCGATCAACGCCCTTGGTCTTGAAGCCGGAGCCGATCTGCACCAGCAGCAGCTCGTCGGCGCGCACCTCGAACTCCTCGCGGAACTCGGCGCGGATCTGCGCGGCATTGGCCGGCGCGCGGCGATCTTGGGCGATCCCCGGCGGCAACAGGTGGAAGCGCTCGGCGGGCGTGCCGTAGTGCTTGACGAACAGCGGCTGCTGCACCTCGGAGATCATCAGGATTTCGGTCTTCGCCTCGGGCGCGAACACCGCGCGCTCGTACTCGGCGAAGTGCTTGTAGCGGCCCCAGCGCCGGTAGATCGGGTTGCGCAGGGTCTGCGCCTTGTCCTCGAAGCAGGGATCGGCGGCGTAGTAAACGTCCAGCCCCGGCATCTTGTTGAAGCCGATCACCCGCTCCACCGGGCGCCTGGCCAGGTCGGCCTCGACCCAGGCGGTGAAGCGTTCGTTGCGGGTGTGGTTGAACAACGCCTTGACCGGTGCGATCAGCACCTCGAAGCCGTCCGGCACGTCGCCTTCCCAGATCATCGCGTAGACGCGAATGCTGTGCCCACGACGCTGGCATTCCAGGGCGATACGCATGAAGTCGCGCTGCAGACCGCCGAACGGAAAGTACTTGTAGAGAATGAAGGCCAGTTGCATCAGACGGACTCCGGGGCCCGCAGCAGGGCTTTCAGTTCGGTGACGACGCGCTCGGGGCGCAGGTCGTCGAAACAGGGCTTGTGCCGGTCACCGCGACCAGCGTTCGGTCCGCTGGCACACAGGTGCACCTGGGAGCGGCCATAGGCACCGACCCGCCCGGGCAAGGTCGGACCATAGAGCGAAATACTCGGCACATCCAGCGCCGCGGCCAGGTGGCCGAGGCCGGTATCCACCGCGACGCAGGCGCGCGCACCGGCGATAACCCGGGCGACCCCGGCAAGATTGAGCTTCGGCAGCACCGCGGCGTTGGCTATGCCGCTGACGATGCGCTCGGCCCGCGCTTTCTCCTCGGCATTGCCCCACGGCAGGCGGATCGCCCAGCCGAAATCGCTCATGCGCTCGGCCAGCTCGCGCCAGTAGGCTTCCGGCCAGTGCTTGCTCGGCCAGGTGGTGCCGTGCAGAAACAGCAGGTAGGGCTGGTCGCTGGGCGCCGCCATCTGCTCGCGATCGAGCCCGTAGTCGGCGACATCCTGCGGCAGCGGATACGCGAGCGCCTGGGCGAACAGCTGACGCACCCGTTCCAGCGCATGCTGGTCACGCGGCACTGCGTAGCATCGGTCATAGAAGCGTGCGGCGATGGGCTCACGGGCCGAATCGCGGTCGAGCCCGGCGACCGGGGCCTTGACGTAGCGGGTCAGCCAGGCGCTCTTCAGCAAGCCCTGGGCGTCGATCATCAGGTCGTAACGGCCTTCCCGCAGGCGTGCCTTGAAGCGCTGCCATTCACCGTTGCGCAGGGTCTGCAGCGGGTGCTTGCGCCAGCGACGAATCGCTACCGGGATCACCTGTGCCACCGCCGGATGCCAGGCCGGAATCTCGGCGAAGCCCTCCTCCACCACCCAGTCGAACTGGATGCCGGGCAGCGCCCGCTGCGCATCGGTCAGGGCCGGCAGGGTATGCACGACATCGCCCAGCGACGAGGTCTTGACCAGCAGGACCTTCAATCAGCGTACCTCGACCGACTGCGGGACCAGACGATCCAGCGCCTCGATCACCGCGCGCGGCTTCAGCTCGCGCATGCAATTGTTGTGGCCGAAGCGGCAGGTGCGCTCGAAACAGGGACTGCAGTCGAGCCCCAGGCGCACCACTTCGACCTGCTCGGAAAGCGGCGGGGTGAAGGCTGGCGAGGTGGAACCATAGACCGCCGCCAACGGCCGGCCGAGCGCTGCGGAGACATGCATCAGACCGGAGTCGTTGGACACCACGGCATCGGCACAGGACAGCAGATCGATCGCCTCGGCCAGGCTGGTCTGCCCGGCGAGGTTCACGGCCTCTTCGCGCAACCCCGGAATCAACCGCTCGAGGATCTGCTCACCGACCGGGTGATCGTTCTTCGAGCCGAACAGCCAGACCTGCCAGCCGTCCCGGATCTTCAGCTCGGCCACCTTGGCGAAGTGTTCCGCCGGCCAGCGCTTGGATTCGCCGAACTCGGCACCGGGGCACAGCGCCAGCACCGGCCGGTCCAGACTCAGGCCGAAACGTGCCAGGGCGGCGTCGCGAGTCGCGGTGTCGATGCGCAGCGAGGGGTTCGGATACGGCTTGGGCAGCTCGGCGCCCGGCTCGAAGGCCAGCGCCATGAAGCGCTCGATCATCAGCGGGTAGCGCTGCTTGTCGAGCTTGCGCATGTCGTTGAGCAGGCCGAAACGCATCTCGCCGCGCCAGCCCGTGCGCTTGGGGATACCGGCGAAGAACGGCACCAGCGCCGACTTCAGGGAGTTGGGCAGCAGGATCGCCTGCTGGTACTGACCGCGCAGGCTCTGCGCGACCTTGCGCCGGGTCGCCATGTCGAGCACGCCGTGCCCGACCGGAAAGCTCAGGGCCTGGCGTACCTCGGGCATGCGCTCGAGAATCGGCCGGCTCCACTCAGGCGCCAGCACGTCGATCTGGCAGTCGGGATGGCGCTGTTTCAGGCAGACGAACAGCGTCTGCGCCATCACCATGTCGCCAACCCAGCTGGGTCCTACGATCAGTATGTTCATAAGCTCTAAGCCATAAGCTGAGGGGCTGGAAGCATGGCCGGCAAGCGAGTTGCGTTGCCGGCTTCCAGCGCCAGGCTTACTTGACCAGGGTCCGCCATTCGGCGTGGGCATCAGTCTTGCCGGTGACCAGATCGAAGTAGGCTTTCTGCAGCTTCTCGGTGATCGGGCCGCGACGGCCGATACCGATGGCGCGGCCGTCCACTTCGCGGATCGGCGTGACTTCGGCTGCGGTACCGGTGAAGAAGGCTTCGTCGGCGATGTACACCTCGTCGCGGGTGATGCGCTTCTCGACCACCTTCAGGCCGTGCTCGGCGGCCAGGGTCAGCACGGTGCCGCGGGTGATGCCGTTCAGGCAGGCGGTGACTTCCGGGGTGTAGATCACGCCATCCTTGATGATGAAGATGTTCTCGCCCGAGCCCTCGGCCACATAGCCTTCGGGGTCCAGCATCAGCGCTTCGTCGGCGCCGCCGGAAATGGCTTCCTGCAGGGCCAGCATCGAGTTGATGTAGGCACCGTTGGACTTGGCGCGGGTCATGGTGATGTTGACGTGGTGACGGGTGAAGGAACTGGTGCGCACCTTGATGCCCAGCTCAAGCGCCTCGTCGCCCATGTAGGCGCCCCAGTGCCAGGCCGCGACGATCACGTGCACCTTCAGACCGCTGGCGCGCAGGCCCATACCTTCGCTTCCGTAGAACACCATCGGGCGGATGTAGGCGCTTTCCAGGTTGTTCTCGCGCACTGCGGCGCGGGTCGCCTCGTTGATCTCTTCCTTCGAGTACGGCATCGGCATGTTCATGATGTGCGCCGAATCGAACAGGCGGTCGGTGTGCGCCTGCAGGCGGAAGATCGCCGTGCCGTCCGGGGTGTTGTAGGCGCGAACACCTTCGAACACGCCCATGCCATAGTGCAGGGTATGGGTCAGCACATGGGTGGTCGCATCGCGCCACTGCACCAGTTCGCCGTCATACCAGATGACGCCATCACGATCGGCCATCGACATCTTGCCAGCTCCTCAGAATTCGATATTGCTCGGTAGCCCGACGCGGGCTCAGCTGAGCCCCAGCTCGCGCCAGATCCGCATGACTGCGCGACGCTCGTCGTGGAATTGATCCCCACTCACCACTCCGGGCTGCTTCTGCAGTGATTGCCGGTGGGCCGCGGCACGGTACGCCTTGTAGGCGTCCTGCAGCAGCCGCACCTCATCGCCGGTCATCAACCCGGCCTGCTCCAACCCATCGAGAATGCGGATGTTATCGGTATAGCGCAGCAGTTCGGGATGCTGGTGCGACCACGCCAAAGCCGCGTATTGCACCATAAATTCGATATCCACGATACCACCGGCGTCCTGCTTGAGATTGAACTCGGCAGCGGCGTCGAAGGCCTGCTCGGCGGTTCCAGCATGCGTCACGCGGGTGCCGAGGTTGTCACGCATCTTCGCGCGCATCTCGCTGACCTCGCGGCGCAGCGCCTCGAGATCGCGTTCGCGACCCAGCACACCGGCGCGGACCCGTTCGAAGTCGGCCGTCAGCTGCGGGCAGCCGACCAGCACCCGCGCGCGCACCAACGCCTGGTGTTCCCAGGTCCAGGCCTCCTGGCTCTGGTAGCGCTCGAAGGCGCCCAGCGAGCTGACCAGCAGCCCGGAAGCGCCGGACGGGCGCAGCCGC
This sequence comes from Stutzerimonas stutzeri, assembly GCF_000219605.1. Taxonomy (NCBI): domain Bacteria; kingdom Pseudomonadati; phylum Pseudomonadota; class Gammaproteobacteria; order Pseudomonadales; family Pseudomonadaceae; genus Stutzerimonas; species Stutzerimonas stutzeri. Next base: position 4,094,869 of record NC_015740.1, read on the forward strand.
ATGTCCACTTCATAGAGCTGGCCGGAGGTGGTCTGGGTGGTGAGCAGATGGATGATGCGCTGGCCCAGGCGAGTGAAGAACTGCGCGGTATCGATGGGCTTGGCGCCATTGGTCTCGGCGGCGGGGTCGCCGTCGTGGATGAACACCAGATCCAGATCCGAACCATGCCCGAGTTCGATGCCACCGACCTTGCCGTAACCGACGATGACGAACGCCGGATCGCAGAGCGTGCCATCGCTGCGCTGTGGCTGGCCATGACGCGCGACGGTGTGGCGCCAGGCGAGGGTCAACACTTCCTGCAGGATCGCCTCCGCCAGCCAGGTCAGGTAGTCGCTGACCTTCATCAAGGGCAGCGTCCCGGCGATTTCCGAAGCGGCAACCCGCAGCCGGTGCGCCAGCTTGAAATGCCGCAGCGCCTCCATCTGCTGCTCGAGGTCATCTTCGGGAATGCGCATCAGCCGTTCGCGCAGTTCAGCCGCCAGTTCCGGCGCCAGCGGCGGGCTGTACAGACGACCGGCGTTGAGCAGCTCGTCAAGCAACAGCGGGAAGCGTGCAATCTGCTCGGCGATCCACGGGCTGGCTGCGCAGAGCTCGAGCAAGCGCTGCAGCGCCCCGGGATTTTCAGTCAGCAGGACCAGGTAGGCCGAACGCCGGGCGACCGCTTCCACCAGCGGCAGTACGCGTTCGAGCACCAGATCCGGATCGTCCTGCTCGACGGCCTGCGCCAGCAGCCGTGGAATGAAGGCATCCAGACGCTCGCGGCCGAGACGCTGCATGGTGCGTACCTGGCTGGCGTTGCGCAGCGCGGCGAGCCGCTGACAGGCGCCCTGGCCATCACGGAAACCGGCCTCGGACAGCTGGCGGCAGGCGAACTCCTCGTCCCAGTCCTGCTCCCACAGCGGCAGCCATTCGCCGCCGACCAGCGCCTCGCCCTCGGCATTCTCGTCCTCATCCGGGTCGGCGATGACCTGGCGGAAATGCCAGTCGATGCGCCCGCGCCAGTACAGCAGTTGCTCATGGAACGCCGCCCAACCGTCGAAGCCGAGCATGAACGCCACCCGCGCACAGTCCACCTCGTTGTCCGGCAGCATCTGCGTCTGACGGTCGGCGATCGCCTGCAGCGCATGCTCGGTATAGCGCAGGAATTCATAGCCTTCGCGCAGTTCGGCCACTGCCGCGGCCGGCAGATAACCCTGCCCCTCCAGGGTGGCCAGCACACCGAGCAACGGACGCTGCTGCAGGCTGAGATCACGCCCTCCGTGGATCAGCTGAAAGGCCTGAGCGATGAACTCGACCTCGCGGATGCCACCGGCACCCAGCTTGATATTCGAAGCCATGCCCTTGCGCCGCACTTCCTGCTGGATCAGCTGCTTCATGGTGCGCAGCGCCTCGATGGCGGAGAAGTCCAGGTAACGCCGGTAGACGAAGGGTCGCAGCATCTCCAGCAGCTCCTTGCCGGCCTGCTGGTCGCCGCCGATGACCCGCGCCTTGATCATGGCGTAGCGCTCCCAGTCGCGCCCCTGATCCTGGTAGTACTGCTCCAGCGCATTGAAGCTGTAGACCAACGGCCCGGACGAGCCGTACGGACGCAGACGCATGTCGACGCGGAAGGCGAAGCCGTCGACGGTGATGGCGTCCAATGCCTTGATCAGCCGCTGGCCAAGGCGGACGAAGAATTCCTGATTGTCCAGCGAGCGCTTGGCGCCGACGGTCTCGCCGCCCTCCGGATAGCCGAAGATCAGGTCGATGTCGGAGGACAGGTTCAGTTCATGTGCGCCCAGCTTGCCCATGCCGAGAATCACCATGTGCTGCGGGTTGCCGCTGCGCCGGCCGGTGGGCACGCCGAATTGCTCGCAATGGCGGGCGTAGAGCCAGTGATAGGCCAGATCGACGCTGGCATCGGCCAGATCGGAAAGGTCGCGACAGGTCTCGGCCAGGCCCGCCTGGCGGGTCAGATCGCGCCAGATGATGCGCACCTGCTGGCGGCTACGGAAGCGCCGTAGCGTCAGCGCCAGGGTGTCCTCATTGTCACAGGCGGCAACCAGCTCGCTCAGCGCATCGCGCAGTTCGCCGGCTTCCAGCGACCGATCCAGCCAGCCCAGCTCGGCCAGCTGCAGCAGCATCTGTGGATCTCGGCTAACCTGTTCGCTGACGAAGTCACTCGCCGCGCAGACCCGGGCGAACGCCTCGCTATGCTCGGCCAGCCAGGCGCGGCATCGTGCCGCAAGCGCTTCCGACAGGTTGCCGGCAGCCGCGAGGAACGACTCCTCCGCACGACTGACAAAAGGCAGGAGTGAGGGCGGCAATGCAACCAGCGACGGCAGACTCATTGAGGTTTCCTTCACAACAGCGAATACGATGGACCGCGCGATTCAGAGCCTCGCAAGTACCTTTCACAGGGAAATGCCAGTGCCGCTGATCTGTAGTTTTACTACTAAAGAGTATTTCAGGGGGCTGATCCCGGCGCCGTTTTGTAGTAAAACTACAGACGCCCGGCCCTACCCCCGGCACTCGTCCAAGAACATTACACGCACCGGCCCACAAAGCCGGTAGCGAACAGGCGACCGATTCTGGAAGCCTTTCCGCCATGGAGCAAGCCATGCAAGATCTCGATCCCGTCGAAACCCAGGAATGGCTGGACGCCCTCGAGTCCGTCCTCGACCGCGAGGGTGAAGACCGCGCTCACTACCTGATGACCCGGATGGGCGAACTGGCCACACGTAGCGGTACTCCGCTGCCCTACGGCATCACCACGCCGTACCGCAACACCATCCCCGTCACCCGTGAAGCCAAGATGCCCGGCGACCTGTTCATGGAGCGTCGAATCCGCTCCCTGGTCCGCTGGAATGCTCTGGCCATGGTGATGCGTGCGAATCTGAAGGATCCGGACCTGGGCGGCCACATCTCCACCTTTGCCTCCAGCGCGACGCTCTACGACATCGGCTTCAACTACTTCTTCCAGGCGCCGACCGAAGAGCATGGCGGCGACCTGATCTACTACCAGGGCCACGCCTCCCCCGGCATTTACGCCCGCGCCTTCCTGGAAGGCCGCCTGACCGAAGAGCAGATGCTCAACTTCCGCCAGGAAGTCGATGGCAAGGGTCTGTCGAGCTACCCGCACCCGCACCTGATGCCAGACTTCTGGCAGTTCCCGACCGTGTCCATGGGCCTCGGCCCGATCACTGCGATCTACCAGGCACGTTTCATGAAGTACCTGGAAAACCGCGGCTTCATTCCGAAAGGCAAGCAGCGCGTCTGGTGCTTCATCGGTGACGGCGAATGCGACGAGCCGGAAACCCTCGGCGCCATTTCCCTGGCCGGCCGTGAGAATCTCGACAACCTGGTGTTCGTCATCAACTGCAACCTGCAGCGTCTGGACGGCCCGGTGCGCGGCAACAGTAAGATCATTCAGGAACTGGAAGGCGTGTTCAAAGGCGCCAACTGGAACGTCAACAAGGTGGTCTGGGGTCGCCTGTGGGATCCGCTGTTCGCCGCCGACGAAGACGGCCGCATGCAGCGGCGCATGGACGAGGCGATCGACGGGGAATACCAGAACTACAAGGCCAAAGACGGCGCCTATGTGCGCAAACACTTCTTTGGTGCTGACCCCGAGCTGCTCAAGCGTGTCGAGAGCATGTCCGACGAGGAAGTCTGGAAGCTCAACCGCGGCGGCCACGATCCGTACAAGGTCTATGCGGCCTATCACCAGGCGGTCAACCACAAAGGCCAGCCAACGGTCATCCTCGCCAAGACCATCAAGGGCTACGGCACCGGTGCCGGTGAGGCGAAGAACATCGCCCACAACACCAAGAAAGTCGATATCGACAGCCTGAAGAAATTCCGCGATCGCTTCGACATCCCGGTCAACGACTCGCAACTCGAGGAGCTGCCGTTCTATCGCCCGGCCGAAGACAGCGCGGAAATGAAGTACCTGCGCAAGTGCCGCGACAAGCTGGGCGGGCATCTGCCGCAGCGCCGGCCGAAGAGCTTCAGCATCCCGACACCGCCGCTGGAGACCCTCAAGGCAGTGCTCGACGGCTCCGGTGACCGCGAGATTTCCACCACCATGGCCTTCGGCCGCATCCTCTCGCAGCTGGTCAAGGACAAGGATCTCGGCAAGCGTATCGTGCCGATTCTCGCCGACGAGGCGCGCACTTTCGGCATGGAAGGCATGTTCCGCCAGCTGGGTATCTACTCACCGGTGGGGCAGCTGTACGAGCCGGTCGACCGCGACCAGGTGATGTACTACCGCGAAGAGAAAGACGGCCAGATCCTCCAGGAAGGTCTGAACGAAGCCGGTGCGTTCTCCTCGTTCATCGCCGCAGGTACCGCCTACAGCAACTACAACCAGCCGATGCTGCCGGTCTACATCTTCTACTCGATGTTCGGCTTCCAGCGGATCGGCGACCTGGCCTGGGCGGCCGGCGATGCCCAGACCCGCGGCTTCCTGCTGGGCGGCACTTCCGGGCGCACCACGCTCAACGGTGAAGGCCTGCAGCACGAGGACGGCCACAGCCACATCCTCGCCAGCACCATCCCCAACTGCCGCAGCTATGACCCTACCTACGGCTACGAGCTGGCGGTCATCATGCACCACGGCATGCACGAGATGATGGAGCAGCAGAAGAGCGTCTACTACTACATCACCGTGATGAACGAGAACTACCAGCAGCCGGCCATGCCGCAGGGTGTCGAGGACGGCATCATCAAGGGCATGTACCTGCTCGAAGAAGCCAAGGGCGACTTCAAGCACCGTGTGCAGCTGCTGGGTTCGGGCACGATCCTGCGCGAAGTCCGCGCCGCGGTGGACATCCTCGCCAAGATGGGCGTGGGCGCCGACGTCTGGAGCGTGACCAGCTTCAACGAACTGCGCCGTGACGGTCTGGCGGTGGATCGCTGGAATCGTTTGCACCCGACCGAGGAGCCGCGCAAGAGCTACGTCCAGCAGTGCCTGGAAGGTCGCGAAGGCCCGGTCATCGCCTCGACCGACTACATGAAGCTGTTCGCCGACCAGATCCGTCAGTGGGTGCCGTCGCGCGAATATCAGGTGCTCGGCACTGACGGCTTCGGCCGCAGCGACTCGCGCGCCAAGCTGCGTGATTTCTTCGAGGTCGACCGTCGTTGGGTGACTGTGGCCGCACTGCAAGCACTCGCCGATCGCGGCGCCATCGAACGCACCGTGGTGGCCAACGCCATCACCGAGTTCGGTATCGACCCCGAGAAGCGCAATCCGCTGGATTGCTGATGCGTGCGCACAGGAGAACCTATTGTGAGTGAAACCATACGCGTACCCGACATCGGCAGTGGTGAGGGTGAAGTAATCGAATTGTTCGTCAAGGTCGGCGACCGTATCGAAGCCGACCAGAGCATCCTGACGCTCGAGTCCGACAAGGCCAGCATGGAAATTCCAGCGCCCAAGGCGGGCGTGGTGAAGAGCCTGAAGGTCAAGCTCGGCGATCGTCTGAAAGAAGGCGACGAGCTGCTGGAGCTGGAAAGCGAAGAAGGCCAGGACAGTGCGGCTCCGGCACAGGCTGCAGCCGAACCCGCTGGCGCAGCGACCGGCGGCCCGACAGATGAAGCCGAAGCGCCGACGCCTCCGGGCGACGACGATGCTTCGGCCTCGGCCGGCGAAGGCGAGACACAGGAGATCAAGGTTCCTGATATCGGCTCCTCGGGCAAAGCCAGCGTAATCGAAATTGCGGTCAAAGCCGGCGATACCATTGCCGCCGAACAAGCGTTGATCACGCTCGAGTCGGACAAGGCCAGCATGGAGATTCCGTCTCCTGCCGCCGGCGTGATCGAGAGCATTTCGGTCAAGGTGGGCGACGAAGTCGGCACCGGCGATCTGATCCTGATTCTCAAAGGCGCAGCGTCCAGCAAGCCAGCAGCAGGCAAGGCGCCAGCGAGCCAGGCCGCAAGCGCTCCGAAGCAAAAGCTCAGCGAGCCGGCAGCTGAAGAGCCTGCCGAAGCCGCCGGCGAATCCGTGGAAGAAGTGCGTATCCCGGACATCGGCTCCAGCGGCAGCGCCAATGTCATCGAAGTGATGGTCAAGGCCGGGGACAGCGTCGAGGCGGATCAGTCGCTGATTACCCTTGAGTCCGACAAGGCCAGCATGGAAATTCCTGCGCCCAAGGCGGGCGTGGTGGAATCGCTGTCGATCAAGGTCGGTGACGAGGCCAAGACCGGCGATCTGATCCTGACCCTAAAGGTCCAAGGCACCGCACCGGCGAAGAAACCCGCTCCCAAGGCGGATGAGGCTGCGCCGCAGCAGCAGGCCGTCGCACCAAACAAGCAAGGCGTTCCCGAGGCGAAGGCTGCCGCGACGCCGGCTCCGGCGGTCAGCGGCCCGAGCAAGGCTGGCACCAAGGTGCACGCGGGGCCGGCGGTACGCATGCTTGCACGCGAATTTGGCGTAGAACTGACTGATGTTCCGGCCACTGGCCCGAAGGGACGCATCCTCAAGGAAGACGTCCAGGCCTACGTCAAGAACATGCTGCACAAGGTCAAGCAGGCTCCTGCCGAAGGTACTACCGGCGGGGCGGGTATTCCGCCGATCCCGACGATCGACTTCAGCAAGTTCGGTGAAGTCGAAGAAGTGCCGATGACCCGCCTGATGCAGGTCGGTGCCGCCAACCTGCATCGCAGCTGGCTGAACGTACCGCACGTGACCCAGTTCGAGTCGGCCGACATTACCGAGCTGGAAGCTTTCCGCGTTGCGCAGAAGGCGATCGCCGAGAAGGCTGGGGTCAAGCTCACCGTGCTGCCGCTATTGCTCAAGGCGTGCGCGCACCTGCTAAAGGAACTGCCGGATTTCAACAGTTCCCTGGCCCCGAGCGGCAAGGCGCTGATCCGCAAGAAGTATGTGCACGTAGGGTTCGCCGTCGACACGCCGGATGGCCTGATGGTCCCGGTGATTCGCAACGTCGACCAGAAGAGTCTGCTGCAACTGGCCGGCGAGGCTGCGGAGCTGGCTGAGAAGGCCCGCACCAAGAAGCTTTCTCCGGATGCGATGCAGGGCGCCTGCTTCACGATCTCCAGCCTCGGCCACATCGGCGGCACCGGCTTCACGCCGATCGTCAATGCGCCGGAAGTGGCGATCCTAGGCGTCTCCAAGGCGGCCATGCAGCCGGTGTGGGATGGCAAGGCCTTCCAGCCCCGCCTGATGCTGCCGCTGTCGCTCTCCTACGACCACCGGGTGATCAACGGTGCCGCAGCGGCGCGCTTCACCAAGCGCCTGTCGGAGCTGCTGGCCGATATCCGCACCATGCTGCTGTAACGGCGCGCGAAAAAAACGCCGCGTTCTCACAGAGAGCCCGCGGCGTTTTTTTATTGAGCGGGAAGAACGTGAAGGCTTGGACGCGGCAGACGAACCCTAGTGTCCGCCGTCAGGCGTTGCCTCAGCCTTTCTGCAGATTGCGGATCAGGAAGGACAACGCCTTGGCCAGTTCTTCTGCTCCTTTGGGGTCGCGCACGATGACCACCAGCGGGAGACCGTCGACGGGGCTGTTGATCGAACAGCTCGGACCTTGGGGAGGACACTGATATTGCAGGTACGGATCGAGGCCAAAGACCGACAGGCTGCGATTGCGCACGGCAACGCCGCCGCCGCTGCCACGCACTTCCTCGCGAATGCGCAGCTCGCCGGGGGCGGATACGCTCAGCTCGTAGAGGAAGTCCTGCGGATTGCTCTGCCCGACCTGATAACCGGCGCGTAATGCATAGGTATCGAGCATTCCGTTACTATGCGCCAGCAGCGCTTCACGATCGCTGTTGGTCAGGTAAAGTTTCTTTAATTCAGTGAGATAGCGCGCCGACTCGTCGGAGCCGAATTCGACGGTTTCACTCGCCATCAGCGGTGTTCCGATCACGCAGAAAACCGAGACCATCACTAACTTCGCAAGCCGACTTGTCAGTCCCTGTCGCATGATGCACCCTTGCCTGAATTAATATTATTTAGCCATCGTCCTTCGCTGGAACGGCACCTGGAGCTCAGGCCCGCCCAACTCCGTGGAGCATACTGGAAGCCAGCCGCTCGATGAAAATACATACCGATGCCGCCAGTCGTCTGGCGACCGAGGTTGTGACGCAGTTGCCAGTGCCATCACGGCTCGGCATGCTGCGTTTCGAGCGCCTGAACGAATCCAGCTGGACATTGTTGTTCCTCGACCCTGCTTGCGAACGAACCATCGGCGTCTGTGCCGCCGACCTGTGCTCTCTGGTCGACTCCCCCTACGCCAGCCTCATGGAGCCCAGCGCCCGCCACCAGCTGCATGAGGACATCCAGCAACAGTTGGCCGAACGCGGCCACTACTCGGTGAGCTATCGCCTGCACGGCCCAGAAGGCGTGCTGGAGATCACCGAACTCGGCGAAGCCTTCCAGCAGTACGGCCGCGAGCTGCTCAGAGGCTATCTGATGTCCGGCGGCCAGCCCGAATCGGAGCAGGATCTGCGGGTACAGAACGCCAGGCTCCGCGCCGCGCTGCAACAGCATGAGCAAGCCCAGGACGAGCATATCGAGCACATGCTGCGCTCACGCACCCAGCAGAATCTGATCGTCCGGCTGGCTCGGCATCGCTACGGCTCCGCCAATCCACAGCAGGAGGCCGCGCAGCTGATCACCCAGGCGGCCTGCGAGGTCTACGAGCTGGGCCGTGCCACGATCTGGCATCTGAACGGCACGCGCCTGGAGCCGGTGGCGTGCTACCGACTCGACGGAGACCATTACGAAACGCCACCCGCGCTGGAGCTCGCGCCTTATCCGCGCTATCTGCAGGCGCTGCAGAGCGGCCGCGCCATAGATGCCCAGGACGTTGGCCAGGATCACCGCACCTGTGAACTGGACGAATGCGTCTATCGCCCGCAAGCCATTCGCTCGATTCTGGATGCCAGCATACGGGTCGGTGGTGAAGTGATCGGCGTGCTCAGCCTGCAGCACAGCGGCAAGCCACGGGCCTGGCATGCCGACGAAATCGCCTTCGCCGGTGAACTGGCCGATCAGTACGCGCAGGTACTGGCCAACCAGCAACGCCTGAGTGCCACCCACATGCTTGGCCTGTTCCAGCGCGCAGTGGAGCAGAGCGCCAGCGCCTTCATCCTGGTGGACCGGGACGGTCGCGTGGAATACGTGAACCCTGCCTTCACCGCCATCAGCCAGTTCTCCGAGTCCGAAGTGCGCGGTCAGCGCCTGGCCGATCTCAAGGCTCTGGAAAACCTCGGAGAGCTGCTGTTCGACACCTCGTCGGTACTCGCCCACAGCAACAGCTGGCAGGGAGAGTTTCGCTCAAGGCGAAAGAATCTGGAGCCCTACTGGGGGCAGCTGTCGATCTCGAAGGTCTTCAACGACGACGGCATGCTCACCCACTACATCGGCATCTACGAGGACATCACCCGCAGCAAGCTGGCCCATCAGCACATCGAGCGCCTGGCCTACACCGACAACCTGACCAACCTGGGCAATCGTCCTTTCTTCATCCGCAGTATCGAGGAGCGCTTCGCCGCAGGCGCCGAGCCGAGGCTCTGCCTGCTGCTGGTGGACATCGACAACTTCAAGCGAATCAATGACAGCCTGGGCCACCAGACCGGCGACAAGCTGCTTACCAGCCTCGCACGCCGGCTGCGCAACGGCCTCAGCCAGCAGAGCGTGCTGGCACGTTTCGCCAGCAACGAGTTCGCCCTGCTGTTCGATGACAAGGGCCTGGAGGAAGGCATAAGACTGGCGGATCAGGTGCTGCGCATCCTCGACAAGCCACTGTTGGTCGACAAGCAGCTGATCAGCGTCAGCGGCTCGCTGGGACTGGCCTGCTCACCGCAACACGGGCGCGACCCGGAAACCCTGATGAAGCATGCCGGGCAGGCGCTGCACAAGGCCAAGGCGAACGGCAAGAACCAGGTGCAGATATTCACCGAAGCCCTGCATGCCGAGGCCAACTACAAGCTCTTCGTCGAGAACAATCTTCGCCGCGCGCTGCTGCAGAACGAGTTGGAGGTGTTCTATCAGCCCAAGCTGTGCCTGCACACCGGCCGGCTGCAGGGGCTGGAGGCGCTGCTGCGCTGGAACCACCCGGAAAAAGGCATGATCCGCCCGGACCAGTTCATCAGCGTCGCGGAAGAGACCGGGTTGATCATTCCGATCGGCAAATGGGTCGTTCGCGAAGCCTGCCGCATGGGCGTTACGCTGTCGGAGCTGGGTCTGGGCAAACCCCAGATCGCCATCAACCTGTCACCCAAGCAGTTCTCCGACCCCGACCTGCTGAGCTCCATCGCGGCAATTTTGCTGGAGGAAAAGCCCCCCGCCGGGCAACTGGAACTTGAGCTGACCGAGAGCCTGCTGCTCGATGCCACCGAGGAAACCCGTCAACAGCTGATCGGCCTCAAGGCGCTGGGCCTGACCCTGGCCATGGACGATTTCGGCACCGGTTACTCCTCGCTCAGCTACCTGAAGAAATTCCCCATCGATGTGATCAAGATCGATCGCAGCTTCATCAAGGACATCCCTGACAACCAGGACGACGTGGAAATCACCTCGGCGGTGATCGCCATGGCGCGCAAGCTGCACCTCAAGGTCGTCGCCGAAGGCATCGAAACGCCGGAGCAGCTGAAGTTCCTCCGCCGACATCGTTGCGATATCGGCCAGGGCTATCTGTTCGACAAGCCGATCCCGGGCACCGGACTGACCGATGCCCTGCGCCGCTACCCTCACTGGTGCTGATAAGCGGAAAGCGTGGCGACGCACGGTCGCTGGTGCGCTTTCGCTGCCGGCCTGCCTTTTTGTAGCCTAGGGCTCAGCTACCGTCCCCCGATCGAGGCCCGCATGTCGCTACGCTCGCAGATACTGGTCAACAAACAAGCACTGCCCACGGCAGAACAGGCGCTGCCCGGCCGCTCGACGGCGATGCCGGTCCCGCCGGCGCACCATGTGAACGGCAATCCGCTGCAGCCACCATTCCCGGCCGACCTGCAACAGGCGGTCTTCGGCATGGGCTGTTTCTGGGGCGCGGAACGTCGCTTCTGGGAACAACCCGGGGTATGGACGACGGCGGTGGGCTACGCCGGAGGGATTACGCCGAACCCGACCTACGACGAAGTGTGCTCCGGACTCACCGGTCACACCGAAGCGGTGCTGGTGGTGTTCGACCCCAAGGTGATCGATTACGAAACCTTGCTGCGCATCTTCTGGGAGGCACACAACCCGACCCAGGGCATGCGTCAGGGCAACGATGTGGGCAGTCAGTACCGGTCGGCGATCTACTGCATGGACGCGCAGCAGCGCAGCGCGGCCGAAGCCAGTCGGGAGCGCTTTCAGCAGCGCCTGAGCCAGGCGGGCTTTGCGCAGATCACTACCGAGATTGCCGACGCCCCGCCTTTCTACTATGCGGAGGCGTACCACCAGCAGTATCTGGCGAAGAATCCAGGAGGTTATTGCGGACTCGGCGGGACCGGCGTCTGCATGCCGGATTGATGCGGTGCAGTCGAGTTAATGCTGCCCTTCGCCAGGCGTCCCTGCTGCTTGGCAAACGGCGGACTTGGCAGAAAAGAAAAACCCCGCCGAAGCGGGGCTCTGCAGACTGAATCCTGACATCCTTGATCGCGCGCCGTCCTGGCACCGCTCCCTGTGTGGTCCGTGTTGTTTGATCGCGCTTCCTGCGCCACATTCCTGATGCGGAAGATTACTGCCAGGCCTTGTGAGCCAGTAGTAGCCATTTTACATCACGCTTTGTAAGTCTTTTCCTACACCGCGTCATCCATGATGCAGGGCTGTAAGTCCAGGCTTACATTGCGCGAGTTTTATGACCTGAGGCCCGGCTTAATCGTTCCGCGTCATGGCCAAATAATTTCATATTGCCTTTAGATTAAGCCGGCTCGATCTCAAAACTGCGCGGCATCCAGCAGGTAGAGCGACTCGCTGCCGGCCTTGACTGACGCCGTAAGCGAGTGGATGCGCGGCAACAGCCGGGCAAAGTAGAAACGCGCCGTGCCCAGCTTGCTCTGATAGAAATCGCCCTCGCCCTGCTTCGCCAGTGCCACCGCAGCCATGCGCGCCCACATGTAGGCGTACGCGGTGTAGCCGAACACGTGCAGGTACTCGACCGAAGCGGCGCCGATCTCGTTCGGATTGGTCTTGGCCTGATCGATCACCCAGGCGGTCAGCTCGTCCAGATTGTCCAGCGCAGCCTTGAGGGGCTCGGTGAACTCGCGCAGATCCGCACCGGCACTGGCGACGAACGCGCGGATCTCATCGACGAACGCCTGATACATGGTGCCGCCGCTGCCGACAATCTTGCGTCCGACCAGGTCCAGCGCCTGGATGCCGTTGGTGCCTTCGTAGATCTGGGTAATACGGCAGTCGCGCACCAGTTGCTCCTGGCCCCATTCGCGAATGAAGCCGTGGCCGCCGAACACCTGCTGACCGTGCACAGTGGTTTCCAATCCCATGTCGGTGAGGAAGGCCTTGGCCACCGGCGTCAGCAGCGCAACCTGCGCCTCGGCCCGCTGCCGTGCCGCTTCGTCGTCGCTGAACTTGGCGATATCGAGCTGCAGCGCGACGTAGCTGGAGAAGGCTCGCCCACCTTCGTTCAAGGCCTTCATGGTCAGCAGCATGCGCCGCACATCGGGGTGCACGATGATCGGGTCGGCAGCCTTGTCCTGCGCAATCGGGCCGGTCGGGGCACGGCTCTGGATGCGCTCGCGAGCGTACTCGATGGCGCTCTGGTAGGAACGCTCGCCAGTGGCCAGCCCCTGAATGCCGACGCCGAGGCGCTCGTAGTTCATCATGGTGAACATCGCCGCCAGGCCCTTGTTGGCTTCACCGACCATCCAGCCAGTGGCGCCGTCGAAGTTCATCACGCACGTCGCGGACGCCTGGATACCCATCTTGTGTTCGATCGATCCACAGGACAGCGAGTTGCGCTCGCCCAGCGAGCCGTCGTCGTTGACCAGAACCTTCGGCACGAGGAAAAGGGAGATGCCGCGCGAACCGGCCGGTGCATCCGGCAGCTTGGCCAGTACCAGATGGATGATGTTGTCGGTCAGGTCGTGCTCACCGCCGGTGATGAAGATCTTGGTGCCGCTCACCTTGTAGGAGCCATCGGCCTGCGGCTCGGCCTTGGTGCGGATGATGCCCAGATCGGTACCGGCATGCGGCTCGGTCAGGCACATGGAGCCGGACCAGACGCCGGCGTACATGTTCGGCAAATACTTCTGCTTGAGCTCTTCGCTGGCGTGGGCGTAGATCGACAAGCAGGCGCCAGACGTCAGCATCGGATACAGACCGAACGCCAGGCTGGCGGAGTTCATCATCTCCTCCACCTGCGCCGAGATGACCTTGGGCATGCCCATGCCACCGAATGCCGGGTCACCACCGACACCCACCCAGCCACCTTCAGCGTACAGCTGATAGGCCTCGCGATAGCCGGCCGGTGTCGACACCGCACCGCCGTCCCAGCGGCAACCCTCTTCGTCACCACTGCGATTGAGCGGGGCGATGCTGTTGGCGGTGATCTTGCCGGCCTCTTCGAGGATCGCGTCGGCGGTTTCCGCGTCGACCACCTCGGCCAGGGCTGGCAGCGCCTGCCAGAGCTTCGGCGCATCGAAGACTTCATTCAGGACAAAACGCATGTCGCGCAGCGGCGCTTGGTAGTCAGCCATGGCAAGGTTCCTCGCAAGACACTGGGTTGCAGCCACTGTGGGCCGTTTCCAGCGAGTCTAACCGAACAACCAGGACAGGATTAAGCGTCTTTTTATGACCAGATAGTTTTATGCGGTCATAAGCGAACCGCTACAGCCCTAACGCGAATGGCCGGCCATACGCACTGCGCCGCGCCCGCTGCCATGCACCCGAACGCAATTGCGTCCGGCCTTCTTGGCGCCATACAGCGCCTGATCGGCAGCCTTGATGACTTCCTCCGGGCTGCGTTGGTCGCTCTGCCGCTCGGCCACCCCGATACTGATGGTCACCGACACCTGCGCTGTCGACGAATGACCACGCGCCATACGTCCCTGGCGGTCATCCTTGGGTCGCTTGCTGGCGTCACGCAGTTGCAGGGCGTACCCCTCAATCGCTTGGCGGACAGCCTCCAGGTGCGGCAGACACTGCTCGACGCTACGCCCCGGAAACACCAGAGTGAACTCCTCGCCACCGTAGCGATAGGCGCGCCCGCCACCACCGACCTTGCGTAGGCGGCTGGCCACCATCTTCAGCACCTGGTCGCCGACATCATGGCCATGGGTATCGTTGAAACTCTTGAAATGATCCACGTCCGCCATGGCCAGCACGTACTGCCGGCCGAGGCGCTGCAGTCGCTCGTTCAGCGCACGCCGCCCCGGCAGACCGGTCAGCTCGTCGCGAAAGGCCATGAGATAGGCTTCGTGAGCGATGGCCACGACCAGCATGAGCAACACATGGCTGCTGAGGATATTCAGTGCGGCGATGCGACTGAACGTCTGGGGCAGCATCAGCAGCAAGGCGATCAGCGCGACGATCTGCGCCGCATGTGAAGGCCTGGGCTGCCGCAGGTACTGCACTACCAGCAGCGTCAGCGCAATGAGGAAAGCCGGATAGGCCAGCTGGATGAGTGGCAGCCAGTCGGTCTGCAGGGAAGGCCAGCGAATCACCACCAGCCAGCTATGCAGCGCGTCTGGAAACCGCTTCGCCAACGCGACTGCAACGACGCTCACAGAAAACAGCACTGCCGCCCGGGCGAGCCCATCCTGCGCCAGATGACTGCGCTCGCGCCACAGCCCGTACAACCCATACAGCAGCGGCAGCAGCAGGCTGCACAGATGGAACGTCAGCGCAGCGTCGCCCAGCAATTGGCCATGGGCCCGATAGTAGTCCGCGTGGGTATCGAGCAGGAAATAGGCGATATAGACGCAGAGCAGCAGGAACAGCTCGCGGATGCGGCCGTACATCGCGCACAGCGCCCCACCGAGCAGCAACAGTACCGTCGGCAGCACGTTGTACAGCGAGGTGAAGAACACGTTCAGCGCCAACTGGCGTGCGACCACCTCACCGCCTAGCAGCAATGCCAGCGGTGCGAGGAAATGGCCGAAGCGAGGCGAGTAGGAGCGCGACACGAGGATTCCGGCGCAGCCGAGAAAAGCTGGCATTTTGCCTTAACGGTCGCGGTTGTGCAGCCAAAAGGTCGCGAAACCGCAACCGCTTGGCAAACCGGCAATGGCACGGCGCAAAAAAAAAGCCGCTGCGGATGCAGCGGCTTTCTTCAGCGACAACCGATCAGTAGCCGAGGGCGAAATCTTCCTCGGCCATCTGCATCAGGTTGTCGGCGCCGGACAGCATCGCGTCCACATGCATACGGGTACGCGGCAGGATGCGCTGGAAGTAGAAGCGCGCGGTCTGCAACTTGGCCTTGTAGAACGCCTCATCAGAAGTGCCTTCAGCAAGCTTCTCGGCAGCAACCCGAGCCATGTCAGCCCAGAAATAGGCGAGGCAGGCGTAACCGGAATACATGCAGTAATCGACGGACGCCGCACCGACCATTTCGCGGTCTTTCATCGCCGCCATGCCGATCTTCATGGTCAGCTCACCCCACTCCTTGTTCAGCTGGGCCAGGGGGGTGACGAATTCCTTGATGGCTTCGTTGCCTTCCTGGTTCTGGCAGAACTTGTGCACGATCTTGGTGAAGGACTTCAGTGCCTCACCCTGGGTCATCAGCACCTTGCGGCCCAGCAGGTCCAGCGCCTGGATGCCGGTGGTGCCCTCGTACAGCATGGAGATACGCGCGTCACGCACGTTCTGCTCCATGCCCCACTCGGCGATGAAGCCGTGACCACCGTAGATCTGCACGCCGTGGTTGGCCGCTTCGAAGCCCACTTCGGTCATGAATGCCTTGGCGATCGGCGTGAGGAAGGCCAGCAGCGTGTCGGCCTGCTTCTTCTGCTCTTCATCCTGGCTGTTCTTGACGATGTCGACCTGCTTGGCGGTGAAGTAAACCATTGCGCGGTTGCCCTCGGCGAACGCCTTCATGGTCAACAGCATGCGACGCACGTCCGGATGCACGATGATCGGATCGGCTGGCTTTTCCGGCGCCTTGGGGCCGCTCAGCGCACGCATCTGCAGGCGCTCGCGGGCGTACTTGATGCCGCCCTGGAAGGCCACTTCGGCGTGGGCCAGGCCCTGCAGCGCGGTACCAAGGCGCGCGGCGTTCATGAAGGTGAACATCGCGTTCAGGCCCTTGTTCGGCGGGCCGATCAGGAAGCCAGTGGCGCCGTCGAAGTTCATCACGCAGGTGGCGTTGCCGTGGATACCCATCTTGTGCTCGATGGAGCCGCAGGACACGCCGTTGCGCTCGCCCGCCTCGCCTTCGGCGTTGGGCAGGAACTTGGGAACGATGAACAGGGAGATGCCCTTGGTGCCAGCCGGAGCATCGGGCAGGCGAGCCAATACGATATGGACGATGTTCTCGGCCATGTCGTGCTCACCGGAGGAAATGAAGATCTTGGTGCCGTTCAGCTTGTAGCTGCCGTCGGCCTGGGGCTCGGCCTTGGTGCGCAGCATGCCCAGATCGGTACCGCAGTGCGGCTCGGTCAGGCACATCGTGCCGGTCCACTGGCCGGATACCAGCTTGGTCAGGTAGGTGTGCTTCTGATCGTCGGTACCGTGGGTGGCGATGGTGTTCATGCAGCCGTGGGACAGGCCGGGGTACATGCCCCAAGACCAGTTGGCCTGACCGATCATTTCGCTGATCGCCAGACCGAGGGATTCGGGCAGACCCTGACCGCCGTGCTCGACGTCATGGGCCAGGCTCGGCCAGCCGCCTGCCACGTACTGCTCGTAAGCTTCCTTGAAACCGGTCGGCGTCTTCACACCCGACTCGCTCCAGGTACAGCCTTCAATGTCGCCGACGCGGTTCAGCGGAGCGAGTACCTGCTCACAGAACTTCGCGCCCTCATCGAGAATGGCATTGACCATGTCCGGGGTGGCGTCTTCACATCCCGGGAGGCTCTGATAGTGCGCCTCGTAGCCGAGCAGCTCGTCACGTACGAAACGGATATCGCGCAAGGGGGCCTTGTAATCGGGCATAGCGTAAACCTCAGCGGTGAGTTCTTGTTGCAGCTGACCGGCAAGTCCGGCCATTCGAATTCGATTCCGACCGTCGGACGATACGCCCGACGGGTCAAACAGGCGTTTGAAACATACGTTTCGACCTGAGCGATGTCAAGCAGGGGAAGGGTCGCCATCGATCGGCTGAATCGGCCAGATTACGGGCACAGTCGCACCGGCCTCGACGCCAGGCAAGGCAGATGGGTCTACTGGAAATGCATTGTTGCAATCACTTGTCGGGGTGGCGTAAGCGATGGCGAGCCAGACAACGAGCGTGGAAACAGCCGAACAGGCGCCTGGCAAAGCGGCGCGCTCGCAGCAAGAGAATGGGGAGCGGGAAGCTCGATCAGGCCTGAGTGTCGATCAGCGTACCGAGCACTTCGTCGGCGCTCTGGATCATGCGGGTGCCGAGTTTGGCAGTGTGCTCGCCGAGCTTCAGCTGGATCAGCTCTTCGGTGAGATCGGCGACCGCCTGGGAATTGCCCAGCGCGGGCGCACTGGCGGAGGCGATGCTGGATGCGGCCTGCTCGACGCGCTGCTGACCGTTCTGGAAGGCGCTCAGTCCGGCGCCCATGAGGCTGTTGGTGATCTGCATGGCTCGCTCCGAGCGCTATCAGGTAGCCATCATTCAAGCAGATGCCGGTTGCGCCGACAAGGCGCTAGTTCGTGGAACCTCGACCGCTCGGCAGATGCAGGGCGTCGAGCGACAGATGGCGGGCGACCTGCTGCGCGCTCGGCTGGTCAAGGCGTGGCACACGGCCGAGGCACGGTGCTGGCAGCAGCTCGGCCAGCGTCGCCAGATTCTCCTCCAGACGCGAGGTTGCCGGATCGACGATGTTGGCCACCCAGCCGGCCAGTACCAGCCCATCCCGGGCAATCGCCTCGGCACTGAGCACGGCGTGATTGATGCAGCCCAGCCGCACGCCAACCACCAGGATCACCGGCAAACCCAGTGCCTGCGCAACCGCCGAAAGACTTTCCCGCGCGCTGAGCGGCACGCGCCAGCCACCCGCACCTTCAACCAGGGTGAAATCGGCCTGCCGCGCTAACACCGTACGTATCACCTGAACCAAGCGTTCGGCACTCAGCTCGACACCGGCTTCACGAGCGGCGATATGCGGCGCGATCGCCGGCGCGAAGGCGAACGGGTTGACCGCCGCGTATTCCAGCGCCGGGCTGCATTCGGCCTGCAGCGCCAGCGCATCGCTGTTGCGCAAGCCGGCGTCGGTCAGCTCGCAGCCAGAGGCGATCGGCTTGATCGCCGCGGTGGACAACCCCTGTGAGCGCGCGGCATGCAAAAGGCCGGCGGCGATGGTGGTTTTGCCGACGTCGGTATCGGTGCCGGCGATGAAGAAGGCGCGACTCATCATGGTTCCTTACGCAGAATCCCGTAGACGACCTGATAGGTGGCGGGCAGCCCCTCGGCCTGGCGGTAGCGCTCGTAGGCGTCGACCAGCGCTCGGATGCGTGCGCGACCGGTCAGCCCGCCCGGTCGACCGGGGTTGAGGTTGTGCGCGCCGAGCGCCTTGAGTTCGTGGGTCAGCTGCCGCAGATCGGCAAAATGCAGCACCTCGGGGCGAACCTCGAGGCCGAGCAGTTGCAGACCGCTGTCCCGGCAGAGTCGCTGGTAGGTGTCCAGGGTGCGAAAACGGTTGACGTGGGTAAAACCGTCCACCGCCTGCCAGCTGTCACGCAGCTCCTGCAGGGTACCCACACACAGGCTGCTGAAGGCAAAGGTGCCGCCTCGGCGAAGCACCCGTCGCGCCTCGCCGAGCACGCTGGCGAAATCTTCGCACCACTGCAGGGCCAGGCTGGAAAAGATCAGGTCCAGGCCAGCATCGCGCAGCGGCAGGCGTTCGGCGTCGCCAGCCACGAAATACCGCGCGCCTCCCTGCGGCCGGGCATGGCGCAGCATTCCTTCGGCGATATCCAGTGCGACACCCTCGGCGTGCACGAAGCGGCTTCCCAGCACGCGAGAGAAATAGCCGGTGCCGCTACCCAGATCGAGCCAGCTGGCGACCTGCAGATCGGCGGGCAGCCGCGCCAGCAGCTGGTTGCCGACCTGCCGCTGCAGGGCCGCGACGCTGTCGTAGCTGGCCGCCGCGCGGGAAAAGGACGCGGCGACCTGGCGCTTGTCCGGCAACAGGGCAGTGCTGTCAGTCATCCTCGCCCTCACCCATGAAGGCCAGCATGGCCGTCGCCACGTCTTCCGCGCGTTCCAGCGGCAAACCATGGCTGGCATTGGCCAGCACATCGACCTCCACATCCGGCAGGCAGGCCAGCAACGCCTCGGCCGCGGCCGCCGGTACCAGCGCATCGCTGCCGGCGAACAGGTGCAGCTGCGGCCCGACATAGCGCTGCAGTGCCGCGCGCCCGTCCAGTTCGGCGAGCAGGCGCAGACCCGCGGCCGACACCGCCTGCGGCTGATCCAGCAGGCTCACCTGCAATTGTCGGGCAAGGGTGCGTGGATCGTAGGCGCCGCGACTGCAGAGCAAACTGAAGCGCTTGAGCGTGTCGTCCGGGCCGAGGCGGAAGGCTTCCTCGAAGGCATCGAACACTTCCGCTTGCATGGCCGTCGGCCAGTCGTCGCGACTGCGAAAGCAGGGATTGCTGCAGATGGTGATCAGGCCGGGGCAGCTGTCGCCGCGACGCGCGGCCAGTTGCGTGGCCAGCATGCCGCCCAGAGACCAGCCGGCCAACCAGCTGTCAGGCGGCACTCGCGCATCCAGTTCGTCAAGCCAGGCGCCGGATTGCGGTTGCGTTGGCAGCAACGCGATCTCGACCTGCAACCGCGGTTCACGCTCGCGCAGCAGTTCGGCCAGGGGTTCCAGCGCCGCCGGGCCAAAGGCCCAGCCGGGCAGCAGAATCAGTCGATCACGCATCGTCGCACTCCTCGGGCAACAGGGCCCAGCACTCGGCCAGCGCCTCCAGCAGGCGCTCGAGCTGCGCATCGCTGTGACTCGCGGTGAGGGTAATCCGCAGCCGCGCGCTACCGGCCGGAACGGTCGGCGGACGTATGGCGCCGACCAGGATGCCGCGCTCGCGCAGCAAGGCCGACAACCTCAGCGCCCGCGCGCTGCTGCCCACCAGCACCGGCTGGATCGGCGTCGGGCTGGCCATCAGCGTCAGGCCGATCTGCGCCGCGCCGGCCCGAAAGCGCGCGACCAGTCGGTTCAGCTGGTCTCTGCGCCAGCCCTCGCTGCGCAGCAGCTCCAGGCTTTTCAGTGTGGCACAGGCCACCGCCGGCGGCTGGCTGGTGGTGTAGATGTAGGGACGGGCGAACTGGATCAGCGTTTCGATCAGTTCCTCGCTGCCGGCGACGAAGGCACCCGCGGTACCGAAGGCCTTGCCGAGGGTGCCGACCAACACCGGCACCTCGTCGATCCCGAGACCGAAATGCTCGGCGATGCCGCCGCCGGTGGCGCCCAGCGGGCCGAAGCCGTGGGCATCGTCGACCATCACCCAGGCGCCATGTCGCTTCGCCTCGGCGCAGAGCGCCGGCAGGTCGGCGAGGTCGCCGTCCATGCTGAACACGCCATCGGTGACCACCAGGGTGTTGCCGCTGGCCTTCTGCAGTCGCTTGGCGAGGCTGCTCGCGTCGTTATGCAAATAGCGAGAGAAGCGCGCACCACTGAGCAGACCGGCATCGAGCAGGGAGGCGTGATTGAGGCGATCTTCCAGCACCGTGTCGCCCTGCCCGACCAACGCGGTCACCGCCGCCAGATTGGCCATGTAGCCGGTGGAGAACAACAGCGCACGCGGCCGGCCGGCGAACTCGGCAAGCGCCTCCTCCAACTGGTGATGCGGCGTGCTGTGACCGATCACCAGATGCGAGGCACCGCCGCCCACGCCCCAGGTCGCGGCGCCCTGCTGCAGCGCCGCGATCACCTCGGGATGGTTGGCCAGGCCCAGGTAGTCGTTGGAGCTGAACGCCAGCAGGCGTTCACCGTCGACCGTCACCTCAGGCCCTTGCGGACTCTGCAGCAGCGGACGCCGGCGATAGAGGTGCTCGGCACGACGGGCGGCGAGGCGGGAAGCGAGATCGAATGTCATGGCAGGAACCGGAGACCGTGAACAACCGCAAGCGGGCCGTCACTGCGAAGAAACCAGAGCAGGCACCGGGAGGACGAACGCGACGCTCATCCCCCCGGCGAGAAGATCAGACCGCGGCGTTGTAGAACAGCTTGCTGTCGCGCTGCTCGATCAGCGCCTGCTCGATGGCTGCCTGGTGCACCTCGTCGGCGTGCTCCTGACGTTCTTCCGGCTTGATGCCCAGACGCGCGAACAGCTGCATGTCCCTGTCCGCCTGCGGGTTGGCGGTGGTCAGCAGCTTCTCGCCGTAGAAGATCGAATTGGCACCCGCGAAGAAGGCCAGGGCCTGCATCTGCTCGTTCATCTGTTCACGCCCGGCCGACAGACGCACATGGGATTTCGGCATCATGATCCGCGCCACGGCGAGCATGCGGATGAAGTCGAACGGATCGACGTCCTGTTCCTCGGCCAGCGGCGTGCCCTTGACCTTGACCAGCATGTTGATCGGCACCGACTCCGGGTGCTCCGGCAGGTTCGCCAGCTGGATCAGCAGGCCGGCGCGATCGTCCAGCGACTCACCCATGCCGAGGATGCCGCCCGAGCAGATCTTCATCCCCGCCTCGCGCACGTAGCTCAGCGTCTCCAGACGCTCGGCGTAGGTGCGGGTGGTGATGATGTTGCCGTAGAACTCCGGCGAGGTATCCAGGTTGTGGTTGTAGTAGTCCAGGCCCGCAGCGGCCAGGGCGCGGGTCTGCTCCTGATCCAGCTTGCCGAGGGTCATGCAGGTTTCCAGGCCCATGGCCTTGACGCCCTCGACCATCTTCAGCACGTAGGGCATGTCCTTGGCTGACGGATGCTTCCAGGCCGCGCCCATGCAGAAGCGGGTGGAGCCGATGGCCTTGGCCTCGGCTGCGGCCTCCAGCACCTTCTGCACTTCCATCAGTTTCTCTTTATCGAGACCGGTGTTGTAGTGACCGGACTGCGGGCAGTACTTGCAGTCTTCCGGGCAGGCACCGGTCTTGATCGAGAGCAGCGTGGAAACCTGAACACGATTGGGGTCGAAGTGCTGGCGATGCACGGTCTGCGCCTGGAACAGCAGGTCGTTGAAGGGTTGCTCGAAGAGCGCCTTGACCTCGGCGAGAGACCAGTCGTGGCGGGTAACGGAAGCGGAGGTGGCGCTCATGGGCATTCCTTGTAATTAATAGCGGCGCGGCGGCCTGACACGGATGCGGAATGGTTAGCCAAGCCCGATACGCTGTCAACCAGGAACGGAATCATGGTTTACAACTGGTCAATTGTTGAACACCACTGCCTGCTCTGCGACGAGCGCTGCGAGGGTCAGCCGCTGTGCAGCCCCTGCGAGGCGGATCTGCCGTGGCTCGACGGTCGGTGCACGGTCTGCGCGGTCCCGCTGCCCAGCCGCGGCCTGGTCTGTGGCGAATGCCTGAAGCGACCGCCCAGCTACGATCACGTCGAAGTGCCCTGGCGCTTCGCCTTCCCGGTGGATGCGCTGATCACCCGCTTCAAGCACCAGGCACGCTGGCCCTATGGCCGGCTGCTCGGCGAACGCCTGGCACATCATCTGGAGCATGCCTTCGCCGAGGGGCTGCCGCGGCCGGACCTGCTGCTGCCGGTGCCTTTGGCCCGTCGTCGCTTGCGCCAGCGCGGTTTCAACCAGGCGCAGATGCTCGCCGACTGGCTGAGCCGCCCACTGGGCATCGCCACCGACGCCCGCGTGCTCGAACGTGTGCTCGACACCCCGGCTCAGCAGCAGCTGGACGCCGCCACCCGCCGCCGCAACCTGCGTCAGGCCTTCGCCATCGCAACCGGTGCCGACGTCAAGGGCCGGCATCTGGCGCTGGTCGACGATGTGCTGACCACCGGCGCGACAGCCGAAGCCCTTGCGCGCCTGCTCAAGCGCGCCGGCGCCGAACGGGTCGATGTCTATTGCCTGGCGCGCACCCCGAAACCAGGCGAATGAAGCCGCCGACCGATGGAGGGCGTACACTGGACGACCTAGTCAGCGGAGCCGGTCATGTCCCATCCCTTCGACACACTCACGCCGGACCTGGTCCTCGACGCCGTGGAAAGCATCGGCTACCTCAGCGATGCCCGCGTGCTGGCGCTCAACAGCTACGAGAACCGCGTCTATCAGGTGGGCATCGAAGACGAAACGCCGCTGATCGCCAAGTTCTATCGTCCGGGTCGCTGGAGCGACGCGGCGATCCTCGAGGAGCACCAGTTCAGTCTGGAACTGGCCGAGCACGAGGTGCCGGTGGTGGCACCGCTCGAGCGCGACGGCAGCACGCTGTTCGAGCACGCCGGCTTTCGCTTCGCCCTCTTCCCGCGCCGCGGCGGCCGCGCACCGGAGCCCGGCAATCTCGACCAGCTCTATCGCCTCGGCCAGCTGCTGGGCCGCATGCATGCGGTAGGCGCCAACCGCCCGTTCGAGCATCGCGAAACGCTGGGCGTGCAGAACTTCGGCCATGATTCGCTGAGCACGTTGCTGGAAGGCGACTTCGTGCCGCGGAGCCTGCTGCCGGCGTACGAGTCGGTGGCGCGGGACCTGCTCAAGCGGGTCGAGGATGTCTTCGCCAGCACCAACTTCACCCCGATCCGCCTGCATGGCGATTGTCACCCGGGCAATATCCTCGCCCGCGACGACGCCTTCTATCTGGTCGACCTGGATGACTGCCGCATGGGCCCGGCAGTACAGGATCTGTGGATGATGCTCGCCGGCGAGCGACACGAGCGGCTCGGCCAGCTGGCCGAACTGGTGGACGGCTACAACGAATTCCACGATTTCGCCCCGCGCGAGCTGCCGCTGATCGAGGCCCTGCGCGCGCTGCGGCTGATGCACTACAGCGCCTGGCTGGCACGACGCTGGGACGACCCGGCCTTCCCCATGAGCTTTCCCTGGTTCGGCAGCGAGCGCTACTGGGGCGACCAGGTGCTGATCCTGCGCGAGCAGATGTCGGCGTTGCAGGAAGAGCCGCTCAGGCTGTTCTAGTGGCGAGCCGGTTTTGGCCGGCTGAAGCCCACCGAGCCGGCCAATGCCTACACGGGCGAAGGCCCTCTTCAGGCCTCTTCGATCAGCCAGTCCAGCCGCCAGCCACCCTGGCTCTGCGCCAACTGCTCGGCCAACCAGGGCAACAGCTCTCGCAGTTCATCCTCCAGCCCCCACGGCGGGTTGACGATGGCCAGGCCCGAGCCGGCCAGGCGGCTGGCGTCGTCGGCGGGGTGGACGAACAGTTCGGCGCGCAGCAGTTTCGGGGCGCCGCTGCGGGCGAGGTCCTGATAAAAGCGTTTGAGCTGGCGCTCGTCCTTGATCGGGTACCAGATCACGCCGATGGTCTGGCGCATGCGGCCGAGCGCTTCCTTGAGCGCCGTGACGCATCGGCTCAGTTCGTCGGCCTGTTCGAATGGCGGGTCGATCAGCAGCACCACGCGCTTCTCGCGGGTCGGCATCAGCGCCCGCGGTACATGCCAGCCCTCGCCCCGGTGCACCGCCACGCGGCGGTCGCCGGACATGTTGTCCTTGAGCAGGGCGCCATCCTCGGGATGCTTCTCGTTGAGCTGCAGCCGATCCTGCTCGCGGGTCAGCTGCCGCGCCAGTTCCGGCGAGCCCGGGTAGTAGCGCAGCGCGCCGTCCGGGTTGAGCGAGCGGATCACGCCGAGGTAGTCGTCTAGCAGCGCCGGGCGGGTTTCGGCCTGCCAGATGCGGGCGATGCCCTGCAGCCACTCGCCGGTGCGGCTGGCCTGGTCGCCCGCCAGGTCGTAGAGGCCGACGCCGGCGTGGCTGTCGAGGTAGGCGAACGGGGCCTCCTTGCGCGACAGCAGGGCGAAGATCCGGCTCAGCACCAGGTGTTTGAGCACATCGGCGTGGTTGCCGGCATGGAAGGCGTGGCGGTAGTTCATCTGATCCTCCTGGAGAGCGGCGCAGTTTACCTGTCGGCCCTGCCCAGCGCAGGCCCGGCATGACCGGCGTCGTTTTCCCCAATCACCGACACGGGCTACAGTGGCGCCCCACGACCACTGAACGGAGCTGCCCCATGGACCTGCGCGATCTCTTCGGCATCGAGCACCCGATCATCCAGGCACCCATGGCCGGTGCGCAGAATCACCTGCTGGCCGCGGCGGTCTGCAAGGCCGGCGGGCTGGGCTCGATCCCGGCCGGCATGCTCGATGCGGCGGCGCTGGACGCCGAGCTGACCGCCATCGAGGCGCTGACCGACCGACCCTACAACGTCAATTTCTTCTGTCACCAGACGCCAGCCGCCGACCCGACGGCCTTCGACGCCTGGCACCGGATGCTCACACCGTTGTTCGCCGAATTCGACGTCGACCCAGCCAACATTCCGGCCGGCGCCACCCGCCAGCCGTTCGACGTGGCAATGGCCGCGGTGCTGGAGCGGCACAGGCCCGCACTGGTCAGCTTCCACTTCGGCCTGCCTAGCCCCGACCTGTTGCAGCGCGCCCGCGCCACCGGGGCGAAGATCGCCTCCAGCGCGACAACGGTCGCCGAAGGCCTCTGGTTGCAGCAGCACGGCGTCGACCTGGTGATCGCCCAGGGTCTGGAGGCCGGCGGCCACCGCGGCATCTTCCTCAGCGAGGACCTGACCACCCAACTCGGCACCTTCGCCCTGCTGCCGCAACTGGTCGCCGCGCTGGACGTACCGGTGGTCGCCGCCGGCGGCATCGCCGATGCCCAGGGCGTGACGGCAGCGCAGGCCCTGGGCGCCGCTGGTGTGCAACTGGGCACCGCCTACCTGCTGTGCCCGGAGAGCCGCACCAATGCGCTGCATCGCGCCGCGCTGAAGAGCCCGCAGGCAGTGCATACCGCGCTGACCACCCTGTTCAGCGGGCGCCCGGCACGCGGCATCGTCAACCGCATCATGCGCGAGCTGGGTCCGCAGCCCGAAGGGGTGCCGCCCTTCCCGCTGGCCGGCAACGCCATCGGCGCGCTGCGCGCCCAGACCGAGAAGCAGGGCCTGGATCACTGTACGCCGCTGTGGGCCGGGCAGAACGTCAGCGGCTGCCGGGAGATCCCGGCCGGCCAGCTGACTCGTGAACTTGCCGGCGGCTGGCGGGCCTGAGTCATTACGCATTCCGTCGCGGCGAGCCCTGAGCCGCCGCGACGGGGCGTAGAATCGACCGCACGTCACACGGAATCCCGTCATGAGTCCACTGACCAATACGCTCGTCTTCCTGGCCACCCTGGCCGGCATGGAAGTCTTCGCCTGGTGGGCGCACAAGTACGTGATGCACGGCTGGGGCTGGGGCTGGCACAAGTCGCACCACGAGCCGCGCAACGGCTGGTTCGAGAAGAACGACCTCTATGCGGTGGTGTTCGCTGGCGTGGCGATCCTGCTGATCGCCCTGGGCACGGCCGGTTATCACCCGCTGGAATGGATCGGCGCCGGGATGACGGCCTACGGTTTTCTCTATTTCGTCGCTCATGACGGGCTGGTCCATCACCGCTGGCCGCTGCGCTACGTGCCGCGCAACGGCTATCTCAAGCGGCTGTATCAGGCGCACCGTCTGCACCATGCGGTCGAAGGAAAGGAGCGCTGCGTATCCTTCGGCTTTCTCTACGCGCCGCCGCTGCCGGTGCTCAAGCGCCAGCTGCGCGAGCTGCACGACGGGCCGCTGCGCAAGCACCAGGGTGCATCTAGCGAGGACGTCTCCAGAGATCGTCAGAACGCGGCCTGACCTGCATCCGCCGCGAGGCCAGCGCCAGCACGCCGCCCCCCAGCAGGAACTGCAGCTTCTGCCCTTTGCTGGTCGACACCCGCGCATCCCAGGCCGCCGCGCCGCGCGCTTTCACCTCGACGCCGATCTGCCGGTAGACGCCATGAGCCGTGGCGATCGACCAGGCCGAGCGTAACGGCAGGTCGCGCAGGCCCTGAGACGCAGAGCGATAGTAGGGCTCGGCCAGATCCACCAGTCGCGCCGCCAGCGTCGCCAACGCGGCACGATGCTGAGGCAGCGCGACCTCGTCCTCCGGAATACCCACCTCCGCCAGCCACTCGACCGGCAGATAGACGCGCCCGATCTGCGCATCCTCGACGATATCGCGGGCGATGTTGGTCAGCTGAAAGGCCAAGCCCAGATCACAGGCGCGATCCAGCGTCGGCTCCGCTTCGGCGCCCATCACCCGCGCCATCATCAGGCCCACCACGCCGGCAACCCGGTAGCAGTACAGCAGGGTGTCGTCGAGGGTCTGGTAGCGGTAGCCCTGCACATCCATGCGAAAACCCGCCAGATGCTCCAGCGGATGGGCCTTGGGAATCCGATGACGCTGGATCACCTGCTGGAAGGCGGCGAACGCAGGATCGGCCATCGGCTCGCCGGCGTAGGCGCGCTCGGTGAGATCGACCAGCTCGGCCAGCCGCGCCTCACCGCTGTTGCGATCGCCCTCGACCTGGCCATGCCCCAGCGTCTGGCCGTCGATCACATCGTCGCAATGACGGCACCAGGCGTAGAGCATCACCGCGCTCTGGCGGGTGCGCTCGTCGAACAGCTTTGCCGCCGCGGCGAAGCTCTTGGAGCCGACGTTGATCGCCTGAGTGGAGTGATCGATGACCTGATCGTTCATCCGGCCTGCTCCTTCAACATGAAGTCCTCCAGCATCAGCCCGGCGGTGGCCTTGGCCGAACCGACGACCCCCGGCACGCCGGCACCCGGGTGAGTGCCGGCGCCGACGATATAGAGGTTGGGAATCACGTCGTCGCGGTTGTGCGGGCGGAACCAGGCGCTCTGGGTGAGGATCGGCTCCAGCGAAAATGCCGAGCCCAGATGGGCGTTGAGCTCGTCGCGAAAATCCTGCGGCGTGAAGATCCGGTGGGTCACCAGATCGCCACGCAGCCCCGGCATGTAGTGCCGCTCCAGGTACTCGAAGATGCGGTCGCGGTACTTCGGGCCTTCCTCCGCCCAGTCGATATCCGCCGTGCCCAAGTGCGGCACCGGCGCCAGCACGTAATGGCTGGCGCAGCCTTCCGGCGCCAGCGAAGGATCGGTGACGCAGGGCGCGTGCAGGTAGAGGGAAAAGTCGTCTGCCAGCGTCTCGCGCTTGAAGATCTCGTCGATCAGCTCGCGGTAACGCGGGCCGAAGCACACCGTGTGATGCTGCAGGTGCTCATGACGGCGCTTGAGACCGAAATGGATGACGAACAGGGACATCGAGAAACGCTTGCCGGAGAGCCGTTTGGCCTCGTCGCGACCACGCGCCTCATGCCCGAGCAGCTGCTTGTAGGTGTTGACCACATCCGCGTTGGACGCCACCGCATCGGTGTCGAAGCGGCGACCGTCACCCGTGATCACGGCCTTCGCGCGTCCGGCCTCCAGCTCGATCCGCGCGACCTCGGCGTTCAGCTCCAGCCTGCCGCCCAGATCCTCGAACAGCCGGACCATCCCCTGCACCAGCGCCCCGGTGCCGCCGCGGGGAAACCAGACACCGCCCTGGCGCTCCAGGGCATGGATCAGCGCGTAGATGGACGAGGTCTCGAACGGATTGCCGCCCACCAGCAGCGAGTGAAAGGACAGCGCCTGGCGCAGCCGGTCGTTCTCCACGAACTTGGCCACCATGCTGTACACGTTGCGCCAGGCCTGCAGCTTGGCCAGCTGCGGCGCGACGCCGATCATGCTGCGAAACGACAGGAAGGGCACAGTGCCGAGCTTGACGTAGCCCTCCTCGTACACCGCCCGCGAATAGGCGAGAAAGCGCTGATAGCCGGCCACGTCACGAGGGTTGAGCGCGTGGATCTGCCGGTCCAGCTGGGCCTGGTCGTTGACGTAGTCGAAGCTGTAGCCGTCCTCCCAGCACAGCCGGTAGAAGGGGCTGACCGGCAGCAACTCGACATAGTCGGCCATGCGCTTGCCGGCGCCGCTGAAGAGTTCTTCCAACGCCGGCGGATCGGTGATCACCGTCGGCCCGGCATCGAAGGTGAAGCCCTGGTCGTGGTAGACGTAGGCGCGGCCGCCCGGCTTGTCGCGCTTCTCCAGCAGCGTCGTCTGGACGCCGGCGCGCTGCAGGCGGATCGCCAACGCCAGCCCGCCGAAACCGGCACCGATCACCACCGCCCGCCTCACACCGCCTGTTGCCTGGTTCATCGTCTGTCCTTGTGCAGATTGCTGGCGGCCAGCGCCCGCAGCGCCTCGCCCACCGGCACGGGAGGTTTGCCCGAGACGATGCGCAAGCGGTCCCAGGCAGTCAGCTCGGCCGCATAGAAGCGCTGGATCAGCGGTTCGCGCAGCCGGTAGAAACGCTGCATCACCGCCCAGCGGCGATCCGCCGGGCCGGCCATGAACAGCATGCGATTGAGCAGGCGGAAGAAGCCGCGCCGGCGCCACTGCAGCGTGGAATAGTCGCGAATCGCGGCGAACAGGCTGCCTGCATCCCAGCGATCGAGGGCGACCAGGTGATCGGCCAGGCGCACCGCATCGGGCAGCGAATAGCCCGTGGTGGGGTGGAACAGCGCGGCCGACAGTCCGCTCTGCGGCACGCCACGCGCCTCGCCCCAGAACGCCGCGATATCGCCGGACAGCACGATGGGCAGCACGCCCTGCTCTTCGCGCAGCACCTCGCGGATCGCCCAGCCGCGGCCCTCGGCGTAGCGCTGGATATTGGCGCGCAGTGCCTCCGGCGCCACCGCATCGCCGTCGGCGTAGTAGGTGTCTTCGATCAGCAGGCTGTCGACGCTGAGCGGCAGCACGTAGACGAAGCGATAGCCGTCTTTCTGGGCGACGCTGGCGTCCATGATGATCGGCACCCGCAGGCCATGGGGCTGCTGCAGACGCAACTCCTGGCCGAGAAACTTCTGGAAGCCCAGCGCCAGCTGAGCGCTGCGCCGCACGCCGCGCCCGTCGATCACCGCCCCGGCCTCCAGGCTCTGCCCGCCGACCAGCTGAACGCGTTGCGGCTCGACCGCGGACACCTCCACGCCCAGGCGAATTTGCCCGCCGAGCTCAGCCATCAGGTGCTGATGAAAGCGCGACGAGAAAATGCTCGCGTAGCCGCTGCCGAGCTGCCGTCGCAGGGCGGGAAAGATCACCTCGTAACCCGGCCAGTGCTGCTCCACCAACGGCGCCAGCCAGGCCTGCTGCGCCGGGGTCAGGTCGTGCTGGTGGAACGACCAGGTGTGGTTGCCGCCGAGGGTTTCGCCCTGCTCCAGGAGCAGCACGCGCAGCTCCGGCCGCTGCTGGCGCAAGCGCAGGGCCAGCAACCCGTTGGCCAGGCCACCGCCGACCAGGATCAGGTCTGCATCAGGCGTCATCGGCCACCTCCGACCGAGGCCGAACGCAGCCGAGCGCGCTTTCGATCAGCTCGGCGGCGCGGGCCGCGCCACCGGCCTGGCGAACCTCTTCACCGAGCGCCGCGGCACGCTGGCGGAAGGACGCTTCGTCGAGCAGCCGCCGCAGCGCATGGGCGATACGCGCCGGGCTGGCCAGCGCCGGAAGCAGGCACAGCCCGACGCCGGCGTGCTCGATACGCGCGGCAACACCGGGCTGGTCGAAGGCGATCGGCAGCGCCAGCATCGGCACACCCGCCTCCAAGGCATCGAGCACGGTGTTCAGCCCGGCATGAGTCACCACGGCCGACGCCTGCGCCAGCACGGCCCGCTGCGGCGCGAAGTCGGTGACCCAGCATGCGCCTTCCTGCCGGAGCCTGGCGGCCGCTGCGGCATCCAGCCCACCGCAATGGGCGATCAACAGCTGCACATCGAGCCGCCGACAGGCGCGGGCGATATTGCGCAACAGGCCGTAGCGGTGGCCCTGCAGCGTGCCCAGCGAGGCGAAGACGAAAGGCCGTGCGCGGTCCAGCGGCCACTCAAGCCCGGCCGCCATCGGCAGCGGCTGGCGCAGCGGGCCGAGCGCATGGAAGTGTGGCGGCAGGGCCTGCCGCGGAAAGTCGAAGCCGTTCACCGTCTGGCTGATCTGCAGCAGCGGCGACAGACAGTCGCTCAGGCTCGTGCGTCTGGCCAGGCCGAACGCCCGGCAATAGCGCTCGATCACTTCGCCGTGCGACCGCATCAGCCGATCGTAGACGCCGCTGCTGTGCCGGTTGAGCTGCTCGCCCCAGTCCGTGGCCCGGTAGCGCCAGGGCATCACCGGCAGCGGCACCAGCGGCTCGCGGTTGAACGGCAGGGCGCAGGCGATGGAAACGAATGGCAGCCCGAGGTGCTCGGCCAGCAGCGCACCGGCCGGCTCCATCTGGTCGGCCAGCACCGCCTCCACTTCCAGCGCTCGCAACACGGCAGGCGCCTCGCGGCAGAACAGCTCGGTGCTCGCCGCCATGTCGGCGATCACCCGGCGAATGCCGAACGGTCCGGGACTGGCGGCACGACGCACCACCGCGGCCAGCGAGCCCGGCGGATGGGTGTCGCTACCGATGGCGGCGAAGCCCACCGCGGGCAGGTCCAGCAGCGCACCGACATCGGCCTGCTGGATAAAGGTCACACGGTGGCCATGTTGCTGCAGCTGCCAGGCGATCGCCTCGAACGCCCGCAAATGGCTGAGGAAGGGCGGCGCAATTGCCGCAAAATGTGTCATCGGAGCGCCGGGCCGCGCATCAGCAGGCGGACAGCTGCAGCAGCCGCGCCTGTCGCAGCCCGGCGAGATCGGCCGAGCCGGTACAGAAACAGGCGATGCGCAACTGCTCGATCAGCACTTCGAAATGGCTGATCACCGCCTCGCTGCTGTGCATCGCCGCCTGCAACACGCCGGCCGCCTGCCCCACCAGATCGGCGCCCAGGCAGATCGCCTTGGCCGCCTCGACGCCATCGCGGATACCGCCGGAAGCGATCAGCGGCGTGTTCGGGCAGGCCTCGCGCACCGCCAGCAGTGCCTGCGCCGTGGGTATGCCCCAATCGGCGAAGGCCTCGGCAATGGCCTGCTGGCTGGCGTCTGCCGCCCGCGCGGCCTCTACCGCAGCCCAACTGGTGCCGCCGGCACCGGCCACATCGATGGCGGCCACCCCGGCATCGACTAGTCGCCGGGCCACCGCCGCGGATATTCCCGCGCCGACTTCCTTGATCACCACCGGAACCGGCAGGCGCGCGGCCAGCGCCTCGATCGCCTGCAGCACGCCGCGCCAGTCCCGATCGCCACCGGTCTGCACGGCCTCCTGCAGCGGGTTGAGGTGCACGATCAGCGCGTCGCCTTCGATCATCTCCACCGCCCGCCGCGCCTCGTCCACGCCATAGCCCCGAACCAGCTGGGCGGCGCCGAAGTTGGCCAGCAGCAGGATGTCCGGCGCCAGCTGGCGCAACTGGCCGGTGAGGCCCTGATCGCCGGCGGTTTCCAGCGCCACCCGCTGCGAACCCACGGCCATCGCAATGCCCAGCTGCTGGGCGGCCTCGGCCAGATGCGCATTGATCGCCGCCGAGCGCGCCGCGCCACCGGTCATGGAGCTGATCAGCAAGGGCGCGCGCAGGCGCCGTCCGAACAGCGCCGTCTGCAGGTCGATCTGGTCCAGGTGCAACTCGGGCAGGGCGCAGTGCTCAAAGCGGAAGGCGCCGAAACCGGTCCCTGTCGCGGCGATGGTGCGGGTGGGGTCGAGGACGATGTCCAGATGATCGTTCTTGCGGCTGACCAGCGACTGCTTGCTCATGGAAATCGGCTCCCGGGAAGACTTCTTTGGACGTAAAGCCCTGAAAAAAGTGCTATACGACGGCACGACTTGTACAACTTTTTGTCAAACCGTCCAATAGTTGTACAACATTATCCGCAACCCTGGTGCTCGGACTGGGGCGCAGCGAGGGCAACGCCATGCAAACGCAGAACTCCAGTCTCCCGCTTCCGCAATGCGACAACCTGCTGCGCCTGCGCCGACAGGTCGACGAGCGACTGGCGCTGCGCCTGCCATTTCCGGAATCGGAGCTGGACACCGTCACCCAGGCCCTGCGCGAAGGCACCCTGGCTCCCGGCAAGCGGCTCAGGCCGTTGCTGCTTCTGCTGGCACTGGGCGATCTGGATGCCGATCCGGCGATCGGTCTGGATCCGGCCTGCGCGCTGGAGATGATCCATGCCGCCTCGCTGTTTCTCGACGACATGCCCTGCATGGACAATGCCAGCCTGCGCCGCGGCCAGCCGACCATCCACCTGCGCTTCGGCGAGGATGTCGCCGTGCTCGCCTCGGTGGCTCTGCTCAGCCATGCCTACGGCATCACCGCCATGGCACCGAGCCTGAGCCCGCGCCAGCGCAACGATGCGGTCGCACTCTTGGCCAGGGCGGTGGGCGCGCAGGGGCTGGTCCGCGGCCAGTTCCGCGACCTGCACGGCACAGGGCAGGCGCAGCAGCTGGATGCGGTAATCGCCACCAATCAACTGAAGACCGGCTCACTGTTCACCGCCGCACTGGAGCTGGCGGCCTTGCTGGTCGGTGCCGACCGCGCGCTGACCGCGCACCTGCGCGGTTTCGCCAGCGAGCTGGGCATGGCCTTTCAACTGCTCGACGACATCGCCGACGGCCTGAGCCCCGAGCAGACCGGCAAGGACTGCCAGCAGGATCGGGCCAAGGCCACGGTGGTGTCGCTGCTCGGTCCCCAGGCCGCGCGCCAGCAACTGGCAACGCATCGCGAAGCGGCACTGATGCACCTGGAAGCGGCCGGGCTGGCCGAGGGCGAACTCGCCTCGCTGATGCGTCAGTTGCTCGGCTAGGAGGAGGTCGCCCGTGTTGACGCTCCATCAGTGCAATGGATGGAGCTAGGCAATGGAAAACGGGCGTCCTTAGACTCGGGCCGATAGAAATGGAGGTTGACCATGACCGAGACCCTGCTCTGCCCGCGCAACCTGGCCTTCGAACTCTACGAGGTGCTGGACGCCGAGGCCCTGACGCGCCGCGAGCGCTTCGCCGATCACAGCCGCGAAACCTTCGATGCCGCCATCGGCACCGCCCGCAGCATCGCCGAGAAATATTTCGCGCCGCACAACCGCAAGTCCGACGAGCACGAGCCGGTCTACCAGAACGGCGAGGCGGTGCTGATCCCGGAAGTCAAACCAGCGGTCGACGCCTTTATCGAGGCGGGTTTCCACAATGCCCAGCGCAGTTTCGACGACGGCGGCATGCAGCTGCCCAACCTGCTGTCGCGTGCCTGCTTCGCCCACTTCCAGTCGGCCAACATCGCCACCAGCTCCTACCCGATGCTGAGCATGGGCGCCTCGCACCTGATCGAGACCTTCGGTTCCGAGGAGCAGAAGCGGCGCTTCCTGCAGCCTATGCTCGAGGGCCGTTTCTTCGGCACCATGGCGCTCACCGAGCCGCATGCCGGCTCCTCGCTATCGGACATCCGCACCCGCGCCGAACCGGCGGGCGACGGTAGCTACCGGCTCAAGGGCAACAAGATCTTCATCTCCGGCGGCGACCACCCGCTGTCGGAAAACATCGTGCACATGGTGCTGGCCAAGCTGCCGGACGCACCGCCCGGGGTTAAGGGCATCAGCCTGTTCATCGTGCCGAAGTTCCTGGTCAACGACGACGGCTCGCTGGGCGAACGCAACGACGTGCTGCTGGCCGGCCTGTTCCACAAGATGGGCTGGCGCGGCACCACCAGCACCGCGTTGAACTTCGGCGACAACGGCAACTGCGTCGGCTACCTGGTAGGCGAGCCGCACAAGGGCCTGGCCTACATGTTCCAGATGATGAACGAGGCGCGCATCGGCGTCGGCATGGGCGCGATCATGCTCGGCTACGCCGGCTACCTCTACTCGCTGAACTACGCCCGCGAGCGTCCGCAGGGCCGCCTGCCGGACGGCAAGGACCCGGCGTCGACCCAGGTGCCGATCATCGAGCACACCGACGTCAAGCGCATGCTGCTGACGCAGAAGGCCTACGTCGAGGGCGCCTTCGACCTCGGCCTGTATTCCGCGCGGCTGGTGGACGACGAGCACACCGCGGAAAGCGAGGAGGCGCGGCGCAGTGCGGCGGAATTGCTCGACCTGCTCACCCCCATCGTCAAGTCCTGGCCATCGGAGTTCTGCCTGAAGGCCAACGAACTGGCGATCCAGATCCTCGGCGGCCACGGCTACACCCGCGAGTACCCGGTGGAGCAGTACTACCGCGACAACCGCCTCAACCCGATCCATGAAGGTACTCACGGTATCCAGTCGCTGGACCTGCTCGGCCGCAAGCTGATGCAGAACAAGGGCGCCGGCCTGCGCCAGCTGCTCGGGCTGATCCAGGACTGCTGCCAGCGCGCCGCCGAATACGACTCGCTCGGTGCCTTGCGCCAGCCACTGGAACAGCACGTCGCCCGGCTGACCAGCGTGACCCAGGCGCTCCTGGGCGACCTGATGGCAGGGAAGGTCAACCAGGCGCTGGCCAACTCGGCGCTGTATCTGAAGGTGTTCGGCCACGCAGTGATCGGCTGGCGCTGGCTGGAACAGGCACTGCGTGCCGAGCGCGGGTTGGCCGAGGGCAATCCGGCAGATGCCGACTTCTACCGCGGCAAGCTGCAGGCCGCACGCTACTTCCTCAGCTGGGAAGTACCGGCTTGCGAGCACGAGCTGGCCATCCTCGAAACACGCGACGATACCTGCCTCTCCATGCAGGACGCCTGGTTCTAGCGTACGCCATACATGCTGTTACAGCGCCCCGCTCATGCGGGGCGTTTTTTTGACAGGCAGTCAAATCATCAGGTTAGAATCGCTGGCATATCCCGTGCATGGGCACGCGGCAGCTTTCTCTAGTGGAGACTTCATTTGGACGTCGGCAGCATCAACCACCTGTTCTTTATCGGTGCCTTGTTGGTGGCGGCGAGTATCCTGATGAGCTCGCTTTCGGCGCGACTCGGTGTGCCGATCCTGGTGATTTTTCTTGGCGTCGGCATGCTTGCCGGGGTCGATGGCGTCGGCGGTATCGTCTTCGAGGACTACCGCCTGGCCTTCATCATCAGCAACCTGGCGCTGGCGATAATCCTGCTCGATGGCGGCATGCGCACCCGCACCGCTACCTTCCGCGTCGCGCTGAAACCGGCATTCTCGCTAGCAACCCTGGGCGTGGCGATCACCTCCGGCTTCACCGGACTGGCCGCGGCCTGGCTGTTCGATTTGCCGTTGCTGCAGGGCTTGCTGATCGGTGCGATCGTCGGCTCCACCGATGCCGCCGTGGTGTTCAATCTTCTCAACGGCAAGGGCCTGAACGAGCGGGTCGGTTCGACGCTGGAAATCGAATCGGGCAGCAACGACCCGATGGCGATGTTCCTCACCGTCGCGCTGATAGACATGCTGCTCGCCGGGCAAACCACCTTCGGCTGGGACTTCCTGCTGACTCTGCTGCAGCAATTCGGCATCGGCACCGTGCTCGGATTGGCTGGCGGCTGGCTGCTGCTGCAGCTGATCAACCGGCTGTCGGTGGCCGACGGCCTCTATCCGCTGCTGGCGGTGGCCGGCGGCCTGATGATCTTCGCCCTGTCCGGCGCCATCGGCGGCAGCGGCATCCTGGCGATCTATGTCTGCGGCCTGCTACTGGGCAACCGGCCGATCCGCAACCGCCACGGCATCCTGCACATGTTCGATGGCCTGGCCTGGCTCAGCCAGATCGGCATGTTCCTGGTGCTCGGCCTGCTGCTCACGCCCAGCGAGCTGCTGCCCATTGCCATCCCGGCGCTGCTGCTGTCGCTGTGGATGATCCTCTTCGCCCGGCCGCTGGCGGTGTTCGTCAGCCTGCTGCCGTTTCGCAGCTTCCACCTGCGCGAGCGCCTGTTCATCTCCTGGATCGGCCTGCGCGGCGCGGTGCCGGTGATCCTCGCGGTGTTCCCGCTGATGGCCGGGCTGGAAAATGCCCAGCTGTTCTTCAACGTGGCGTTCTTCATCGTCCTCGTATCGCTGCTGCTGCAGGGCTCGACGCTGGCCTGGGCGGCGAAGAAGGCCAAGGTGGAAGTCCCGCCGTCGCCGATGCCTGTTTCACGTACCGGCCTGCAGGTGCACACCACCAGCCAGTGGGAGATATTCGTCTACCGCCTGAGCGCCAGCAAATGGTGCGTCGGCGCCGCACTGCGGGAACTGAAGATGCCCCCGGGCACGCGCATTGCCGCCCTGTTCCGCGGCAAGGAGCTGCTGCACCCGTCGGGCAGTACCCGCCTGCAGGTGGATGACATCCTCTGCGTGATCGGCCATGACGAAGACTTGCCGGCCCTTGGCAAGCTGTTCAGCCAGGCGCCCACGCGCGGCCAGGACCTGCGTTTCTTCGGCGACTTCATCCTCGAAGGCGATGCCCAGCTCAATGCCATCGCCGCGCTCTACGGGCTCAAGCTCGGCGAGGTGGATGGCGAGCAGACCATCGGTGACTTCATGGCCGAGCAGGTCGGCGGCCGGCCGGTGGTCGGCGACCAGGTCGAATGGAACGGCCTGACCTGGACCGTGGCGGCGATGGACGCGGGCGAGGTGCGCAAGGTCGGCCTGAAGTTTCCGGAGGGCGACAAGCCCGGCCCGCAGCTGATGTTCTAGCGTCTGGGGCGGTCCACCGATCGCCCCGTTTCGCCGGCTAGCGAACCGGCGCCGCGAACCACTGCATTGCTGCGAACCGCCCGGCCAACGAGCCCGTCCGTCGACCCGTTGCACGGTACTCGCGCTCGGCTGGCGCAGCCCGTAGACTTTCGCACTTTCGGTCACCCGCCTGCGTCTGCCTCCATGTCATTTCTGCGCACCCTGCTGCTTTCCACGCTCTGCCTGTTCGTTGCCCCGCTGCACGCCCAATCCCTCGACAGCCTGACCGGCACGCCGCCCGCCTCCGAAGGCGAAGCCAAGCCGGCATTGTCGCTCGGCGAGCAGACCCAGCGTCTGCTCCAGCAAACCGAAACCAGCAACAAGCGCGCCGAGGAACTCAAGGCCCTGCTGGCTCAGGCCCCGAAGGAGATCACCGAGGCCCAGCGCGAGCTGGCCAAGCTCAAGGCCAGCCCCGACGAAGACGCCGCCGAGCGCTACGCCAAGCAGTCGGTCGAGGCGCTCGAGCAGCGCCTGAGCGCGCGGGTCGAGGAACTGTCCGAGTGGCAGAAGCAGTTCAGCGCGGCCAACAGCATGATCATCACCGCGCAGACCCGTCCGGAACGGGCCCAGGCGCAGATCGGCACGGCGCAGACACGCATTCAGGAAATCAACAACCTGCTCAAGAACGGCCGCGAATCTGGCAAGCCGCTGAGCGAGGAACGCCGCGCCCTGCTGGACGCCGAGATCGTCTCGCTCAATGCCCAGATCGAGCTGCGCCGCCAGGAGCTTGCCGGCAACAGCCAGCTGCAGGACCTGGGCAAGGCACGCCGTGACTTGCTGGCCGAACGCATCGCCCGTGCCGAAAAGGAAACCCAGGCACTGCAGGCCCTGATCAACGAGAAGCGACGCGCCGAATCGGAGCAGACCGTCGCCGAGTTCTCGGCACGGGTACAGCAGGCCGGCTCGGACAAGCTGCTCGCCGCCGAGAGCGCCGAGAACCTCAAGCTCTCCGACTACCTGCTGCGCGCCACCGAGCGCCTCAACCGTCTCAACCAGCAGAACCTGCAGACCCGCCAGCAGCTCGACACCCTCAACCAGACCGACCAGGCGCTGGAGGAGCAGATCTCGGTGCTCGAGGGCAGCCTGCTGCTATCGCGCATTCTCTACCAGCAGAAGCAGGCCTTGCCGAGCCTGCAACTGGACAAGAATCTCGCCGACGAGATCGCCGATATCCGCCTCTATCAGTTCGAACTCAACCAGCGCCGCGAGGCCGCCGGTAACCCCGCGGCCTACGTCGAACAGCTGCTGGCACAGCAGAAGGAAGAGGAAATCACGCCTGAACTGCGGCGCACGCTGATGGACCTGGCGACCACCCGCAGCGAACTGCTCGATCGTCTCAATCGCGAGCTGGATGCGCTGCTCAACGCCTCGATCACCCTGCAGCTGAACCAGAAGCAGCTGCAGGACACCGCGCGCGCGCTCAGCGATACCCTCGACGAGCAGATGTTCTGGATTCCCAGCAACAAGCCGCTGGATCTCAGCTGGCTGCAGGGCGCCCCCCAGCGCCTCAAGGCCCAGCTGGCGTCGATGCCCTGGCTGTCGGCGCTGCAGGAACTGGGCGCCGGTCTCAAGGAGCGGCCGCTGTTCTTCCTGCCGCTGCTGCTGCTGATCGCCGCCCTGCTCTGGTGGCGCAACAAGATCGACGCCAAGCTCAGCTCGCTGAGCGAGCAGATCGGCCACTTCCGCAACGACAGCCAGCTGCATACCCCGCTGGCGCTATTGCTCAATCTCTTGCTGGCGCTGCCCGGCGCACTGTTCCTTGCGCTGTGCGGCTATCTGCTGCAGATGGACGCACGCGGGCAGAACTACGTGCTTGGCGCTGCGCTCTACGAAATGGCCCAGGCCTGGCTGGTGTTCTACAGCGCCTACCGCATGCTTTCACCCGGGCGCGTGGCCGAGCTGCACTTCGGCTGGTCGCGACCGCAGGTGGCGTTCCTGCGGGACGAGATTCGCCGGCTGGGCATGATCGTCATGGCCCTGGTGGCGGTGGTCAGCGTCGCCGAGCACCAGCCGGCGCGGTTGGCCGACGACGTGCTCGGCATCCTCGTGGTGCTGACCTGCTTCGCCCTGATGAGTTGGCGTCTCAACCGCCTGCTGCTCAAAGGCCCATCGAGCCAGAATGCGCCACCAGTGAGACTGATGATCGGCCTGCTGTTCAGCGTGCTACCGATCGCGCTGATCGTCGCGGTGGGCTTCGGCTACTACTACACCGCGCTGAAGCTGACCGACCGGCTGATCGACACCCTTTACCTGCTGATGATCTGGATCGTCGTCGAGGCCGCGCTGATCCGCGGGCTGACGGTGGCGGCGCGGCGCCTGGCCTACAAGCGCGCACTGGCCAGACGGCAAGCCATGGCCGATGAGCAGAGCGATACGATCGAAGCCCAGGGCGAGCCGGGGCTGGACATCGAGCAGGTCAACCAGCAGTCCCTGCGCCTGACCCGCCTGACCATGTTCGGCGTGTTCCTGGTGGCGCTGTACTGGGTGTGGTCGGACCTGATCTCGGTGGTCTCCTACCTGGACAACATCACCCTCTACGAATACACCACCGGCAGCGGCGAAACGCTGACCACCGCGGCGATCAGCCTGAACAACCTGCTCGGCGCGCTGCTGATCATCGCCATCACCGTGGCCCTGGCACGCAACCTGCCGGGTCTGCTGGAAGTCATGGTGCTGTCCAAACTGCGGCTGGCCCAGGGCAGCGCCTACGCCACCACCACGCTGCTGTCTTACGCGCTGGCTGGCTTCGGCATCGTCGCTACGCTATCCACCTTGGGCGTCAGCTGGGACAAGCTGCAGTGGCTAGTGGCAGCACTCTCGGTGGGCCTGGGTTTCGGCCTGCAGGAGATCTTCGCCAACTTCATTTCCGGTCTGATCATCCTCTTCGAGCGCCCGGTGCGCATCGGCGACGTGGTCACCATCGGCAACCTGTCCGGCACGGTCAGCCGGATTCGCATCCGTGCCACCACCATCACCGACTTCGACCGCAAGGACATCATCGTCCCGAACAAGACCTTCATCACCGGCCAGCTGATCAACTGGTCGCTGATCGACACCGTAACGCGCGTGACGATCAAGGTCGGCGTCGCCTACGGATCGGACCTGGACAAGGTCAAGGCGCTGCTCTACAAGGCAGCGCAGGACAACCCGCGTGTGCTCAAGGAGCCCGAGCCGCAGGTGTTCTTCCTCAATTTCGGCGAAAGCAGGCTGGACCACGAGCTGCGCATCCACGTGCGCGACCTCGGCGACCGCAACCCTGCCACCGACGAGATCAACCGCTTCATCGATCGCGAGTTCAACAAGGCGGGCATCAGCATCGCCTTCCGCCAGGTGGATATCTTCCTCAAGAATTTTGCGGGGCAGCAGCTGCAGCTCAGCGCCGCAACCAAACCGGCCGATGGCGACAAGCCGGCAACCGACGATCGCGCCTGAGGAACGTCCAGGCGTCCGTCGTCCTCCAACGTCCTGAACAGGCTCGGCTCCGGCCGGGCCATGCTTGCCCGCATGCCGCGCCGGAGGCGACTTGAAGACCCTGACCCAGCTCCATTTCGATAATCGCTTCGCCCGTCTCGGCGATACCTTTTCCACCCAGGTATCGCCGCAGCCGCTGGAAGCGCCGCGCCTGGTGGTGGCAAGCGAGGCGGCGATGGCCCTGCTGGATCTCGACCCGGCCGAAGCCGAGCAGGCGCTGTTCGCCGAACTGTTCTCCGGGCACAAGATCTGGTCCACCGCCGAGCCGCGCGCGATGGTCTATTCCGGCCACCAGTTCGGCAGTTACAACCCGCAGCTCGGCGACGGCCGAGGCCTGCTGCTCGGCGAGGTGGTGAACGAGGCCGGCGAGTACTGGGACCTGCACCTCAAGGGCGCCGGCAAGACGCCCTATTCGCGTATGGGCGATGGTCGCGCGGTGCTGCGCTCGTCGATCCGCGAATTCCTCGCCAGCGAGCACCTGCACGCCCTCGGCATCCCCAGTTCCCGCGCGCTGTGCGTCACCGGTTCGGACACCCTGGTCTACCGCGAACGCCCCGAGCGTGGCGCCATGCTGCTGCGCCTGGCGCCGAGCCACGTGCGTTTCGGCCACTTCGAGTTCTTCTACTACACCCGCCAGCACAGCGAACTGAAGCAGCTGTTCGAGCATGTCGTCGAGGCGCACTTCCCCGAACTGCTGGAACATCCCGAACCGTTCCACATGTTCTTCCGCACGGTGCTCGAACGCACCGCCGCGCTGATCGCCCGCTGGCAGGCCTACGGCTTCTGCCATGGGGTGATGAACACCGACAACATGTCGATCCTCGGCATCACCTTCGATTTCGGCCCCTACGCCTTTCTCGACGACTTCGACGCGCGCTTCATCTGCAACCACTCCGACGACACCGGCCGCTACTCCTTCGAGAACCAGGTGCCCATCGCCCACTGGAACCTGGCTGCGCTGGCCCAGGCGCTGACGCCCTTCGTCGAGGTCAAGGTGCTGCGCGAAACCATGGAGCTGTTCCTGCCGCTGTACGAGGCCGAATGGCTCGATCTGATGCGCCGCCGGCTGGGTTTCAGCCAGGCCGAGGATGGCGACGCCGAGCTGATCCGCCGCCTGCTGCAGTTGATGCAGGGCAGCGCGGTGGACTACACGCGCTTCTTCCGCGAACTCGGCGAGCGCCCGGTCGAACAGGCCGTGCAGCGGCTGCGCGAGGACTTCATCGACCTGCAGGGCTTCGATGCCTGGGCGGCGGACTATTGCGCGCGCAGCGCCAGCGAGGGCGGCGATCCGGTCGCGCGGCAGGCACGGATGCACGCGGTCAATCCGAAGTACATCCTGCGCAACTACCTGGCGCAGCAAGCGATCGAGGCGGCGGAGAAAGGCGATTACGCGCCAGTGCGCGAGCTGCATGCGGTTCTCAGCCGCCCCTTCGACGAACAGCCCGGGATGGAGCGCTACGCCGAGCGGCCGCCCGAGTGGGGCAAGCATCTGGAAATCAGCTGCTCGTCCTGAGACCGCCGCCCTGGGGCTGCGAGGCTGGCTATTCGCCCAGCGGCAGCAGCACGCGGAACACGGAGCCGCGACCTTCCTCGCTGTGCACCTGGATACGCCCCTGGTGCGCACGCACGATTTGATCGGCGATGAACAGCCCCAGGCCCAGCCCGGCGCTGCTTTCGCTGCCTTCGGCCCGCTCGAACTGGTGAAAGATGCGTTCCAGGCTCTTCGGACTGATGCCGATGCCATGGTCACGCACTTCGATGCAGGCACCTTCGGCACAGGCGGCGACGCTCACCTGCACCGGCCTGCCGGCACCGTAGCGCATGGCGTTGGTGAGCAGGTTGGCCAGTACCTGCTCGATGCGGAAGGCATCCCAGACCCCGACGATGGGCTCGTTGCGCTCCAGCCGCAGCTCGCAGCCGCAGGCTTCCATCTGCGCCGCGAAACTTTCCACCACGTTGCCCACCAGTGCGGCGAGATCGGTGCGGTTCGGGCGGATCGACAGCTTGCCGGTGCGGATGCGCGAGACGTCGAGCATGTCGTCGATCAGCCGGATCAGGCTCTGGATCTGTCGCTCGTCCTTGTCCACCATGCCGCGCAGGCGCTCTTCGCTGAAAGCGGCGAGGTTGTTGCGGCTGAGCTGCAGCTTGCGCAGCTGTACCTCGAGGATCAGGGTATTGAGCGGCGTCTTCAGTTCGTGGGAAACGATGGACATGAAGTCATCGCGCATGCGCACCGCATCTTCCAGTTCGGCCTTGGTCTGCCGCAATTCGTCGAGCAGCACCTCCTGCTCGCGACGACTCTGCTCCAGCGCCTCGAGCTGACGGGCCAGGCGCTTGCGGCTGCGGTACAGGTCGACGAACACGCTGACCTTGCTGCGCACCGCATGGGCATCCAGCGGTTTATGCATGAAATCCACCGCACCGCTCTCGTAGCCCTTGAAGGCGTAATTGAGCTCACGGCCGGCGGCGCTGACGAAGACGATGGGGATCTGCTTGGTACGCTCGGTGCCGCGCATCAGCTCGGCCAGCTGGAAGCCGTCCATGCCCGGCATCTGCACATCGAGAATGGCCAGGGCGAACTCATGTCGCAGCAACAGCTCCAGCGCCTGCTCGGCCGATTCGGCCTGGTGCACCCGGACGCCCGGCGCCTGCAGCAGCGCATCCAGAGCCAACAGGTTCTCCGGCAGGTCATCGACGATGAGCAGGTTCACCTCGTCGTTACGGTCGGGCATGGTCACTCCAGTTCTCGCAACAGTCGTTGAATGTCACGTAGGGGCAAGATGTAGTCCGGTGCGAAGCGCTGCAGCGCCGCGCGCGGCATGGTCGGCACCGCCGCTTCGGCAGGGTCCTGGATCACGGTCAGGCCACCGACCCGATGGATCGCCTCGAGGCCGGCAGCGCCGTCCTCGTTGGCGCCGGTCAGCAGCACGCCCGCCACCTGCGGCCCCCAGACATCGGCCGCGGATTCGAACAGCACGTCGATCGAAGGCCGCGAAAAGTGCACGGCATCATCCTGGCTCAGCGACAGGCTGCGGTCGCCTTCGACCAGCAGGTGATAACCGGGCGCCGCGAAACACAGCATGCCCGAGCTTAGCGGATCCTTGTCTTCTGCTTCCGTGACCCGCAACCGGGTTCTGCGCGCGAAGATCTCCACCAGCTGGCTCCGGCCGTGGGCCGGGACATGCTGCACCACCAGGATCGGCGGGCGATAGGTGCTTGGCAGGCCCTCGAGCACCACGCCCAGCGCCTCCAGCCCGCCAGCCGAGGTGCCGATCACCACGGCCTCGATGGGCGGCTGGCGTCTGGCCTGCAGGATCGCCTGATCGGAGCTGCTCATAGTTTGCGGAAGATCCTTTCCGATTTGTCGAACGGCTCGTAGAGACCGGCGTAGCCCGAGAACTCGACGGTCTCCTTGCTGCCCAGGCCGAGGAAGCCTCGGTGACAGAGCGACTCATGGAACAGACCGAAGGCGCGATCCTGCAGCGGCTTGTTGAAATAGATCAGGACGTTGCGGCA
The DNA here is from genome assembly GCF_000219605.1 of Stutzerimonas stutzeri. Lineage (NCBI taxonomy): Bacteria > Pseudomonadati > Pseudomonadota > Gammaproteobacteria > Pseudomonadales > Pseudomonadaceae > Stutzerimonas > Stutzerimonas stutzeri. The sequence continues at coordinate 4,139,432 of NC_015740.1, forward strand.
CGAGATGAATTGCGTTTCGGAAAATACGCTATCGGTCGCCAGACTATGATCGGCAAACGTAACCTTTTCTTTCAGTGACTTGTCCATGATCGCCGAGTCGTAGGCGGCGGTGTAGTAGTCGGAAAAACTGCGGGTGCCGCCGGCCTGCTGGTAGTTGGCGGTGTACTGGCGCAGGTGGTCGATGGCGAAGATGCCCTGACGTGCCTGCTCCAGCGAGCGCGGGTTGATGTCGGTGGCGTAGATGATCGTCCGCTCCAGCAGCCCCTCCTCCTTGAGCAGGATGGCCATCGAGTAGACCTCCTCGCCGGTGCTGCAGCCGGCGACCCAGATCTTCAACGACGGATAGGTGCGCAGCACCGGCACCACGTGCTCGCGCAGCGACCGGTAGTAGCTCGGGTCGCGGAACATCTCGCTGACCGGGATGGTGAGGTACTGCAGCAGGTCCATGAAGGCATGCGGGTCATAGAGGATCTTGCGCTGCAGTTCCGAGATGCTTTCGCAGTCGAGCTGCTTGAGCGCCAGCAGCACCCGGCGCTTGAGCGAGGCGCTGGAGTAGTCGTGGAAGTCGTAGCTGTACTTGAGGTAGATGGCCTCGATCAGCAGCTTGAGTTCGATCTCGACATTACGGTCGGGCATTTCACAGCAGCTCCACTTTCGGCAGCCAGACGCGGATCAGCGAGAACAGCCGGTCGAGGTCAATGGGTTTGGCCAGGTAATCATTGGCGCCGGAGCGCAGGCAGCGATCCTGATCGTCCTTCATCGCCTTGGCGGTCACCGCGATGATCGGCAGCTTGGCAAAGCGCGCCTCCTTGCGGATTTCCTGCATGGCGGTGAAGCCATCCAACTCCGGCATCATGATGTCCATCAGCACCAGATCGATGTCGGTTGCATGCTGCAGCTTGTCGATCGCTTCCAGGCCGTTGCGGGCGATTTCCACCAGCGCGCCCTTCTGCTCCAGCGCGCTGGTCAGGGCGAAGACGTTGCGCACGTCGTCGTCCACCACCAGGATCTTGCGGCCTTCGAAGGCCTTCTCGCGGCTACGCGCGCTCTTCAGCATCTTCTGCCGCTCGGGCGGCATGTCCGACTCGACCTTGTGCAGGAACAGCGTGACCTCATCGAGCAGCCGCTCCGGCGAACGCGCGCCCTTGATGATGATCGAGCGCGAATACTTGAGCAGCGCCGCTTCCTCGTCGCGGGTGAGGTTGCGCCCGGTGTAGACGATCACCGGCGGGAAGGAGCAGATATCCTCCTTGGCCATGCGCTCGAGCAGTTCGCTGCCGTCCATGTCCGGCAGTTTGAGATCGATGATCATGCAGTCGAACACGGTGCTGCGCAGTTGTTCCAGCGCCTGCGCGCCGAACTCGACGGCGGTGATCTCGATGTCCACGTCCTCGATCAGCCGCGACATGCTCTCGCGCTGCAGGGCGTCGTCCTCCACCAGCAGGATGCGCTTGACCTTCTGCGCCAGCTTGGCTTCCAGGCGACCGAACACGTCCTTCAGTTCCTCGCGGGTGGTGGGTTTCATCGCGTAGCCCACCGCGCCCATCTGCAGCGCGGCTTCCTTGCGATCCTCCACCGAGACCACGTGCACCGGAATATGGCGGGTCGCCGGGTTTTCCTTGAGGCGCTCGAGCACGGTCAGGCCGGAATGGTCCGGCAGGCGCATGTCGAGCAGGATGGCATCGGGCTTGTACTGCACCGCGGTGTCGAAGCCGTCGTCGGCGTTCTGCGACAGCAGGCAGCTGTACTCGAGTTCGTGGGCCAGGTCACGGAGGATGCGCGCGAACTGCGGCTCGTCCTCGATGACCAGCACGCAGCGCTCCTTGAACGGGTACTTGTCGCGGTCGTCGGGCAGGCGCTCGTAGGACACGGCGCCGCGGTTCGGCAGCTCCGGCTCGTCGCGGCGCGCCGGCGGCGTGATCGCTTCGGCCATGGTGACCGGTGCACGGCTCGGCTGCGGCGCGGTGGTCGGCTCGACGGCGAGCGGCTCGCTGTAGCTCTGCGGCAACACCAGGGTAAAGGTACTGCCGGCGCCCGGCGCACTCTGCACTTCGATCTGGCCGCCCAGCAGGTTCGCCAGCTCGCGGGAGATCGACAGGCCCAGGCCCGTGCCGCCATAACGTCGGTTGGTGGTGCCATCGGCCTGGCGGAACGCCTCGAAGATCGCCGCCTGCTGCTCCGGCGCGATGCCGATGCCGGTGTCGCGCACCGCGAAGGCCAGCATGCCGCCATCGCGCGGCTCGACGCGCAGGGTGACCGAGCCCTTCTCGGTGAACTTGAAGGCGTTGGCCAACAGGTTCTTGAGGATCTGCTCCAGGCGCTGGCGGTCGGTGAACAGGGTGGGCGGCAGGTCGTCGGCCAGTTCGACGCTGAAGCTCAGGGCCTTCTCCATGGCCTGTGGCAGGAACAGGCTCTTCATGCCATCGACCAGCCGCGCGAGGATGGTCAGTTCCGGGTGCACCTCGAGCTTGCCGGCTTCCACCTTGGAAATGTCGAGAATGTCGTTGATCAGGGTCAGCAGGTCGTTGCCAGCCGAATAGATGGAGCGGGCGAACTGCACCTGCTCCTCGCTCAGGTTGCCGGCCGGGTTGTCCGCCAGCAGCTTGGCCAGGATCAGCGAACTGTTCAGCGGCGTGCGCAGCTCGTGGGACATGTTGGCCAGGAACTCGGACTTGTAGCGGCTGGCACGCTGCAGCTCGTCGGCGCGCTGCTCGAGCATCAGCTGGGCCTCGTTCAGGCGCTGGTTCTTCTCGTCCATCTGGTCGCGCTGACGAGCCAGCGCTTCGGTCTGCTCGGCCAGCTGTTCGTTGGTCTGCTCCAGCTCGGCCTGCTGCTCTTCCATGTGCGTCTGCGACTCGCGCAGGGCATTGGATTGCTCCTCCAGCTCCTCGTTGGCGGCACGCAGTTCTTCCTGCTGCACCTGCAGCTCCTCGTTGAGCTGCTGGGTTTCGGCCAGCACCTTCTGCAGCCGCTGGCGGTAACGCGCCGCTTCGATGGCCGAGCCGATGCTCGGGGCGATGCGTCGCAGCAGCTCGCTGTCCTGCTCGCGCAGCGGTCGCAGGAAGCCCAGTTCGATCACGCCATTGAGCAGGCCGCTGTCCTCCACCGGCACGATCAGCACCGCGCGCGGTGTGGTGTCGCCCAGCGCCGAGGTCACCTTGAGATAGCCGGCCGGCAGGTCTTCGAGCGCCATCATCCGCCGCTCCAAGGCGGCCTGCCCTACCAGCCCCGTACCGACCTCGAGGCTACGCGCGCTCTGCAGATGTTCCGGGTCGTAGGCGTATTCGGCAACGCGCTGCAGCTTGCCGTCCTGCACCACGTACAGCGCGCCGACGGCGGCGTCGATGTAGCGCGAGAGGAAGTTCAGCACGCCCTGGCCCAGGGCCGGCAGCGCCAGTTCGCCGATGATCGACTCGCTCAGCTGGGTCTGGCCGGTGCGGTACCAGGCCTGCTTTTCCAGCGCCTCGGCATGCGCCTGCTGCTTGCGCAGCGATTCGGAGTAGGTCGTCGACAGCGTGGTCAGATCGCGGCGGCCGAGAAAGACCAGCAGGCTGCTGAAGATCAGGCTGAACAGCAGGAAGCCACCGATCAGCGCCGTGGTGACGATTTCCGAGGTGTCGGTACGCTCGGCACGCAGCTGACGCTCGGTGGCGATGAATTCGTTGAGCAGCGTGCGGCGCTGGTTGGTCAGGTCGAGGCCGCGGCGGGTGCGCACGTACTCGACGATCGACTCGCCGGCGCTACGCCGCGCGATCCCTTCTTCGGCAAAGGTGAGCCAGAGATGATGCGCCGCCTCGACCTTCTGGATGCGCGACAGCTGCAGCGGGTTGTTGCCGGCGTAGCGCTTGAGCGCGTCCAGCTCCTCCTCGATCTGCTCAAGGCCCTGGCGGTACGGATCGAGGAACGGCTTTTCGCCGGCGATCAGGTACCCACGCAGGCCGGTTTCCAGATCGGCGACCAGGCGCAGCGCTTCATGGGCGTGGGCCACCCCCTTGACCGACTGATCGACCCAGTGGCTGACGCTCAGCAGGTAATAGACGATGGCACTGAAGAAGAAGGCGCTGAGGAAGCCGAAGCCCAGAGGCACGGCCACGTTGCGATTGAGGATGCGCCTGAAATTGTTCTGATCGATGAAGGACTCGCTCATCTGGTTTCCTTTCCGTGTACCGGGGCAGGTCTGACGCAGCGCGGGGGCATCACCTGCGGGCGATGGCGCTCGGTTTCCGGCGTTTTCTTGAGTGTTTCGCGCCTAATAGGTTCCGTAGCGCAGGAGGCGCGACTCTACACGGCCAGCGGAGGGAGTTCAAAAGCGGGCCCGGCCGAGCCGGGCTCTGAGCGATCAGCGGCGGGCGATGATCCAGACGGCGTGAATGATGCCCGGAATGTAGCCCAGCAGCGTGAGCAGGATGTTCAGCCAGAAGGCACCGGCAAAACCGACCTGGAGAAAGACGCCAAGCGGTGGCAGCAGAATCGCGAAGATGATGCGGATAAGGTCCATCAGGGTCTCCGTTAGTCAGGAATTGGCCATTACGACGCTCACTGAATCGACCTGATCGACGCCAACGGGTTCCTTCGTCAGCGGGGCAGACCCGCCGCCCTCAGGGCAGCGGGAACGAGTCCGAAGGCGACCGGATAAGCCGCCGAGGGCATCTGATGGATGCACAGAGGGGGAAGACGCAGCCACCACGGTGGCATCGTTGCGTCATGCCGCTTCGCCTTTTGAGCCAAGGGGCGGCGCCAGCTATCGCTTAGCCTGCTAACCATCTCAGACCAAAGGAGTAGCCGTCATTGGCCATTGGTCGATAGCCGAGCGATCCACTGGGGCAAGCGGCGAACTCGGCCGGGCCTGGGCGGGTCGTCTAAGCAGGCTGCGGGCCACCGAAAGCGCCCGTTCATTGCAATGACCAGAGGACTTCCCATGCCAGAACCAACCGCGGTGATCTGTGGCGCGACTGCCGGTGTCGGCCGCGCCAGCGCCGAGGCCTTCGCCAGAGCCGGCTACCGCGTCGCGTTGATCGCGCGCGGCGAGCAGGGCCTGAGCGACACCCAGGCGCAGCTCGAAGCGCTGGGAGCCCGTGTGCTGGCGATCGCCGCCGATGTCGCCGATGCCCCGGCTTTGGAAGCGGCCGCCACGCGCGTCGAGGCCGAGCTGGGACCGATCGACGTCTGGGTAAACGCGGCGATGGCCACGGTGTTCGGCCCGTTCTCGGCACTGACTCCCGAAGAAATCCGCCGCGTCACCGAGGTGACCTACCTGGGCAGCGTGCACGGCACCCTGACCGCCCTGCGCCACATGCGCCCACGCAACCGCGGCACCATCGTGCAGGTCGGCTCGGCGCTGAGCTATCGCGCGATTCCGCTGCAGTCGGCCTACTGCGGGGCCAAGTTCGCCATCCGCGGCTTCATCGACTCGCTGCGCTGCGAGCTGATTCACGACCGCAGCGGCATTCGCTTGAGCATGGTGCAACTGCCGGCGCACAACACGCCGCAGTTCGACTGGGCACGCAACAAGGTCGGCTGGCGTGCACAGCCGGTGCCGCCGATTCATACACCCGAGGTCGCCGCCCGTGCCGTTCTGCGGGCGGCCCGGGAAGCGCCAAGGGAATTGTGGGTCGGCACCGCCAGCCTGAAAGCGATCATCGGCACGCTGTTCATGCCCGGGCTGCTCGACCGCATGCTGGCCCGCCAGGCCTGGGACGGCCAGCTGATCCCCGAGCGTGAGCCCGAGGGCCGCCCCGACAACCTATTCGAGCCCGTAGAGGGGCTGCACGCCACCCAGGGTCGCTTCGGCGACCAGGCGAAACCGCGGGCGATCGCCTTGAGCGCGGCGAGCGTCGGCAAGCTGGCGCTGGGCGCCGGCGCGCTGCTGGCGCTGGGTGCGGGTTGGGCGCTGGGGCGTCGCGGCCGCTGAGCCGGTTCAGCCCTGCGGCGGCCGTGGCGTACGCTTGCGGCGGATGTTGATCCAGGAAAGCACGGCCAGCGCCAGCATGGCGCCGGTCATGTTGTAGTTGCCGATCGCCGCATAGCCGAGCGCGGCCAGCGAACAGGCGCCGAAGCCGATCCAGCGCACGGCGGCCATCATCCGCTCCACCGCCCGGCTGCGTGGCGCCGCCATCAGTGCGCACCACGCTGCATGCGCGCCAGCTCCTGCGCGTCATGGCTGCAGAACAGCGTGACCTCGTCGCGGTGCTCCAGCGACAGCGTCCACAGCCGGTGCTGATTGGCCAGCCGAGCGGTGCGATCGACCTCCATCATGCGCTGGTAGAAGCGCAGCCCCGGCGTGCAATGGCGCTCGTTGCGGCCGACCTCCTCGCGGAAGAAATAGGCGTCGCCGGCATGCAGTAACCAGCCGCTGTCGGTCTGCACGGCGACCCCGGCGTGACCATGGGTATGCCCCGTCAGCGGGATCAGCTGGATTTCCGGCGGCAGCCCGCGCAACTCGCGAACGGCCTGGAAGCCGAACCAGAGATCGCCGCCCGGCTCGTAGAACTGCCAGTGGCGCACCTCGTCCCACTGCCGGTGACGGTAGCGGCTGTGGCCGATGAAGCTGCGTGTCGCCCGGGTGGCATCCATCTCGCGCTGCAGCACGTGCACCTGGGCCTGCGGAAAATCCGACAGGCCCCCGGCGTGGTCGAAATCCAGGTGGGTGAGCACGATATGGCGCACGTCCTCGGCGGCGAAACCGAGCCGGTGCAGCTGTTCCAGCGCGGTGTAGCGCGGCTCCAGGCGGATGTTGTTGAGCGCCCGGAAGAACGGACTGAGCCGCTCGCCGGGGCGCCGCACGTCTTCGGTGCCGAAACCGGTATCCACTAGCACCAGCCCGTGCTGGTCGGTTTCCAGCAGCAGGCAATGGCAGACCAGCTGTGCCGTCAGGCCCTTGCTGAAACCATCGAACAAGGCCCCGCCGAGCGGACACATGCAGCCACAGTTCAGGTGATGGATGCGCATGAAGACTCCTCGATCGGCATGCAGGCCGCGAAGGCCGGCCCTTACTGGTTCTGAGGCCGCGGCCGCGACTGGAGTTCAGCCCGGTCGGCGGATACGCGGCGTCCTGCCTCGCCGCGCTACGACGGCGGTGGTCTAAGCTGCCAGCAAGGGCACGACACTGTGCCGTGCCGCTGCCAGAGGACATCCGCCATGCCTCGCCATCCCGCCCGCTGGCTGCTGGCCCTGCTGCTCGCGCTCGCGGTCCAGAGCGCGAGTGCCGCCGATCCGGTGACGCTGCTGCGGGTCGATGGCGCCATCGGCCCGGCCAGCGCCGATTACATTCTGCGCGGCCTGCAACACGCCCGCGACGAGGGCGCACAGCTGGTGGTGCTGGAACTGGACACCCCCGGCGGGCTGGACACCTCCATGCGCGCCATCATCAAGGCGATTCTCGCCAGCCCCATTCCGGTGGCCACCTATGTCACCCCCAGCGGCGCCCGCGCCGCCAGCGCCGGCACCTACATGCTCTATGCCAGCCATGTCGCCGCGATGGCGCCGGGCACCAATCTCGGCGCGGCGACGCCGGTGCAGATCGGCGGCATGCCCGGTGCACCGCCGGAGCAGCCGAAGGGCGAACGTGAAGACGACGCCAAGGCGTCCGGCGACGCCCTCGCCCGCAAGCAGGTGAACGATGCGGCGGCCTATATCCGCGGGCTGGCCCAGCTGCGCGAACGCAACGCCGAGTGGGCCGAGCAGGCGGTGCGCGAGGCGGTCAGCCTGTCGGCCAGCGAAGCCCTGAAACTCAAGGTGATCGATTACCTGGCGCGCGACGTGGCCGACCTACTGCGTCAGCTCGACGGCAAGACGCTGGCCACCATCGAGGGCGAGGTCAGGCTGCAGACGGCCGATGCGCGCCTGATCGAACACGCGCCGGACTGGAGGGTGCGCCTGCTGGCGGTGATCACCAACCCCAGCGTGGCGCTGATTCTGATGATGATCGGCATCTACGGGCTGATCCTCGAATTCTCCAATCCCGGCATGGGCGCCGGCGGCGTGCTGGGCGGCATTTGCCTGATCCTGGCGCTGTATGCGCTGCAGCTGCTGCCGGTGAACTACGCCGGGGTGGCGCTGATCCTGCTCGGCATCGCCTTCATGGTGGCCGAGGCCTTCCTGCCCAGTTTCGGTGTGCTCGGCATCGGCGGGGTCGCCGCGTTCGTCGCCGGCGCGGTGATTCTGATCGACACCGAGGTACCCGGCTTCGGCATTCCACTGTCGCTGATCGTGCCACTGGGCTTCGCCAGCGCGCTGCTGGTGTTCGCCATCGTCGCCATGGCACTGAAGGCGCGCCGCCAGCGGCTGGTCGGCGGTGATGCCGAGCTGATCGGCAGCCTGGCGCCGGTCACCGGCATCTCCGCGCAGGACCCGCACAGCGGCTGGGTGCATCTGCAGGGCGAGAACTGGCAGGTACGCAGCGCCACCCCGTTGCAGGTCGGCCAGCAGGTACGGGTGGTCGCCCGGGAGGGTCTGCAATTGAACGTCGCGGCACAGCCATCAAGCAATCGAGAGGAGCTGAACCATGGGTTATGAAATGAGTTTTCTGGTGCTGCTGGTGCTGGTCGTGGGGCTGCTCGCCTCGGCGTTCCGCATCCTGCGTGAGTACGAGCGCGGCGTGGTGTTCATGCTCGGGCGCTTCTGGAAGGTCAAGGGACCCGGCCTGATCATGATCATCCCCGGGCTGCAGCAGATGGTGCGGGTCGACCTGCGCACCCTGGTGCTGGACGTGCCGACTCAGGATGTGATCTCCCGTGACAACGTCTCGGTGAAGGTCAACGCAGTGGTGTACTACCGCGTGCTGGACGCGCAGAAGGCGATCATCCAGGTCGAGGACTATCACTCGGCCACCAGCCAGCTGGCGCAGACCACACTGCGCGCAGTGCTCGGCAAGCACGAACTGGACGACATGCTGGCCGAACGCGAGCAGCTCAACAATGACATCCAGCAAGTGCTCGATGCACAGACCGACGCCTGGGGGATCAAGGTGTCCAATGTCGAGATCAAGCACGTCGACCTCGACGAATCCATGGTCCGCGCCATCGCCCGCCAGGCCGAAGCGGAACGCGAGCGGCGCGCCAAGGTCATTCATGCAGAGGGCGAGCTGCAGGCTTCCGAGAAGCTGATGCAGGCCGCCGAAATGCTCGGCCGGCAATCGGGCGCCATGCAGCTGCGCTACATGCAGACGCTGAGCAACATCGCCGGTGACAAGAGCTCGACCATCGTTTTTCCGTTGCCCATCGAACTGCTGCAGGGCATCAAGAACCTCGACAGGAAATCCTGAGTGCATCCATCCGCCACGCTCCACCTGCCACGGCAGCCGCTGCGTCTGCTGCTGATCGCCCTGCTCGCCCTGACCCTGGGCGCCTGCGCGGCACTGTCCCCGCGCGACCCGCTCAACGTTCAGGTCGCCGGCATCCAGCCGCTGCAGGGCGAGGGCCTGGAGGCTCGCTTCCTGGTCAAGCTGCGCCTGCAGAACCCCAACGAGGGCGCCATCGACTACAGCGGCGTCGCCCTCGACCTGGAAATCAACGGCCGGCGGCTGGCCAGTGGTGTCAGCGACCAGCGTGGTACGGTGCCGCGCTTCGGCGAGAGCGTGCTCGAAGTACCGGTGACCATCTCGGCCTTTTCCGCGGCACGCCAGGCACTGGGCCTGGCCGAGAACATTGGCATCGACGCCGTGCCCTACGTGCTGCGCGGCAAGCTCGCCGGCGGCCTGTTCGGCACCCAGCGCTTCGTCGAGAAGGGCACCATCGATCTGTCCCCGGCACTGACGTCCCCCTATCGCCGCCCTTGAGTCATACGACCACATCACCAAGAACGCCACGATTCTCCGCCAACGGAGCGTTCGCTGGCGGCACCGCGCAAAACCCAAGCGCCGGCCAATTCCTCACTCTAGCGCACGGATAACGGCGCACCGGCTTTTATCGCTCCGACCTTAGGCGACGTTGACAAGCCGCAGGCCATCGCCATAATGCCTGCAGTCATATGACAACTGACGTCATGGGCACGTAAGCGGTGGCTCGCACCGCCTCCAGCACCCGCCGGCGCGTCGCCGGTGCCACTGCCTCGGGCCGACCGAGGGTGCGCGACACGGTGATCGGCGAAACACCGGCAACCCTGGCCACGTCGATCAGCGTCGGCGTGGCCCCTGCACGGGAACTGCTGCAGCGTTTGGCCATCAATGCTATCTCCGCCGGGGTGCGGCTAGCGCAACGAACAGGGACAGGTTCTTTTTTGCATGTCATCATACAACCTCATGATGCGCTGCGGTGCCTCGCCGTGTCATCCGCCCGCTGCCAGCGTTTGCGCCAAGAACGCCGTGCCATCGCGCTTTACAGGTGCGAGCGCCTGGCATTTGCAGCAATGAGCGTGCACAAGGCGATAAATACGACTTTAAGCCTGTTGACATCCGCCGAGGCAGATGCTGATATTTCGCAACATGTCATATGACAACAGATGACTCCAAGAACAATAACGACAGGCACTCCGATGACAACCACTCCGACACCCCCATTCGGCCGCCTTCTGCTCACCGGCGCAGCCGGCGGCCTCGGCAAGGAGCTGCGTGCACGCCTGCAGCCCTACGCCCGCATCATCCGACTGTCCGATATCGCGCCGATGGCCCCGGCAGCCGGCGAACACGAGGAGGTCGTGCCTTGCGACCTCGCCGACAAGGCGGCCGTGCATGCCCTGTGCGACGGCGTAGATGCCATCGCCCATTTCGGCGGCGTCTCCGTCGAGCGGCCGTTCGAGGAAATCCTCGACGCCAATATCCGCGGCACCTTTCACATCTATGAAGCAGCCCGCCTGCACCGCATCAAGCGTGTGGTCTTCGCCAGCTCCAACCATGTGATCGGCTTCTACCCGCAGACCGAAACCCTGGACGCCCACGCACCACGGCGCCCGGACGGCTACTACGGCCTGTCCAAGTCCTATGGCGAGGACATGGCGAGCTTCTACCACGATCGCTACGGCATCGAGACCGTCAGCATCCGCATCGGCTCCTCATTCCCCGAGCCGGCCAACCGCCGAATGATGAGCACCTGGCTGAGTTTTCGTGACCTCACCGAGCTGATGCGCTGCGCGCTGTTCACGCCAGCGGTCGGCCATACGGTGGTCTACGGCATGTCCGCCAACCGTGATGTGTGGTGGGACAACCATCTGGCCGCGCACCTGGGCTTCCAGGCGCAGGACAGCTCCGAAGCGTTCCGCGACAAGGTCGAGCAGCAACCGCCTTACAGCGCCGACGACCCGGCCGGCATCTATCAGGGCGGCGCCTTCGTCGCGGCCGGCCCCTTCGACTGATAGCCCCCCTTCGCCCGTGTACAACAACAAAGAGAAACGCAATGGCCAGTGAAGCTGAACTCATCGCCGACCTGCGCTGCGCCACCGGTGAAAGCCCGGTCTGGGTCGCAGCCGAACAGGCGCTGTACTGGGTCGACATCCCCAACCGCGAGCTGCTGCGCTGGAGCGCTACCGACGGCCAGCTTTCCCGCTGGCAGGGCGAGCAGATGCTGGCCTGCATCGCCCGCCACGGCGACGGCTGGGTGGCCGGCATGGAGAGCGGCTTCTTCGCCCTGCAGACAGGCCCGGACGGCCGGCTCGACAGCCGCCCGTTGGCGACCATCGATCACCAGCTGCCCGCGATGCGCATGAACGATGGCCGCTGCGATCGCCAGGGCCGCTTCTGGGCCGGCAGCATGGCGCTGGACATGGCCGCCGGGCATCCGGTCGGCGCGCTGTACCGGCTCGATGACCAGGCCGCGCGCGGCCCGCTGGTGCCGCAGCTGGACGGCTTTATCGTGCCCAACGGCCTGGCCTTCAGCCCGGACGGGCGAACCATGTACCTGTCCGATTCACATCCCGGTGTGCAGAAGATCTGGGCCTTCGATTACGACACCGACAGCGGCACGCCGAGCCGTCGCCGCCTGTTCGTCGACATGCTCGAGTACCCCGGCCGCCCGGACGGCGCCGCTGTGGATGCCGAGGGTTGCTACTGGATCTGCGGCAACGACGCCGGGCTGATCCACCGCTTCACCCCGGACGGCCGGCTGGATCGCTCCCTCGCCGTGCCGGTGAAGAAACCGACCATGTGCGCCTTCGGCGGGCCACGGCTGGACACGCTGTACGTCACCTCGATCCGACCTGGCGGCGACCTCGCCGATCAGCCGCTGGCCGGCGGCCTGTTCGCGCTCAACCCCGGCGTCACCGGCATCGAGGAGCCCGCCTTCACCCGGAACTGATCCACCCCGGGCCGCTCGCGGCGCCGGTCAAGCACTGCTGTTCACCTACAACAACAAAACGGAGTTTTCCATGAACCTCAAACGCAAGCTGCTTCTGGCCACACTTCCGCTGGCCGAGATGACCCTGAAGATCGCCGAGATCCACCCCGCCGGCTACCCCACCGTGGTCGCCATGGAAAACCTGGGCAAGAAACTGGAAGCCGCCACCAACGGCGAGATCAAGTCACGCATGTTCGCCGGTGGCGTACTCGGCTCGGAGAAGGAAGTGATCGAGCAGACCCAGATCGGCGCCGTCCAGCTGACCCGCGTCAGCCTCGGCTCGGTGGGCCCGGTGGTGCCGGCCACCAACGTGTTCAACATGCCCTTCGTGTTCCGCGACGTCGACCATATGCGCAAGGTGGTCGACGGCGAGATCGGCCAGGAAATCCTCGACGCCATCACCAACTCGGACTTCAACATGGTCGGCCTGGCCTGGATGGAAGCCGGCAGCCGCAGCCTCTACACCAAGAAGCCGGTGCGCAGCCTGGATGACCTCAAGGGCATGAAGATCCGCGTGATCGGCAACCCGCTGTTCATCGACACCCTCAACGCCATGGGCGCCAACGGCATCGCCATGGACACCGGCGAGATCTTCAGCGCCCTGCAGAGCGGCGTGATCGATGGCGCCGAGAACAACCCGCCGACCCTGCTCGAGCACAACCACTTCCGCGCCGCCAAGTACTACACCCAGACCCATCACCTGATCCTCCCCGAGCCGCTGCTGATGTCCAAGACCACCTGGAACAAGCTCAGCCCCGAGCAGCAGGAGCTGGTCAAGAAACTGGCCAAGGAAGCCCAGCTGGAAGAACGCGAGCTGTGGGTAGCCAAGGAAAACGCCAGCAACGAGAAGCTCAAGGCCGAGGGCGTCGAGTACATCGAAGTCGACACCAAGCCCTTCTACGACGCCACCGCCCCGGTCCGTGAGAAGTATGGCGCGCAGTTCGCCGAGCTGATCCAGCGCATCGAAGCCGTTCAGTAACCCTCGCGCAAGCGCGCGGCGCCGGCCACCCGCCTGCGCCGCGCAACCGGTGAAGTCTCATGAAAAACCTGGTTCTGAGCGTCAACGACGCCATCTACCGCGCCTGCGTCATCGTCGCCGCCCTGGCGATCGTGGTCATGGCGACGATCATTCCCTGGGGTGTGTTCAGCCGCTATGCACTGGGCCAGGGCCTCGGCTGGCCCGAGCCGATCGCCATCCTGCTGATGGTCCTGTTCACCTTCGTGGCGCCGCAGCCAGCTACCGCGCCGGTGCACACATGGCGGTGCAGGTGCTGACCGATCGCCTGCCGGCCGCGGCCCAGCCCTTTGTCACCCTGTTCGTGCGCCTGGCCATGGCCGCCATCGCCCTGTTCATGCTGATCTGGGGCTACAAGCTGTGCGTGGCCACCTGGAACCAGTACCTCAGCACCCTGACCTGGCTGCGCGTCGGCATCAGCTATGCGCCGATCCCGCTGGGCGGGCTGATCACCCTGCTGTTCGTCATCGAACAACTGCTCTACGGCGACCAGCACAAGCGTCGCGTCGTCGATTACGAGAACTGCGAAGATTCCAAGGAGTCCGTGTAATGGATGCCGCCATTCTGCTGGGCAGCTTCATTGCCCTGATCCTGCTGCGCGTCCCGGTCGCCTATGCCCTCGGCCTGGCCACCCTGATCGGCGCCTGGTACATCGACATCCCGCTGCACGCCGTGATGATCCAGATCGCCGGCGGTGTGAACAAATTCTCCCTGCTGGCCATCCCGTTCTTCGTCCTGGCCGGCGCGATCATGGCCGAAGGCGGCATGGCGCGGCGCCTGGTGGCCTTCGCCGGGGTGCTGGTGGGCTTCGTTCGTGGCGGCCTGTCGCTGGTCAACATCACTGCCTCGACCTTCTTCGGCGCCATCTCCGGTTCCTCCCTGGCCGATACCGCCTCGGTCGGTTCGGTGCTGATCCCGGAAATGGAAAAGAAGGGCTACCCACGGGAATTCTCCACCGCGGTCACCGTTTCCGGCTCGGTGCAGGCGCTGCTCACCCCGCCCAGCCACAATTCGGTGATCTACTCGCTGGCCGCCGGCGGCACCGTCTCCATCGCCGCGCTGTTCGTCGCCGGGATCGGCCCGGGGCTGCTGCTCAGCGCCACCATGGCCACGCTGTGCCTGCTCTTCGCGCGCAAGCGCAACTACCCCAAGGGCGAGGTGATCCCGCTGCGTCAGGCGCTGAAGATCTGCGTCGAGGCGCTGTGGGGGCTGATGACCATGGTGATCATCCTCGGCGGCATCCTCTCCGGCGTGTTCACCGCCACCGAGTCGGCCGCCGTGGCCGTGGTCTGGGCCTTCTTCGTGACCATGTTCATCTACCGCGACTACAAGTGGCGCGAGCTGCCGAAGATGCTGCACCGCACGGTGCGCACGCTTTCCATCGTGATGATCCTGATCGCCTTCGCCGCGAGCTTCGGCTACATCATGACCCTGATGCAGATACCGGCGAAGATCACCACGGCATTCCTGACCCTGTCGGACAACCGCTACGTGATCCTGCTGTGCATCAACTTCATGCTGCTGGTGCTGGGCACGCTGATGGACATGGCACCGCTGATTCTGATTCTCACGCCGATCCTGCTGCCGGTGGTGACCTCGTTCGGCGTCGATCCGGTGCACTTCGGCATGATCATGCTGGTCAACCTCGGCATCGGCCTGATCACCCCGCCGGTAGGTGCGGTACTCTTCGTCGGTGCCGCCATCGGCAAGGTCAGTATCGAAAGCACCGTCAAGGCGCTGCTGCCGTTCTACGCTGCGCTGTTCGCCGTGCTGATGGCCGTGACCTATATCCCAATGATCTCGCTGTGGCTGCCGAGCGTAGTGCTCTGAAGGCAGACAAGGGACGAGGACGCCGCCCACCCGGGCGGCGTTTTACTTTGCACACTGACGCAGACACCGCCCTGATCAGGCCGCCTGACCCAAGGTCGTCGTGCAATCGAACGCGTAGAACTCTGTACAGGCACTAGAAGGACTGGATTTCATGCAAGCTGCCGCGCCGTTTCCCCGCCATATCGCCGTGCTGATCCTGGCGACCCTGGCCTGCTCGTTCGCCGGCAACCACATCGCCGCCCGCATCGCCTTCGATCACGACACCGGCCTGCTGCTGGCCATGCTCTGCCGCGCCGGCGTGACGCTGGTGGTACTGGCGGCGCTGGTGTTCTGGCGGCGCGAGTCACTGCGCCTGAGCCCGGCCACCTGGCGCTGGCAGCTTCTGCTCGGCCTGCTGATCGCGGTGCAGAGCTTCTGCATCTATTCGGCGGTGGCGCGCATCCCGGTGGCGCTGGCGTTGCTGGTGGTGAACCTCTCGCCGATCCTGCTGGCGCTGCTCACCTGGGTCCTCGGCGGCCCGCGGCCGACCCGTCAGGCGCTGGCGATCATGGGCCTGATCCTGTTCGGCCTGGTGCTGGTGCTGGATGTGCCGGCGCGCCTGCTGAGCGCCGAGGCACCGGATGGCCAATGGGTCGCCGGCATCCTGTTCAGCCTGACGGCCGCCGCGGTGTTCGCGGCGGCGCTGTGGGTGACCGAGCACAAGCTGTCGAACATGGCCGGTTCGGTGCGCAGCATGCTGACCCTGATCGTGGTGTTTCTCGCCTCGGCCCTGCTCGGCAGCAGCGGCCTGATTCCCGGCGGGCTCGACCTGCCCAGCGCCACTGCCGGCTGGATTGCCCTCGCCTGCCTGGTGCTGCTCTATGGTGCGGCCTTCTCGACGCTGTTCATCTGCATGCCGCGCCTGAACATCGCGCGCAACGCGCCGGTGATGAACATGGAGCCGGTCGCCGGCATGCTGCTTGGCTGGCTGGTGCTCGGCCAGCTGCTCGGCCCCTCGCAGGTGCTCGGCGGGCTGATCGTGGTCGGCGGCATCGTGCTGCTGGCCTACCGCCGCTAGGCCTCGCCGAAGCGCTGCCCGCCGCGGCGGGCTGACGAGGCGCGGCGGTCAGCCGACCTTGCTCGCTTCCGCCTCCTCATGGGCCTGGCGCAGCCGCTCGCGGCTGTTGGTCAGATGCAGGCGCATGGCAGCGCGCGCCGATTCCGGGTCCTGCCGGGCGATGGCCTCGTAGATCTGCTCGTGCTCGCGGCCCAGACGGGCCTGGTAGTGCTGCTGGTCGTCATGGGCCAGGCGCGCCGAGTTGACCCGGCTGCGTGGGATCAGGGTGGTGCCCAGGTGGCTCATGATGTCGGTGAAGTAGCGGTTGCCGGTGGCCTCGGCGATCTGCAGATGGAACTGGAAGTCCGACGCCACCGCATCGCTGGAGTGGGCCGCGCTCTGGTTCAGCTGATCGAGAAAGGCGCGCATGGCCGCCAGCTGCTCGGGCGAGCGGCGCTGCGCGGCCAGACCGGCCGACTCCACTTCCAGGCTGATGCGCAATTCGAGAATCGCCAGCAGATCGCGCAAGGTGCCGATGGTCGCCGGGTCGATGCGCAGTCCGGTGGTGCTGGGGGTGTCCAGGACGAAGGTGCCGATGCCGTGCCGCGTTTCCACCAGCCCCGAGGCCTGCAGCCGCGAGATCGCCTCGCGCACCACGGTGCGGCTGACACCCTGGGCCTGCATGATGGCCGACTCGGTAGGCAGCTTGTCGCCCCGCTTGATCACGCCATCGCGAATCTGCTGCGACAGTTCGGCGACCAGTTCCTGGGCAAGACTGCGATGTTTGCGGCGGGCGCGCGGTTGTGCGCTCTGGTTTTCCATGGATGGCGATCTCTGAAAGCGGAAGCGACGCTCATCATAGCCCAGCAGTTGTACGATAACTATTGATCCATGGCATCCGTGTGGAAATACCCCTCCGCGCCGGCGGCCGGCGCCTAGGACGCCACGCTCCGGCAATGCCCCGCACGACAGCGGTTGGCCTCGTGATTGGGGTCTTCCTGCATCAACTTGCGGGTGACGCCGTTGGTCCAGCCGAAGCCGTCCTGCAGCGGATACTCGCCGCCGCCGGCGTGCTCGGTACAGGGTCGCAGCACGTACTTCTCCACCAGCTTGTTCTCGCGCTCGAACAGGTGGCTGATGATAGTCAGCCAGCGCTCCTCGATGTCCAGCGCCAGTGCATCATGGCCGTAGTGCTGCAACCCACGAATGCCGATCCACTGCAGCGGTGCCCAGCCATTGGGCCGATCCCACTGCTCGCCGCTGCCACCGATCTCGGTGGTGGCCAGGCCGCCTGGCGCCAGCAGGCGCTCCTGCACCGTCGCCGCCACCGCCGCGGCCTGCTCGGCGCTGGCCATGCGCACGAACAGCGGGGCCAGCGTCGCGGCAGTGAGATTGTCGCGCTGCCGGCCGCGCTGCCAGTCGTAGTCGAAATAGGCGCCAGCGCGGGAATTCCACAGGTACTGATCGATTGCTGCCAGGCGCGCTTCGGCACGGCGGGCGAAGGCCTCGGCACAGGCGTGCTGGTTCTTCACCGCAGACAGCTCGGCGATCTGCCGCTCCAGCTTGTAGAGCAGTGCGTTGAGGTCGACCGGCAGGATGCTGGTGGTGCGGATGGTCGCCAGCCGGTGGGCGTCGTCGAGCCAGCGCGAGCTGAAATCCCAGCCCGACTCGGCACCGGCGCGCAGGTCGCGATAGACCTCGTGCCGCGGCCGGCAGCTGGAGCGCGCGGTTTCCACATCCTCGCGGTAGGACTCCTCGCGCGGCGTTGCGCGCTCGTCCCAGTAGCGGTTGAGCAACATTCCATCGGCCAGACACACGCAGCGTCGATGCGCCTCGCCCGGGCGCAGCACCTCGGCGCCCTCCATCCAGAAGGCGTATTCCTTGTGCAGTTGCGGCAGGTAGTCGCTGGCGCGGTGGACGCCGGTTTCCTCGAACAGCTCGGTCATCAGGGCGAACACCGGCGGCTGCGAACGGCCCAGATAGTAGGTGCGGTTGCCGTTGGGTACATGGCCGTAGGTGTCGATCAGATAGGCGAAGTTGTCGGCCATCGAGCGCAACAGGTCGCAATGCCCACTCTCATCCAGGCCGAGCATGGTGAAGTAGGAGTCCCAGTAGTACAGCTCGGTGAAGCGCCCACCGGGCACCACATAATCATGCGGCAAGGGCAGCAGCGAGGAATGCTCGGGATGGTCCTGTGGATGGCGGGTGAGGATCGGCCAGAGCCGGTCGATGTGCTCGGCCAGGCTGTCGTCGGGGTTGGCGACGAACTCCTTGGACGGCATCTCATAAAGACTGAAATGCTCGTGCACAAAAGCTGCGAGGTCGAAGCCCGGCTCGTCGCAGCGGGCACGGTAATCCTTGAGGATGACCTCGGGATGCTGCAGGGGCGCGCAGTCAACGAAGGTTTTGCTGTCAGGAAAGATGCGCTGCATCTGCACCGCGACGAACAACTCCTGATAGCGCTCGGCGGGGGTAAGGGTATCGGCCAGCGAAATGGCGCTGACGTCATGGCTGAACGGCTGACACGGCGGGATATTGGTCATTGTTCGCTGTAATTCCATAGCAGGCCGCCATCGACCACCAAGGTGGCTCCGGTGATGTATTCGGCATCCGGTGAGGCAAGAAAGGCGACAACGCCAGCGATGTCGCGGGGCCGGCCGAGGCGTCCGGCGGGGATGTTCTGCAACAGACTGGCGAGCTTTTCCGGTTGGTTCATCAGTGCGCGGTTGATCGGCGTTTCCACCGCGCCCGGCGCCACGTTGTTCACCGTAATGCCCAGCGGCGCGAGCTCGATGGCGATATTGCGCATGAGCATCTTCAGCCCGCCCTTGCTCGCGCAGTAGGCGGTGAAGTTGGGGTGCGGCAATTCCTCGTGCACCGAGCTGTTGTTGATGATCCGCCCGCCGCGGCCCTGCTCGCGTAGATAGCGGGCGAAGGCCTGGGAGAGGAAGAACGGCCCGCGCAGATTCACGTCGAGTACCCGGTCGTAGTCGCCTTCCTCGGCGTCGAGAAACGCGGCGTGCGTCTGCACCCCGGCGTTGTTCACCAGGATGTCCAGCCGGCCCATTCGCTCGACGCTCTCGTGCACCAGCCGGCGGCATTGTTCGACCTGGCTGACATCCGCGGCAATAAAGCAGACCCGCCGCCCGACGGCGCACACCTGTTCAAGACTCGCACGGGCCTCGTCATCTTCTTCGCGACCGTTGATGACCACGTCTGCCCCTTCCTCGGCCAGGCGCACGGCGATACCGAGGCCGATGCCGTGGGTACTGCCGGTGACCAGAGCCACCTGATTCTGCAAGCGCATTGCGACCTCCGTACGCACGTCGCCTGAGTGCGACGCCGTTTCGATTGGCGATGCAGATGAGACGGAGCGAGCCTTCGCACGTTCCCTAATCTGCTGGATCGGCGCAGCTGGTCGCGTCGTGCATCTACGTTAGCAGCCTAAGCTTTCTCTCCTTCGAGCAAAGGCGCAAAATGACCGGCTCTCCGCTGCTCGTCGAAGGACGTCATGGCTACCGCCAATCTGCGCAAGGGTTATCTGCTGGGGCTGGCTACCTTCAGCATCTGGGGCATGTTTCCGCTCTACTTCAAGGCACTTGAGCAATACGGCGCACTTGAGATCGTTACCCAGCGGGTGATCTGGTCGGCGGTATTCGGCTCGCTGGTGCTGCTGGTCTGGCGCCACCCCGGCTGGTGGCGCGAACTGCTGGCGCACCCGCGACGGCTTGGCGTACTCGGCATCTCCAGCGTGCTGATCGCCGCCAACTGGCTGATCTACGTCTGGGCGGTGAACCACGACCGGATGGTCGAGGCGAGCCTGGGCTACTACATCAACCCGCTGGTCAACGTGCTGCTCGGCATGATCGTGCTGCGCGAGCGGCTGCGCCCGCTGCAGTGGCTGGCGGTGGCGATGGCCACCGTCGGTGTCAGCCTGCAGCTGCTGATGCTCGGCGAATTCCCGTGGATTTCCATCGTGCTGGCGCTGAGCTTCGGCAGCTACGGGCTGCTGCGCAAGCTGGCACCGGTGGCCGCGTTGCCCGGGCTGGTGGTGGAAACCTGGCTGTTGCTACCAATAGCGCTGGTCTGGCTGTTCTGGTTCAGCAGCGGCACCAGTACCGAACCTGCGTTCTGGACCAGCAGCGACGCACTCTGGCTGATGGCCGCAGGACCCGTGACGTTGATCCCGCTGCTCGGCTTCAACGCCGCCGCGCGTCACCTGCCGTATTCGACGCTGGGCTTCCTGCAGTACCTGACGCCGACGCTGCTGCTGATCCTCGCCGTCCAGCTGTTCGGCGAGCCATTCCCGGTCGACCGCCAGCTGGCCTTCTTCTGCATCTGGGCGGGGCTTGCGGTCTACAGCCTGGATGCCTGGCGCGTGATGCGCAAAAGCGCCGGCTGAAAAAGCTGGCGACCGTCTAGGATTTCTCGGCCGGCTGCAGCTTGAGTTCGACCATCAGGTCGTCGGCCAGGGCTTCCAGACGCTGTTGCAGGACTTCCAGCGACAGCTCGCTCGGCACGGCCAGACGCACTTCGGCACGGAACAACAGCTCGCTGCTCATCGGTGCCGGCAACACCTCGGTATCCAGGCTTTCCAGATTGACGCCGTGCGTGGCCAGCAGATGGGTAATGTCGCGCACGATGCCCGGACGATCATTGCCGACCAGCTCCAGCTGGATTTCCTGCCAGCTCTCTACCGGCTCCGTACCGCTGTGCGCCAGCAACACGCGGATGCCTTGCGCTTGCAGCCCCTCTAGTGCGGCGGTCAGCTCTCCATGTGCCTGTTGCGGCACGGCCACCCGCAGGATGCCGGCGAACTGTCCGGCCATGCGCGACATGCGGCTCTCCAGCCAGTTGCCGCCGTGATCGGCGATGCACTTGGCCAGTCGTTCGACCAGACCTGGCTGGTCTTCGGCAATGACGGTGAGAACGAGGTGATCCATGGACGGCTCCTGTGCTGGGAATTCGCTTACGAGGTAGCGACGGCCCATTAGGTATAGCAGGCAGTCGCCTCTGTGGCAGTCTGCAGCGCCCTCGCCCAGCGTCGCAAGGCCGAAACGACCGGCTCTTTCGGCGGACTGATTTTCCCCGGCGCTTCATGTAGTATCCGGCGACTCGGACTACAAGAAACGAGACTGTCCGTCGAATTAGAAGAACCAAGTGAGGCGAGTAATGACTGAGCGCGTTCAAGTCGGTGGCCTGCAGGTCGCCAAAGTCCTGTACGACTTCGTGAACAACGAAGCGATTCCCGGTACCGGCGTCGATGCCGCTGCCTTCTGGGCCGGCGCCGACAGCGTCATCCACGACCTGGCGCCGAAGAACCGCGCCCTGCTGGCCAAGCGCGACGAGCTGCAGGCCAAGATCGACGCCTGGCACCAGGCCCGCGCCGGCCAAGCCCATGACGCCGTGGCGTACAAGGCCTTCCTTCAGGAAATCGGCTACCTGCTGCCGGAAGCCGAAGACTTCCAGGCCACCACCGAGAACGTCGACGAAGAAATCGCCCGCATGGCCGGCCCGCAGCTGGTGGTGCCGATCATGAACGCGCGCTTCGCCCTGAACGCCGCCAACGCCCGCTGGGGCTCGCTGTATGACGCGCTCTACGGCACCGACGCCATCTCCGAAGCGGACGGCGCCACCAAGGGGCCGGGCTACAACGAGATCCGCGGCAACAAGGTCATCGCCTATGCGCGCAATTTCCTCAACGAAGCTGCACCGCTGGAAACCGGCTCGCACGTCGATTCCACCGGCTACCGCATCGAAGGCGGCAAGCTGGTCGTTTCGCTCAAAGACGGCAGCACCACCGGCCTGAAGAACCCGGCCCAGCTGCAAGGCTTCCAGGGCGAAGCCAGCGCACCGATCGCTGTGCTGCTGAAGAACAACGGCATTCACTTCGAGATCCAGATCGACCCGGCCAGCCCGATCGGCCAGACCGACGCGGCCGGCGTGAAGGACATCCTGATGGAATCGGCGCTGACCACCATCATGGACTGCGAAGACTCCATCGCCGCCGTCGACGCCGACGACAAGACCATCGTCTACCGCAACTGGCTCGGCCTGATGAAGGGCGATCTGGTCGAGGAGCTGGACAAGGGCGGCAAGCGCATCACCCGCGCCATGAACCCGGACCGCGTCTACACCAAGGCCGACGGCAACGGCGAGCTGACCCTGCACGGACGCTCGCTGCTGTTCATCCGCAACGTCGGTCACCTGATGACCAACGACGCCATCCTCGACAAGGCAGGCAACGAAGTGCCGGAAGGCATCATGGACGGCCTGTTCACCAGCCTGATCGCCATCCACAACCTCAAGGGCAACACCACCCGCGCCAACAGCCGCACCGGCTCGATGTACATCGTCAAGCCGAAGATGCACGGCCCGGAAGAAGTCGCCTTCGCCACCGAGCTGTTTGGCCGCGTCGAGGACGTTCTCGGCCTGCCGCGCAACACCCTCAAGGTGGGCATCATGGACGAGGAGCGTCGTACCACGATCAACCTCAAGGCCTGCATCAAGGAAGCGCGCGAGCGTGTGGTGTTCATCAACACCGGCTTCCTCGACCGCACCGGTGACGAAATCCACACCTCCATGGAAGCCGGCCCGATGGTGCGCAAGGCGGCCATGAAGGCCGAGAAGTGGATCGGCGCCTACGAGAACAACAACGTCGACGTGGGTCTGGCGTGCGGTCTGCAGGGCAAGGCGCAGATCGGCAAGGGCATGTGGGCCATGCCTGACCTGATGGCCGCCATGCTCGAGCAGAAGGTCGGCCACCCCATGGCCGGTGCCAACACCGCGTGGGTACCGTCGCCAACCGCAGCCACCCTGCACGCCATGCACTACCACAAGATCGACGTGCAGGCGCGTCAGGTCGAACTGGCCAAGCGCGAAAAAGCTTCCATCGACGACATCCTCACCATCCCGCTGGCGCAAGACACCAACTGGAGCGAGGAAGAGAAACAGAACGAGCTGGACAACAACTCGCAGGGCATCCTCGGCTACATGGTGCGCTGGGTCGAACAGGGCGTTGGTTGCTCCAAGGTGCCGGACATCAACGACATCGCGCTGATGGAAGACCGTGCCACCCTGCGCATCTCCAGCCAGCACGTGGCCAACTGGATGCGCCACGGCGTGGTAACCAAGGACCAGGTGATCGAGAGCCTCAAGCGCATGGCCCCGGTGGTCGACCGCCAGAACCAGGGTGACCCGCTGTACCGCCCGATGGCGCCTGACTTCGACAACAGCGTGGCCTTCCAGGCTGCGCTGGAGCTGGTCCTCGAAGGCACCAAGCAGCCCAACGGCTACACCGAGCCGGTCCTGCACCGTCGCCGTCGCGAGTTCAAGGCCAAGAACGGCCTGTAACCGCCAGCCGCGACAGAAGAACCGCCCTTAGGGGCGGTTTTTTTAGGTTCATCGCGCTTTCCCGGGGAAGGCGACCTTGATTTTCAGGAAGAAGTATTCCGAGTCCCGGAAACCGTAGGCCATGCGCTTGATGACCTTGATGCGGTTGTTCACGCCCTCCAAAACACTGGTGTGCATGGGGAAGTGAGCACTGGCGAGGATGCCCCGGGCATATTTGCGCAGGTTGCGGGCGAAGCGCTGTAGCGGCGCGAGGCCGCTGTCCCGGGCGTGCCGCAGCCAGGTTCGCCAGCGCCGCCAGCCCTCTCTTACGCTGGGGGCGTACCAGACATCCTTCAGGGCATCCTTGAGTACATAGACCGTAGCCAGCGGCTGGTTGGCCGCGAGCAGTTCCTGTAACTGCACGGCCTGTCCGTCCTTCAGGTTGTCGCGATTGCGCAGCAGCAGCCAACGACTTTGTTTGACCGCCTTTCGTGCCGGCTTGTCTTCGCGCAGGAGGTTGGCCTGGTCGACCCGGATTCGGTCAATCACATCTCGCCCGTAGCGCGCTACCACATGAAACAAGTCGTACACCACTTCGGCTTGAGGGCAATGTTGCTTCACCTCCAGGTCGAAAGCCGTATTCATGTCCATGGCCACCGCCTCGATCTGCTGGCAGTGCTCGCCGAGCAATTCAAAGAACGGGCGGATCGCCTCGCGGCTGTTGCCGTGACCGACCCACAGCACCCGTGTTCGCTCGGCATCCATGATGACCGTGGCGTAGCGATGCCCCTTGTGCAGGGCGAATTCGTCCATCACCAGACGGCGGACGTCGCTGGAATCGAAGGCGCCTACCTCGGCTTCCAGGCGTCGTTTATCGAGCGTCTTGAGGGTGTGCCAGTGCAGCCCGGTGAGCTGGCTGACGTGGCTGATCGGCAGCAGCCGCAGCAGGCTTTCGAGCCAGATCCGTAACCGTTGGGTCAGGCGAGATGCAGGCTCCAGCCAGTCGATTCGCTCGGTCACCCGACCACAGTTCAGGCAATCGACTCGGCGCACTGGCAGTTGAAGCAGGACGCGCTGATCGAACAGATCACGATCACGCACCAGACGAATCCGGCGCTCGTGAATCAACGGACTGAGCTGACCACAACGCCCGCACTTGGGCACTGAACCGGCTTGAGGCTCAAGCTCAATCAGAAGGGAGTTGTTGGCAGATGAACGGCAGGCAACGACGTCATAGCCTGGCCAGAACGAGGCAAGATCAATAGGATGCACGGCGACAGCAGGGACAGGTGAAGGGTGTGTTTGGCGACTGCCAATTTACCTGCTTCCCTGACTGTCAACTCGCTCTTCCCCCAGAGTCCGCGATGAACCTTTTTTATGCCTGCACCCTCGCAACAGCCCGAAACACCGGGCTGACCCTGATCAGCTTCCGCAGCGCCCGGCCTGACTAGACTTACGTCCAATTGGGTCCGACCGACCCGCAGCCCACCATGAACAAAAAATGGAAGCCGACCATGAGCACACCTGACGCCTTCGCCCAAGCTGGGAAGACGGCCGTACTGCAGAACATCCACGGCACCATGGAGTTCCTGCGCAAGTACGCCCCCTTCAACCAGATGGAGCCGGCCCACCTGGCCTATCTGGTGGAGAACTGTGAGCTGCGCTTCTATGCCGAAGGCGACTGCATCATTTCTCCCGAAGACGGCGTGGTGCAGCACTTCTATATCGTCAAGCAGGGCCGCGTGCACGGTCAGCGCCCGCACACCGCCAAGCGCGGCACCGATACCACCTTCGAGGTCATCGTCGGCGAGTGCTTTCCGATGGCGGCGCTGATGGGCGAGCGGGCGACCCGTACCGCACACCTGGCTGCCGAGGACACCTTCTGCTTCCTGCTCAACAAACCGGCCTTCGTCAACCTGGTGTCCAACTCGCCGGTGTTTCGCGACTTCGCCATGCGCGGCGTGAGCAGCCTGCTGGATCTGGTCAATCAGCAGGCGCAGATGCGCGCGGTGGAGAGCCTCGGCGAGAACTTCTCGCTGGAAACCAGCATCGGCGAGCTGGCCCTGCATCATCCCGTCTCCTGCCTGCCGTCCCGCCCGCTCAACGAAGCGGTGGCGATGATGCAGGAGGAGAACGTCGGCAGCATCGTCATCGTCGACGAAGCGCTGCATCCGCAGGGCATCTTTACCCTGCGTGACCTGCGACGAGCCATCGGTACGGGCACCACGGACCTGAGTCAGCCGATCGCCCAGTTCATGACCCACGATCCGTTCTACCTGCCGCCGGACGCCACCGCGTTCGATGCGGCCATCGCCATGACCGAGCGGCATATCGCTCATGTCTGCGTGGTGGACAACGGCTTGCTGCGCGGTGTGATCTCCGAGCGCGACCTGTTTTCCCTGCAGCGCGTGGACCTCGTGCATCTGGCCCAAACCATCCGCCATGCCGATCGCGTCGACGCCCTGGTGGTCATCCGCAACCGCATCAAGCAGCTGGTCGACAACATGCTGGCCCACGGCGCCTCGTCGACGCAGATCACCCGCATCGTCACCCTGCTCAACGATCACACGGTGTGTCGGGTCATCGAACTGGCCATCGCGCATATGGGCGATCCGGGCGTGCCGTTCACCTGGCTGTGCTTCGGCAGCGAAGGGCGCCAGGAGCAGACCCTGCACACCGACCAGGACAACGGCATTCTCTTCGAGGCCGCCGATGCCGCCGAGGCCGCGCACATCCGTGGCCGCCTGCTGCCGCTGGCCGAGCGTATCAACCGTGACCTCGACACCTGCGGCTTCACCCTGTGCAAGGGCAACATCATGGCCAGCAATCCGCAGCTGTGCCTGTCGCGGCAGGAATGGAGCCGCCGCTTCAGCTCCTTTGTCCGTGAGGCGACGCCGGAAAACCTGCTCGGCAGCACCATCTATTTCGACCTGCGCAGCATCTGGGGCCCGGCCGAAGGTTGCGAGCAGCTGCGCCAGGATCTGCTCGACGAGATCAAGGACAACAGCCTGTTCCAGCGCATGATGGCGGACAACGCCCTGCGCCATCGCCCCCCGGTCGGCCGCTTCCGCGACTTCGTGGTGGCACGCAAGGGCGAAGGCAAAGACACCCTGGACCTGAAGGTGCAGGGACTGACTCCGTTCGTCGACGGCGCACGCCTGCTGGCGCTGAGCAACGACATCGGCACCTGCAACACCCTCGAGCGCCTGCGCAAGCTGGTGGAAAAGGGCGTGATAGAACCCAAGGATGGCGCAGCCTACGAAGAGGCCTACCACTTCATCCAGCAGACCCGCATGCAGCAGCATCAGCAGCAGGCACGCGATGGACTGCCCTATTCCAATCGCCTGGATCCGGATACGCTCAATGTGTTGGATCGACGCATCCTGCGCGAGTCCTTTCGCCAGGCCCAGCGTCTCCAGGCCAGCCTCGCGGTGCGCTATCAACTATGAGCATGTTCTGGTTCAACCCACGCGGTCCGAAGTTGCCTCCCGAGCAGCAGCAACGCGTTGCCGAGCTGCCGCGCCCGGAACTGCCGCAGCCCGTTCCGCTACGCCAGCAACGACTGGTGGTGCTGGATCTGGAAACGACCGGGCTGCACCTCAAGCGCGACCTGGTCATCGCCATCGGCGCGGTGGTCATCGAGGACGGCGCGATCGATTATTCGCAGCAGTTCGAATGCACGCTGTGCCGTCAGGTCAAGGTCAATGAAAGCGTGCTGATCCATGGCATCGCGCCTAGCGAACTGGCCAACGGGCTGCCGCCGGCCGAAGCGCTGCTCAGCTTCATGGAGTTTGCCGCGGGCAGCATCGTCCTGGCCTTTCACGCCCCGTTCGACCAACGCATGCTGGGCCGCGCGCTGAAGAACGAGCTGGGCTATTCGCTGGAGAACAGCTTCCTCGACGTGGCCGACCTGGCCCCGATGCTGTTCCCCGAAGCGATGATCCACCGCGGCAGCCTGGACCACTGGCTCGACTACTTCAACATCCATATCCCGCAGCGTCACAATGCGTCCGCCGACGCCATGGCGACAGCCGAGATCGCGCTGATCCTGCTCAATCGTGCCCAGCGCATCGGCCTGACCACCTTCGACGAGCTGGCGCAGCGCCTCAGGTGCTGGCAGCGCGCCCGCAAGGCCGCATTCAATTCGATCTGAACCTGACGACACGACCGCGGCCGTTCGGGCCGCGATGACGGACACAGATGCAGCCATGCCCGAAAGGACAGGACGACCCAAATCTCGGGCCGCCCACGCATGAAGTGACGGTGCGCATCAGATCACGCTGATGCGCGTACGGAATCAGCGCCCGCTTTCGCAGATGGACCGATACAGCGGCGAATCCTGCTGGAGCTGGGTCAGTGTCTCGACCTTCGCCTCGCCGGCTTCATTCAACCGGAACATCGCCTTCTCTCTGCACAGCAACTGATAGCGTCCACTTTGCACGGTGGACATCAGGCTGGTCTTTTCGAAGCGATACAGCACGAAGCGGGCAACGCGACCCTGCTCGGTGTCCTGAATCTGCGCATTGGCTTCATCCAGCACGGTGTAGGCCAGCGGCATCGGGAACGCCAGGGTCCAGGGTCGCCAGAGCATGTTGCCTTTCTCGCTCGATACCACCACCGAACCCTCCGGCAGACGGGCCTGGGTGCTCTCGAACCAGGTGTATTCGTAGTGGATGGTGTACGCCAGCATGCCCAGGCCAGCACCTACCGGAATGATCCACTTCGGCAGGCGCTTGCGCATCAAGGAGCGCAGCGCCAGTGCAATCCCCGCACCCGCCGTACCGGCGACAATTGCAGCAATCAGATGCCAGAACATATACAACTCCCCTAAAAAAATCGGGCTTCCAATTGGAAGCCCGACTTCTACCTCAACCTTGTTTCAGACAGGGTCTGATGTCTGGTTGCATTATCGATCAGTGATCAAGCGCAGCGCCAGCACCTTTCGGGGTACGCACGCTCTCGACCAGATCCTGGATTTCCTGCGGCGGAGCCTGAGTCGCCAGGGACACGGCATAGGCCACGATGAAGTTCAGGATCGCACCCACGGCACCGAAGGCCTGCGGGGAGATACCCATCCACCACTGATCAGGCGTGTTGGCCAGGCTGTTGGTGCCAGGGATGAAGAACCAGCCCAGGTACAGGAAGATGTACACCGCGGTGGACACCACACCTACCAGCATACCGGCCACAGCACCTGCGCTGTTCACGCGCTTGGAGAAGATACCCATCATCAGCGCCGGGAACAGGCTCGCTGCAGCGAGACCGAACGCCAGTGCCACTACCTGAGCCGCGAAGCCCGGCGGGTTCAGACCCAGATAGGTCGCCAGGAGAATGGCTGCCGTCATGGACAGACGAGCGGCCAGCATCTCGTTCTTCTCGCTGATCTTCGGATTGATGAGCGTCTTGATCAGGTCATGACTGATTGCCGAGGAGATCGCCAGCAGCAGACCAGCCGCAGTGGACAGCGCCGCCGCGATGGCACCCGCCGCGATCAGGCCGATGACCCAGCCTGGCAGGTTGGCGATTTCCGGGTTGGCCAGAACGATGATGTCGTTGTTCACGGTCAGCTCGTTGCCGTTCCAGCCACGCTCCTGCGCAGTCGGAGTGAAGGCAGCGCTGGCGTCGTTGTACATCTGTACGCGACCGTCGCCGTTCTTGTCTTCCCACTTGATCAGACCGGTACGTTCCCAGGTCTGCACCCACTCAGGACGATCTTCGTAGCGGATTGCTTCAGCCTGCGGGCCTTCCGGATAGATGGTCTGAACCAGGTTCAGACGAGCCATGGAGGCAACAGCCGGAGCGGTGAGGTACAGCAGGGCGATGAACACCAGAGTCCAGCCAGCGGACCAGCGAGCGTCAGCTACCTTCGGTACGGTGAAGAAGCGGATGATCACGTGCGGCAGACCAGCGGTACCGATCATCAGCGACAGGGTGAACAGGAACATGTTCAGCTTGTTGTCGATGTCGGCGGTGTAGGCAGCGAAGCCCAGGTCGGTTACGACCTGATCCAGCTTGTCCAGCAGCGGCACGCCGGAGTCGACGTGAGTGCCGAACATGCCGAGCATCGGGATCGGGTTGCCAGTCAGCTGCATGGCAATGAACACGGCCGGAATGGTGTAGGCGATGATCAGAACGATGTACTGAGCCACCTGGGTGTAGGTGATGCCCTTCATGCCGCCGAATACCGCGTAGGCGAACACGATCGCGGCAGCGATCCAGATACCAGCGGAGTTGCTCACTTCCAGGAAGCGGGAGAACGCCACACCAGCACCGGCCATCTGACCGATTACGTAAGTAACGGAGATGAGGATGAGGCAGATGACGGCTACCAGGCGCGCACCACGGCTGTAGAACCGGTCACCGATGAAGTCCGGTACGGTGAACTTGCCGAATTTGCGCAGATAGGGGGCCAGCAGCATGGCCAGCAGCACGTAGCCACCGGTCCAGCCCATCAGGTACACGGAGGTGGCATAACCGCCGGAGGCGATGATACCGGCCATGGAGATGAAGGATGCCGCAGACATCCAGTCTGCCGCAGTCGCCATACCGTTGGTTACAGGGTGAACGCCACCGCCGGCGACGTAGAATTCCTTAGGGAAACTCTGAAGAAGACTTCCTGATTTTGGCAAGATCCCCGGACTCCACTCACCGAGTTTTCCGATGAAGCAGATGACCTTCGCCGATGCCGAGTACGCCGGCAAGCGCAAGCAGACCCGCAAAGAGCTGTTCCTGATCGAGATGGATCGGGTGGTGCCCTGGAAGGGGCTGATAGCCCTGATCGACCCGCACTACCCCAAGGGCGAAGGTGGTCGCCCAGCCTACCCGTTGATGGCGATGCTGCGCGTACATCTGATGCAGAACTGGTTTGGCTACAGCGACCCGGCGATGGAGGAAGCGCTGTACGAGACCACCATCCTGCGCCAGTTTGCTGGACTGAGCCTGGAGCGCATTCCGGACGAAACCACCATCCTCAACTTCCGCCGCCTGCTGGAGAAACACGAACTGGCCGCCGGCATCCTGGCTGTGATCAATGGCTACCTGGGTGACCGAGGTTTGTCGTTGCGCCAAGGCACCATCGTCGATGCCACGCTGATCAATGCGCCGAGTTCGACCAAGAATAAAGACAGCAAACGCGACCCGGAAATGCACCAGACCAAGAAGGGTAACCAGTACTACTTCGGCATGAAGGCGCACATCGGCGTGGATGACGAGTCGGGTTTGGTGCACAGCGTAGTAGGCACTGCCGCCAACGTGGCGGACGTTACCCAAGTCGACAAGTTGTTGCATGGCGAGGAAAACGTGGTCTGCGCTGATGCCGGTTATACCGGTGTCGAGAAGCGTGCCGAACATGATGGTCGTGAGGTGATCTGGCAGGTGGCGGCACGGCGCAGCACTTACAAGAAACTGGGCAAGAGCAGCCCGCTTTACAAAGCCAGGCGCAAGATCGAGAAGGCCAAAGCCCAGGTGCGGGCCAAGGTCGAACACCCGTTCCGGGTGATCAAGCGCCAATTTGGCTATGTGAAGACGCGCTTCCGTGGCCTGGCAAAGAACACCGCGCAACTGGTGACACTCTTCGCGCTGTCGAATCTGTGGATGGCTCGACGACATTTACTGACGAATGCAGGAGAGGTGCGCCTGTAATGTGGAAAATGGCTGCTGCGAGGTGCTCGCGGCGGCTAAAAACACAGAAATAAGCGGGCGATCTGATCGTTTTTGATCGGTTGACCGCTTTCAAAATCGGCGGAGGCTGAAGTCAGCCAGAAATACAGGGCTACTTCAGACCATCCCTTAGTCGACCCGGCGCGAGCCCAGACCGCGATCCCGATATAGAGCAGGAACGAGGCGCCCACGAACAACATGTTGATCCAATATTGGCTCATGGTGGTTACTCCTCAACCCCGAATTCCTTGTCCAGTTTGTTCAGCCGCCACGCGTAGTGGAAGATGATCGCAATGAACACGATGATGGAACCCTGTTGAGCGAACCAGAAGCCAAGATCCGTTCCCCCTACAGGGATACCGGATACCAGCGGACGCAGGAGGATACCGAAACCATATGAGACAAGAGCCCAGACCACTAAGCTCCAAGTGATAAGGCGAACATTCGCCTTCCAGTACGCAGCAGCATTTTCTTTATCGTTGTCGGCCATTGACGTTCTCCGCCTTATTTTTATTGCGTGTGAAGGGAACCCACATGCTGAATTTAACAGGGCAGGGTTTATGAATGAAAGCCCCGACTTTAGTCTGACAAACAACCCGCAAAGACCAATCCAGATGCCGAAAAGCGCCGCCGCAAAGCGTCCCAGGCTGGCGATTTGCCACGAACCGACCTGCTCGCCGTAACCTTTGTGGCAGACGGTTTTGACGCATGCAGGTGCGGCGGGCTGACGCGGCGCTCCTCCCACCTTCGGGCAGTCGCCTCGGACGCATATCGAGACCGACCGGTCACGAAATTAAATTCACCGCGTAATTATCATCCCCAAGTTCGAAAAGTATAACTTGGAGATTGAACTCTTAATGAAAGATAAATATTTAAAAAACAAGAGCAATGAACTTAAGAAAACGATGTAATTAACT
This sequence comes from Stutzerimonas stutzeri, assembly GCF_000219605.1. NCBI lineage: Bacteria > Pseudomonadati > Pseudomonadota > Gammaproteobacteria > Pseudomonadales > Pseudomonadaceae > Stutzerimonas > Stutzerimonas stutzeri. Next base: position 4,171,484 of record NC_015740.1, read on the forward strand.
TATCGTCAGTTCATTGCCTTTTGATTGCAAACGAAGCGGTCGCCACACTCCATCGAGGCAGCCTCCCTCAAGCAGGTTTCCAGAGGTCGTGGCGCGCGGATAGACGGACGTCGAGCCGCACGTCGACGCCTCACATGCCAGCAGCGCCCTGCGGGCACCCTCGAGCCTGGCTCGGAGCCGAACAGGGCTGGCTACGGCAGGCCTTGCGGCCTATCGGCAGGCGCGAAGCGGAGAGACGACCTGGCCGGACAGATGCCGTTCGGCGCAGGTCGCGTGCAGTTGGTGACCTGCGTCTAGCAGGCAGGCTGACCCGCCGTGTATTTCTCGGTCGGGTAGATCGCCGCGTTGAGATCACGAATGGTCTCTGCGCCGATCAGCAAGGGGTAACTGAAGTGCGTCCGGTCGGTGAGGTTGACCTGCACCTCGCGCAGCTGATCGCCGATGCATAGCTGCATGCCCACGACGGGGCGCTCGGCCCGCGGCGGCTCGCTGTCGGGATCGACGTTTCCGGCCTCCTCGGCGCGGGTCTTGATACGACTGATACCTAGCAGCCGCTGCTCATAAAGGGTGTCATCGGCACCATCGACGGCCAGACGGAAGCGCACCCAGTCCTCGCCATCGCGTTTGAACTGTTCGATGTCGCGGGCCGACAGCGATGCGGTCATGGCACCGGTATCCATCTTGGCGGGCAGGATCTTGCCGATCTCTTCGACCTTGATGTGCTCGTAGCGGCCATAAAGGGTGGGTTCGGCCGCGAACGCCGGTAGCGCCAACAGCCCGGCAAGGAAAAGAACGCGAGACAAAACAACCTCCTGGGAGCGAATGATGGACAGTTTTCGATCAGCCGCCCCCCGCTGGGTTCAGTCTTCGCGCCTTTCAAAACGTTTCACCAGGCAGGCAGATAGCCATGCCGACCGCGCCGAACGCTCCTGCCGGCAGCCTGATAGACTGCAGACCGATTTCCATCCGAAGGCTCCAACCGTGTCCAGTCCCGCCTTTTCCACCCTGCCCCTTTCCGCCGCCATGCTGGCCAACCTCGAAGCCCTCGGCTACGCGACGATGACGCCGATCCAGGCGCAGAGCCTGCCGCTGATGCTCAAGGGGCACGACCTGATCGCCCAGGCCAAGACCGGTAGCGGCAAGACCGCAGCCTTCGGCATCGCCCTGCTCGACCCGCTCAATCCACGCTATTTCGGCTGCCAGGCGCTGGTACTTTGCCCGACCCGCGAGCTGGCCGATCAGGTCGCCAAGGAGCTGCGCCGACTGGCGCGGGCAGCGGACAACATCAAGATCCTCACGCTGTGCGGCGGCGTCTCCATCGGCCCGCAGATCGCATCGCTGGAGCATGGCGCCCATGTGATCGTCGGTACGCCGGGGCGGGTGCAGGAGCACTTGAAGAAAGGCACCCTCAAGCTCGACGGCCTCAACACCCTGGTGCTCGATGAAGCCGACCGCATGCTGGACATGGGCTTCTACGACGCCATCGCCGAGATCATCGGCCAGACCCCGGCCAAGCGGCAGACGCTGCTGTTCTCGGCCACCTACCCCGCCAGCATCGAGCAGCTTGCCGCCAGCTTCATGCGTGCGCCGCAGCAGGTGCGGGTCGAGTCACTGCACACGGACTCGCAGATCGAGCAGCGCTTCTACGAGATCGACCCCGAGCAGCGTCTGGATGCGGTGGCGCGCCTGTTGGCCAGCTTCCGCCCGGAAAGCTGCGTGGCCTTCTGCTTCACCAAGCAGCAATGCCAGGAGCTGGTCGAGTACCTCAACGCCAAGGGCATCTCGGCAGCGGCACTCAATGGCGATCTGGAGCAGCGTGATCGGGATCAGGTCCTGGCGATGTTTGCCAACCGCAGCCTGTCGGTGCTGGTGGCCACCGATGTCGCCGCCCGCGGGCTGGATATCGACGCACTGGACATGGTGATCAACGTCGAGCTGGCCCGCGATCCGGAAATCCACGTCCACCGTATCGGCCGGACCGGACGCGCCGGCAACCAGGGCCTGGCCGCGAGCCTGGTGGCCCCGGCCGAAGCCCATCGTGCCCAGGCCATCGAGAAGTTGCAGAAGTCGCCGCTCAACTGGCATTCCCTGCACGAGCTGAAAGCCGGTGCGGGTGCGCCGCTGCAACCGCCGATGGTGACGCTGTGCATCGCTGCCGGGCGCAAGGACAAGCTGCGCCCGGGCGACATCCTGGGGGCCCTGACCGGCGACGCCGGCCTGCCGGGCAGCCAGGTCGGCAAGATCGCCATCTTCGACTTCCAGGCGTTCGTGGCGGTCGAACGCGATGCGGCCAAACAGGCCCTCAAGCGCCTGAACGAAGGTAAGATCAAGGGCCGCTCGCTGAAGGTCCGCGTGCTGCGCTGAAGCCAGCCGCCGCCAAGCCGATAGCAAGCAGGCCAGCATCAGGCGGCCGGAGGGTTGAGCCCCGGCCGCGGCCGTGACAGCGTATGCGCTGGCGCTGCCCTATCTGCCCGTCCCCAACCGGATCGCTCCATGCCGCAACCCTCGCTCAGCCAGTACTTACGCCGCCTCTGGGCGCTGGAGAAGTTCGGCTACAGCCTGCGCGTGCTGATCGCCATGGCCGGCAGCATGGGCCTGGCCTGGTACCTCGGGCAGCCATCGCTGATCATTCCGCTGTTCCTCGGCATCATCGCCAGCGCCCTGGCGGAGACCGACGACAGCTGGCTGGGCCGGCTCAGCGCCCTGCTGGTGACCTTGCTGTGCTTCAGCATCGCCGCGGTAGCCGTCGAGTTGCTGTTTCCCTATCCGTGGCTGTTCGTTGCCGGCCTGGCGTTGTCCACCTTCGCCCTGGTCATGCTCGGCGCGCTCGGCGAACGCTACGGCGCGATCGCCCAGGCCACGCTGATCCTCTCCATCTACAGCATGATCGCCGCCGACCAGCGCAACGGCGAGCTGCAGCAGTTCTGGCGCGACCCACTGCTGCTGGTGGCCGGCGCCGCCTGGTATGGCCTGCTGTCGGTATGCTGGAACGCGCTGTTCGCGCACCAGCCGGTGCAGCAGAGCCTGGCGCGGTTGTATCGCGAGCTGGGCCTGTACTTCCGCTACAAGGCAGCGCTGTTCGAACCGGTGCGCCAGCTGGACGTCGAACAGCGCCGGCTCGAGCTGGCGCAGCAGAACGGCCGGGTGGTCAGCGCTCTGAATGCGGCCAAGGAAACCCTGCTGCACCGCCTGGGCAGCGGCCGCCCCGGCAGCAAGATCAATCACTACCTGAAGCTTTACTTCCTCGCCCAGGACCTGCACGAGCGTGTCAGCTCTTCGCACTACCCTTACCAGGCCCTCGCCGAAGCCTTCTTCCACAGCGACGTGCTGTTTCGCTGCCAGCGCCTGTTGCGCCTGCAGGCCAGCGCCTGCGCCGAACTCGGCGAGGCCATCCAGCTGCGCCAGACGTTTCGCTACAGCGATGCCAATGCCCAGGCACTGGAGGACCTGCAAGCGTCGCTGGAGCACCTGCGCGAGCAGAACAACCCGGCCTGGCGCGGCCTGCTGCGCTCGCTGCGGGCGCTGTCGAGCAACCTCTCCACCCTGCAGCGCCAGCTCGCCAGTGCCAGCGACCCCGCCGCGCTGGAAGGCACACAGGACAGCAGCCTGCTGGATCGCCAGCCGCAGACGCTGCGCGAGGCATTCAACCGCATCCGCCTGCAGCTGACGCCGACGTCCCTGCTGTTCCGCCATGCCTTGCGCATGGCCATCGCCCTGGTCGCGGGTTACGCCGCGCTGCACGCCATCCATCCCGAGCAGGGCTACTGGGTGCTGCTGACCACCGTATTCGTCTGCCAACCCAACTATGGCGCCACCCGGATCAAGCTGGTGCAGCGGATCAGCGGCACCGTGCTCGGCCTGGTGGTCGGCTGGGCGCTGTTCGATCTGTTCCCCAGCCAGCCGGTGCAGGCACTGTTCGCCGTGGTCGCCGGAGTGGTGTTCTTCGCCACCCGCAGCACGCGCTACACCCTGGCCACGGCCGCGATCACGCTGATGGTGCTGTTCTGCTTCAACCAGGTCGGCGATGGCTACGGGCTGATCTGGCCGCGCCTGTTCGATACCCTGCTCGGCAGCCTGATCGCCGCCGCCGCGGTGTTCCTGATCCTGCCGGACTGGCAGGGCCGGCGTCTGAACCAGGTGGTCGCCAACACCCTCAGCTGCAACAGCGACTACCTGCGCCAGATCATGCGCCAGTACGACAGTGGCAAGCACGACGACCTGGCCTACCGCCTGGCCCGGCGCAACGCCCACAACGCCGATGCCGCGCTGTCGACCACCCTCTCGAACATGCTTCTGGAGCCCGGCCACTTCCGCAAGGATGCCGAGACCGGCTTTCGCTTTCTGATCCTCTCGCACACCCTGCTGAACTACCTGTCCGGCCTCGGCGCCCATCGCGAAAGCCTGCCTGACGATGCCAGCGATGCGCTGCTCGAGCGCGCCGCGGAGCAGCTGGCGGCGAGCCTCGACGATCTGGCCACGGCGCTGGCACAGAACAAGCCGGTGGCCATCTACAGCGAAGAGGAAGAAGCGCTGGCGCAGCAGCTCGAACAGATTCCGGAGGAGATGGACGATGCCCATCGCCTGGTGCAGACCCAGCTCGGGTTGATCTGCCGTCAGCTGGCACCGCTGCGCAGCATGGCCGCGCACCTGATCAAGCAGCAGCCGGTCCAGCGCTAGTACTGGGGCAACGCGTCCGGGGCGGGCATGGCGTGGCGGCGAAAGATCGCCGCGTAGCTGCCGTCCTCGACCATCGCGGCGATCTCGCGCTCGAAGGTCGCCACGATGTCGGTCGCCTGCGGGTGGTCGCTGCGCACCACCAAGGACAGCCCGACCCGCCTGAACTCACCGGGGACGAAGGAAAGCTCATCCCGCTCATGGCCCAGCTCGCGCTCGAGATGGAACAGTACGGTGCGCTCATCCTCCAGCGTCAGGTCGACACGTCCGGCAAGCACCATCGCCGCCGCCTGGACGAAACTGGCAGCGTAGCCCTTTTGCAACCGCGCGTTGTCGTCCAGTTCATCGCTGTACATGTAGCCCCGGCTCAAGGCGATCGGGTAGCCGATCAGGCTATCGAGGCCGTCATAGCGAAAGTCGCTTCCGCGTCGTTGGACCCAGCGCATCCGGTTGACCAGAAACGGGCGGGAGCTCAGCGTGTAGTCAACGCGCTTGAGCGTCGGCCAGCCATTGACCATGTCGTAGCTGCCGTTGCGCAGGCCGAACAGAGCGCGCTCCCAGGGCACCTCGATGTACTCGACCCGGTAGCCCCCGCGCTCCAGCGCGGTGCGGATCAGCTCGACGGACAGCCCCTCGCCGGGCAGGCTCTTGCCCGTATAGGGCGGCCAGATGTTGCCGGCCAGCCGAAGCACTTCGGCGGGCAGCGAAGCGCTCGCCAACAGCAGCATCAGTCCGAACAATCGTCGCATGGCCATCACGTCCACCCGCCCCTCTGGCAAAGCGCTATCAGCCCATCAGAACACAATGCTGGTCGATTGACGTCGGCGCCTCGTCGGATGCCTGGCTGCAGCGAAACCGCGAGCGGAGTACCATCGCGCGTTTTCGAACGAGGTATGCATTGGTGCAGACTGACGTGGTGGTAATCGGCGCCGGTGCCGCCGGCCTGATGTGTGCATTCACCGCCGCCGCGCGCGGCCGCCAAGTGCTGCTGCTCGACCACGCCAACAAGGCGGGCAAGAAGATCCTCATGTCCGGCGGCGGGCGCTGCAACTTCACCAACCTCTATACCGAGCCGGCCAACTTCCTTTCCAGCAACCCGCACTTCTGCAAGTCTGCCCTGGCGCGCTACACCCAATGGGACTTCATCGAGATGGTCAGCCGCCACGGCGTGCCCTATCACGAGAAGAAGCTCGGCCAGCTGTTCTGCGATAACAAATCCAGCGACATCCTGGAGATGCTGCTGGACGAATGCGTGCGGGCCGGAGTCGATCTGCGCCTGGACACCGCCGTGACGGCGATCGAGCGGCTCGATCAGGGGTATGCGCTGCAGACCGGCATCGGCGCGGTGCGCTGCCAGTCGCTGGTGATCGCCACTGGCGGGCTGTCGATCCCGACCCTGGGCGCCAGCGGCTTCGGCTATCAGATCGCCCGCCAGTTCGGCCACAACGTGCTGCCGACCCGCGCGGGCCTGGTGCCATTCACCATTACCGAACCGCAGCTCAAGACCCTGTGCAGCGAACTGTCCGGCACCTCGGTGGAGGATTGCCTGGTCAGCTGCAACGGGCAGAGCTTCCGCGAGAACATCCTCTTCACCCATCGCGGGCTGTCCGGCCCGGCGATCCTGCAGATCTCGTCCTACTGGCAACCGGGCGACGTGGTGCATATCGACCTGCTGCCGCACCTGGATCTGGTGGAATGGCTGACGGCGCAGCGACAGGAACGCCCCAACATCGAGCTCAAGACGCTGCTGGGTGAGGTTTTCACGCGCAAGATGGCCGGCCTTCTGTGCGAGCAGTGGTTCAGCTCACGGCCGCTGAAGCAGTACGGGCCCAGCGAGCTGGAAGCGATCGCGAACAAGCTGGCGGACTGGCAGGTGGTACCCGCCGGAACCGAGGGCTACCGGACGGCGGAGGTCACGCTGGGCGGTGTGGATACGCGCGAAGTGTCGTCCAAGACCATGGAGTCGCAGAAGGCGCCAGGGCTGTACTTCGTCGGCGAGGTACTCGACGTCACCGGCCATCTGGGCGGCTTCAACTTCCAATGGGCCTGGGCGTCGGGCTACGCGGCCGGACAGTTCGTCTAGCCGGCGCAGCGCCGGAACCACTACTCGTTGGTCCGGTTGGACGGCGGCGAGATTTCCCGCGGGCCGGCGGGATCGGTAGCGGTGTTCTGGTATTCCTGCTGGTTGCGGCTGTTGTTATCCAGCGCAGACTCCTCATCGTCCGGCGAGCAACCCACCAGCGCCAGGGCAGCCAGTGCACCAGCCAAGATAAAACTCGACTTCATCGCTTTTCTCCTGCGCATGACACCCTGAGCCCGCGGCCCAGGGTGCCGGGCCGCGCTTACTGCGAAGTGCCGGTGCCGGTTCCAGTGCCAGTGCCAGTGCTCGGCGCGGTACCGGAGCCGGACTCGGTGCCCATGCCGCTGCCATTGTCGGCAGGCGGAGTGGCCATGTCGCCCGAAGTACCGGTGCCAGTGCCCGTTCCGGTGCTCGGTGCAGCGCCGGTACCGGTGCCGGTTCCAGTGCCTGCAGGCGGCGTGGTGGTGTCAGTGGAGGGTGCGGCCGGCTGCTCGGTGGTGGCCGGCGGCGGGGTCGGCTCGCGGTCGCGGTCTTCGTCCGGGCCGCAACCGACCAGCAGAAGTCCGAGTACGGGGGGCAGCAGATAGGTAAGACGCATGGTTAACCTCCTTCAGAGTGATCCGGCGGGTGGCCGGAGAATTCTTGAATCGTCAGATTCACAGAAGGTTGACCTTGTTAAGGCGCAAGAGTGCCCCGGCCGTCTCATTCCTGGCGGCGCGCAGATGCCGGTCAGCCAGGCAGACAGGCCGGGAGCGGGTCGTTCAGCGTCGTCCCGGGCGTGACCGGATGCAATGCCCAGAGCTCGTCGAAACGATGCTCGCGATCGAACATCCGCTGCAGTTCTGCCGCCGAGCGCGGAGGACTGAACCAGTAACCCTGCACCAGCTGACAACCCTCGGCGCCGAGAAAGGCCACCTGTTCGGGGCGCTCCACGCCTTCGGCGACGACCGCCAGGCCGAGGCTCTGGCCGAGCCCGATGACGGCGCGACTGATGGCCACCGAGTCGGGATCCTCCGGCGCGGCGGCGATGAAGCTGCGATCGACCTTGAGCACGTGCAGCGGATAGCGTTTGAGGTAGCCGAGCGAACAGTAGCCGGTGCCGAAATCATCCAGGGCCAGGCGCACGCCGAGCGCCGCGATCTCGTGCAGGCTGCTCATGGTCGCCTCGCTATCCTGCATCAGCAGCGTCTCGGTGATCTCCAGCAGCAGGCTGTCCGGTCGCAGCCCGGTCTCCCGCAGCACGCGCGCCAGCAGATCGGTGAAACCGGGCTGCTGCAGCTGACGTATCGACAGGTTGACCGCGCAGTACAGTTGCGTCTGACCGGCCTGCTGCCAGCGACGGACCTGGCAGCAGGCCTCGCGCAGCACCCACTCGCCGACGCGAACGATCTCGCGCGACTCCTCCAGCACCGGAATGAACTCGTGCGGCGCCACTGGCTTGTCGTTGAAGCGCCAGCGCAGCAGCGCCTCGACGCCGACGACATAGGGTCGGCCCTGCTCGACGCGGCAGATCGGCTGATAATGCAGGGCGAATTCCCGCCGCGTCAGCGCCTGGGCCAGCGCGCTCTCCAGTTCCAGCTGACGGGCCGCCTTGGAATGCAGGCCGTCGCAGAACAGGGCGAACTGGTCCTTGCCCGCACTCTTGGCGCGATACAGGGCCAGGTCGGCCGCCTGCAGCGCATTCAGCGCCTGACCATCACGCTGCAGCGGCGCGATACCGATGCTGGCGCTGACCGACAGGGTGCGCTCGCCCAGCTGCAGCGGTTGGCGCAGGGCCACCAGCATGCGCTGGGCGACGCGCTCGGCATCGGCTTCGCAGGCCAGATCGCCAAGCAGGGCGACGAATTCGTCGCCGCCGAAACGGGCCAGGTGGTCACCCGGCCGCAGACATCTCAGCAACCGCTGCGCCACTTCCACCAGCACCTGGTCGCCAGCGCCGTGGCCGAGGCTGTCGTTGATCAGCTTGAAGCGGTCCAGATCGACGAAGAGCAAGGCCGCGGCCCGACCGTGCGGTCGCTGCTGCACCTCCTTGAGCAGTTCGTCCAAGTGCAGACGGTTGGCCAGGCCGGTCAGGGCATCGTGGCGTGCCGCATGGCGCAGGCACTCCTCGGCGGCCTTGCGTGCGCTGATGTCGGTCTGCGAACCGGCCATGCGCAGGGTTCCCTGCTCGCAGCGCTCGGCGACGCCGCGCACCAGCACCCACAGGTAGCCACCGCCCTCGATGCGCACGCGGTATTCATGGGCCAGCGACGGCGTTCGCCCGTTCAGGTGATCGGCGATCGCCTCGCGCAGCCCAGGCAGGTCGTCCGGATGTACCCGCTCGAACCAGCTGCGGCTGGTATAGCTCGGCTGCGCAGGCATGCCCAGCATGGCGGTCCAGCGCTCGGACAGGTGCAGCTGGTCGTGCTCCACGTTCCATTCCCAGATGCCGTCCTCCGAGCCGCGCAGCGCGCGCGTCAGCCGCGCCTCGCTGTCCTCCAGGGCGTGCCGCTGAGCGGCGCTGTAGGTGTCGATGGCGAGGATCATGTCGAAGAAGACGATCTTCAGCAGGCTGTCGTACAGCCTGTGCTGCTCGTTGTCGCCGAGCAGCGTGCGCAGCATTTCCGACAGGTAGAAGCGATAGGCACCGAGGTACCATTCCAGGTCGACGCCGACCCGCTGATGGACCAGCCCCACCAGCAGGCGGTCACGCACGTAGTCGCGCTCGTAGGGACCGTTCCACAGGCGCCGGTAGTATTCCTGCTGGCGCTGCTTGAGCCGCATCAGCCCGGCGCAGTCACTGTGCAGGGTGGCTGGCTGGCCGAAGTCGGCAAGGTGTTCGTAGAGCTTATCGATGAAGGCGCGATGAGCCGCGTCCAGCTCGGCCGCGGCGCGGTTCAGGCGCAACGCGTCACCGGTCTGCCACTGCAGGAAGCGCTTGCGGGTCAGGATCTGTTCGAGGCCCAGCCCCACTCGTTGCAGCAACGCCTTCAGCTCGTCTTCCATCCACGCCCCTTGCTTCCCTGCCGCACCCATGCGCCTGAGAACATCATCCAGGCCTGAGCAACGGAAGTTGATACTAGAAAGCCATCAAGGGTCGCAGCGACGCCTGGTCGCACTATTGATGCACGTCAGCAAAGACGCAGGTGCTGCGGGGCGGAAGCAGAGCGGACCGGGGCAGGGAGCCCCGGTGGCCGGTAGGCGAGGTTCAGGCTGCCTGCTTGGCAGTGAACTCCTTCTTCAGACGATTGCGCAGCTCCATCATCTGCGCACCCATTTCCTCGAGGCGCTTGGCGTCGAACAGTTCGCGCGCCTGCGGGAACATTTCCGATTCCTCTTCCTCGATGTGGTGCTCCAGCAGCTCCTTGCAGACCTTGGCCCGTCCGGAGAACTGGACGCTGCCCGGATCGGTGGCCTTCAGATCCGGCAGCACCAGCGAATCCACGGCTCGGTGCTCTTCCTTGGCCTCGTGATACATCTTCAGCTCTTCCTTGCCGCCGGCTTCCTTGTAGGCGGGGTAGAGAATCTGCTCTTCCAGCTGGGTATGAATGGTCACTTCCATTTCCAGCTTGCTGAGCAGCTCGGTGCGCGTCTTCACGGCGCGCTCGGTGGATTCGGTCAGGCGCGTCAGCAGGTCCTTTACGCGCTCATGATCCTCGATCAGCAGGTCGATGGCGTTCATGTGGCTGTCCTCTTCGGCTTCACGGGCTTGATGACCGGGCTCTGGCGGCCCGGTTTGCTACGGCTGCGGCATGGGCCGCAGCCGTAGGGCTCAGGCGTACTCGTAGGTCGGCAGTGCGGTACGGCTCTGGCTCTGCAGATGGGCGATGGAAGGCGACATGCCGGCTTCCAGTGCCAGATCACGGCGAACCGAGCTGACGACCCATTCCAGCTGAATCCGCGTCTGAGTCTGGCCTTTCGACAGGGCGCGCTTTACCAGCGTGCGGTCGTCGTTGCGCAGGGTCAGCAGCAGGCCGCCATCGGGACGGGGCTCGGTGAGCACTTCGAACTCAGGGAATGCGGCAGTAAGAAATTGTTGTGCAGCGGTCATTGTTCTGTACTCCAAGAAAGTTCCAGCGAACATTAAAGGAGCAGCGTTCGTGCCAACCCGCAGAAAAATTAATTTTCCTTTAATAACAAATACTTAACTAAATCCAGCCAGGAATTAGACCGTGCAAAACGCAATACAAAGCGTGACGCAGGTTGCATTCTGCGGCCTGCGTCAGCCGCGAGAAGCCTTGCGCCAGACACTGGCGAGCCAGGGTTGCTGGGCCCGAGGAAGCCCGGCAGGACGATAGTAGTGCTCCAGTTCGACAAAGCCGGCGGCCAGCAACCGCGCCCGCCAGCTTGGCCAGCTATACCAGACACCGTAGCGGTCACCGCTCCAGCCCTCCTCGTCCTGACCGCGGGGATTGGAGCAGAACAGCACGCCGCCCCCTTTCAGCGCCTCGTGCAGACGGGCCAGCACGCCGGACAGCTCCGCGCTCGGAACATGGAACAGCACGGCGTTGGCGAAGATGCCGTCGAAGCTCTCCGTCGGCAGCTGCAGCTGCAACAGGTCCTGCTGCCAGACCTCGCAGCCGCTGTCCGCTCGCGCCATCTCGACAAATGCCTCGGTGCCGTCGAGGCCCACCGCGACGTGCCCTCGTGCGGTCAACGCCTTGAGATCGCGTCCGGGCCCACAGCCGAGATCGAGAATACGCAGCGGCGCCGGCGCCTGAATGTGACGCAGAAGGGCATCGATGTTCTGACTGACGTCGTGGTCGCGGGTGCCGTCGCGAAAAGCCTCGGCGTTGAGGCGGTAATAGTCCAGGGTGCGCTGTGCCGCGCGGTCCGGATCGCTCATGGCATTCATCTCCTGCAGGGCATCGCCCACCCTAGCGTGCATGCGCGCCAGCTGCCAGCCCATGGCCCCGGCGAAGGTCGGCATTGAGTCGCGCGCTGGAAGCGGCGAGGATAGCGGCGACAAAACCGTGCGTTACTGCACAGCAGTGGACGGAAAACGACGACCGTCCGGCCGCAGGACTGAAACTTGCAGCGTGCAACCTGTCGAAATCCTGTCCGGCCCCATGACGGCGGGCTGGATATGCAGCACGTAACGCAACATCGAGATCCATCATGAACCACGCACTGCCAAAAATCGTTCTGCTCGTCGAAGACGAGCCGCATATCCTCAGCCTGCTCTCGGACTATCTGGCCAGCGAGGGCTATCAGGTGCTGGAAGCGGACAGTGCGCCTAAGGCTTTCGAGATCCTGGCGACCAAACCGCATCTGGATCTGCTGGTCACCGACTTCCGCCTGCCGGGCAATGTCTCCGGAGTGATGATCGCCGAGCCCGCGCTCAAGCTGCGGCCGGAGCTGAAGGTGATCTTCATCAGCGGCTATCCCATCGAGATCTACGAATCCGGCAGCCCCATCGCCCGCTCGGCACCGGTGCTGGCCAAGCCCTTCGCGCTGGACACCTTGCGTTGCCAGATCCAGGAACTGCTCGCCAGCTGAGCACACATGCAGCGCAGAAACGAAAAAGCCCGCAAACGCGGGCTTTTTCATGTCCGATCGATCAATTGATCTTCGGATCCAGCTCGCCGTTGGCGTAGCGCTGGAACATGCCTTCCAGCGAGATCGGCTTGATCTTGCTGGCATTGCCGGCGGTGCCGAAGGCTTCGTAGCGGGCGATGCAGATGTCGCGCATGGCGGCGACGGTCTTGGCCAGGTACTTGCGCGGGTCGAACTCGCTGGGGTTCTTCGCCATGAACTCGCGGATCGCGCCGGTGGAGGCCAGACGCAGGTCGGTGTCGATGTTGACCTTGCGTACGCCGTACTTGATGCCCTCGACGATCTCCTCGACCGGCACACCGTAGGTTTCGCCGATCTCGCCGCCGTACTCGTTGATGATCTTCAACCACTCCTGCGGCACCGAGGAGGAACCGTGCATTACCAGGTGGGTATCCGGGATGCGCGCGTGGATTTCCTTGATGCGCTGGATCGACAGCGTGTCGCCGGTCGGCGGCTTGGTGAACTTGTAGGCGCCGTGGCTGGTGCCGATGGCGATCGCCAGGGCGTCGACCTTGGTCTTGGCGACGAAGTCGGCGGCTTCTTCCGGATCGGTCAGCAGCTGGCTGTGATCGAGCACGCCCTCGGCGCCGACGCCGTCTTCCTCGCCGGCCATGCCGGTTTCAAGGCTGCCCAGGCAACCCAGCTCGCCTTCCACGGAGACGCCACAGGCATGGGCGAAGGCCACGGTCTGCTGGGTCACGCGCACGTTGTACTCGTAATCGGCGGGGGTCTTGCCGTCTTCGCGCAGCGAGCCGTCCATCATCACCGAGGAGAAGCCGAGCTGGATCGAACGCTGGCAGACGTCCGGGCTGGTGCCGTGGTCCTGGTGCATGCACACCGGGATGTGCGGGAATTCTTCGATCGCCGCCAGGATCAGATGACGCAGGAACGGCGCACCGGCGTATTTGCGCGCACCGGCGGAAGCCTGGACGATCACCGGGGAATCGGTCTTGTCGGCCGCTTCCATGATGGCGCGCATCTGCTCGAGGTTGTTGACGTTGAAGGCCGGCACGCCGTAGCCGAACTCGGCGGCGTGGTCGAGCATCTGGCGCATGCTGATGAGTGCCATGTTTTCCTTTCTCCCGGTCTGGGTCGTTTGATCGTGTAGAGCCTGCCGCAGTGGCCGACGCTGTTCAAGCGCCGCACGCTGGGCGCGGCATTGTAGAGGCGGGAGCGACAAATGCCAGCGTCCCGCCAGCGCTTTAAAAAACGTAGCCTCGCATCGCGAGGCCGCAGTAACCGATGGTCCGCTAGATACTGATGAGCGATGCGCTGCAGCCGTGGGCCAGCACCTTGTCATCGGCGACGCGATACACCAGCGCCTCGTTGCCCTTGTCATGGAAGGCAACTACGCCATCGCTATAGAAAGTGCCATGCGTTGCAGGTTCCTTGCGCAACGTATGAACCTGCTCGCTGTTGCCGATCTTCAGGTCGATGGCGTTGCGCTGATCATCGGCGTAGCGCCAGGCGATGTGCTGCTGGCTCTGGCACTTCCAGCGCACGAACGGCGCGTCCGGGCCGGACTGCCAGTGGCCGCAGCCGCCGAGCAGCAGCGCGGCGAGCAGCATGGGCAAGCCTTTGTTCATTCCATCTCCTCGAGGCGAATCAGTCCGGACAGTCTTGCAGTCCGCCCTGGGTAACGACGGTCGGATCGCCAGTGGCCTGCATCTGCATGCGCTGATCATGCTCGGCGGTCGGGCTGAGCACCGGCGGCGGGTCGAGCACCTGACAGGCGGTATCCGGTGAATTGCCGGCACAACCGGCCAGGCCCAGGCAACAAACGGCAACAGCGATGTAGCGCATGGGGAATCCCCTTTCCTCGTTCCGATAAGAACAAAGACCACGGCGAGCCGCCGGGGTTGCCGTCTGCAACAGCGGGCTGCCAGCGCCGAGGGCGCCGCCGGCAGCCCGCCCGGTCATCAGCTGGCGCGTTGCTCCAGTACCTCGACCGCCGGCAGCACCTTGCCCTCGACGAACTCGAGGAAGGCGCCACCACCGGTGGAGATGTAGGAGATCTGTTCGGCCACGCCGTATTTGTCGATGGCCGCCAGGGTGTCGCCACCGCCGGCGATGGAGAACGCCGGGCTCTGGGCGATGGCCTGGGCCAGCACCCTGGTGCCGTTGCCGAACTGGTCGAATTCGAACACGCCCACCGGACCGTTCCAGAGAATGGTCTGCGAAGCCTTGAGCATCTCGCCGAACATGGCTGCGGTCTTCGGCCCGATGTCCAGGATCATGTCGTCGTCGGCGACGTCGGCGATGGCCTTGACCGTGGCCTCGGCGCTCTCGGCGAATTCCTTGGCGACCACCACATCCACCGGCAGCGGCACGGCGACCTTGGCCGCGATGGCCTTGGCGGTGTCGATCAGATCGGCCTCGTGCAGCGACTTGCCGACCTTGTAGCCGGCCGCGGCGAGGAAGGTGTTGGCGATGCCGCCGCCGACGATCAGCTGGTCGCAGATGTCGGCCAGCGAGGTCAGCACGTCGAGCTTGGTCGATACCTTGGAGCCGGCGACGATGGCCACCATCGGCCGCTGCGGCTTGTCCAGCGCCTTGCCCAGCGCGTCCAGCTCGGCCGCCAGCAGCGGGCCGGCGCAGGCGACCTTGGCGAACTTGGCCACGCCATGAGTCGAGCCCTGGGCACGGTGGGCGGTGCCGAAGGCGTCCATGACGAAGACGTCGCAGAGGGCAGCGTACTTCTGCGCCAGCTCGTCGGTGTTCTTCTTCTCGCCCTTGTTGAAGCGCACGTTCTCCAGCAGCACCAGCTCACCCGGCTTGACCTCGACACCGTCCAGGTAGTCCTTGACCAGCGGCACCTCACGGCCGAGGGCCTTGGACAGGTAATCGGCGACCGGCTTGAGGCTGTCTTCCTCGCTGTAGACGCCCTCTTCCGGACGGCCCAGGTGCGAGCAGACCAGCACCGCGGCGCCTTTTTCCAGCGCCAGCTTGATGGTCGGCAACGAGGCCAGGATGCGTGCATCGCTCTTCACCGCGCCATCCTTCACCGGCACGTTGAGGTCCTCGCGGATCAGCACGCGCTTGCCGGAGAGGTCGAGGTCGGTCATCTTCAAAACGGTCATGTTGGTCTTCCTTAAGGTCGAGAAGCAGCGATGTTCCAAGCGCGTGCCACTACGGGCGATGAGCCACGCGCAGGTAATGGTCGGTGACGTCGAGCATGCGGTTGGCGAACCCCCATTCGTTGTCGAACCAGGCCAGCAGATTCACCAGGCGCGGGCCGGAGGCACGGGTCAGGCTGCCGTCGACGATCGCCGAATGCGGGTCGTGGTTGAAGTCGCAACTGGCATGCGGCAACTCCGTGTAGGCCAGCAACCCCTGCAAGGGGCCGCTTTCGGCGGCCTCGCGCAGCACCCGGTTGATCGTCTGCGCGTCGGTATCCCGAGCGGTTTGCAGCGTGATGTCCAGGCAGGAGACGTTTACCGTCGGCACCCGCACGGCTTTGGCCTGAATCCGCCCGGAGAGTTCCGGCAGCAGGCGCTCGATGCCCCGGGCGAGCCCCGTGGATACCGGAATCACCGACTGGAAGGCCGAGCGGGTGCGGCGCAGGTCGTCATGGTGGTAGGCGTCGATCACCGGCTGGTCGTTCATCGCCGAGTGAATGGTCGTGATGGAGGCGAACTCGATGCCCACCGCGTCATTGAGCAGCTTGAGCAGCGGCACGCCGCAGTTGGTGGTGCAGGAGGCGTTGGACACCAGCCGCTCGGTGCCGCTCAGCTGCCCCTGATTGATGCCCATCACCACGGTGGCGTCGACATCCGCCGCACTGGCCATCGGCTGGGAAAACAGTACCCGCGGCACACCCGCCGCAAGGAAACGCTCGCCATCGCCACGGCTGGTGTAGGCGCCGGAACATTCCAGCACCAGATCGACGTCGAGTGCCCGCCAGTCGATGGCTTCCGGCGTCGATGCACGCAGCACCTTCACACAGTCGCCGTTCAGGTGCAGGCAGTCGCCCTCCACGCCCACGTCGCCTGGAAAGCGGCCGTGAGTGGAGTCGAAGCGGGTGAGGTATTCCAGGCTGGCCATGTCGGCCAGGTCGTTGAGGGCAACGAACTGAAAATCGAAGGCGGCGCCGCGCTCATAGAATGCACGCAGCACGCAACGGCCGATGCGGCCGTAGCCGTTGAGAGCGACGCGATAGGGACGGGCGTTGGCCATGGGTTCTCGTCGGTCCTGCAGGTGGAAAGCGGCAGTTGGCTCTCCACCCTACGCGGATGGGGCTTGATGGGATGGATGACCGCAGCCATCCACCCATCGTCGCGATCAGTCCTCCAGCAGCTCTTCGGCGACCGCGAGGATGTTGTCGACGGTGAAGCCGAATTCCTCGAACAGCTGGCCGGCCGGAGCCGACTCGCCGTAGGTGGTCATGCCGATGATGCGACCGTCGAGGCCGACGTACTTGTACCAGTAGTCCGCATGCGCCGCCTCGATGGCGATGCGCGCACCGACTTCAACCGGCAGTACCAGCTGCTTGTAGGCCGCGTCCTGGGCGTCGAACACGCTGGTGCAGGGCATGGAGACGACGCGCACCTTGCGGCCCTGCTCGGCCAGCTTGTCGGCGGCCTGTACCGCCAGGCTGACTTCCGAACCGGTGGCGATCAGGATCAGCTCCGGCTCGCCAGCGCAGTTCTTCAGGATGTAACCGCCGCGGGTGATGGCCGCTTCGGTTTCGTTGTCACGCACATGGAACGGCAGGTTCTGCCGCGAGAAGATCAGCGCGCTCGGACCGTCCTTGCGCTCGACCGCATGCTTCCAGGCCACCGCGGACTCGACCGTGTCGGCCGGACGCCAGGTATCCAGGTTCGGCGTGGTGCGCAGGGCGACCAGCTGCTCGACCGGCTGGTGGGTCGGGCCGTCTTCGCCGAGGCCGATGGAGTCGTGGGTGAACACGTAGATCACCCGCTGCTTCATCAGTGCCGACATGCGCACGGCGTTGCGTGCGTATTCCATGAACATCAGGAAGGTCGCGCCGTAGGGAATCAGGCCGCCGTGCAGGGCGACACCGTTCATGATCGCGGCCATGCCGAACTCGCGCACGCCGTAATACATGTAGTTGCCCGAGGCATCCTCGGCCACCACCGGCTTGCAGCCCTTCCACAGGGTCAGGTTGGAGCCGGCCAGGTCCGCCGAGCCGCCGAGCAGCTCCGGCAGCAGCGGGCCGAAGGCGTTCAGGCAGTTCTGACTGGCCTTGCGGCTGGCGATGGTTTCGCCCTTGGTGGCGACTTCACGGATGAACTCGCTGGCCTTTTCGGCGAAGTCCGCCGGCAGCTCGCCGGCCATGCGTCGCTTGAACTCGGCAGCCAGCGCCGGGAATTCGGCCTCGTAGGCGGCGAAGCGCTTGTTCCACTCGTTCTCGGCGTCGGCGCCCTTCTGCTTGGCGTCCCACTCGGCGTAGATCTCGGCCGGGATTTCGAAGGGGCCGTGCTTCCAGCCCAGCGCCTCGCGGGTCAGGGCGATTTCGGCCTCACCCAGGGCAGCGCCGTGGGATTCTTCCTTGCCCTGCTTGTTCGGCGAGCCGAAGCCAATGATGGTCTTGCAGCAGATCAGCGTCGGCCGGTCGCTCTTGCGCGCGGTCTCGATAGCCATCTGGATTTCGTCGGCATCATGGCCGTCGACATTGCGGATCACCTGCCAGCCATAAGCCTCGAAGCGGCGCGGGGTGTCATCGGTGAACCAGCCGTGGACTTCGCCGTCGATGGAAATGCCATTGTCATCGTAGAAGGCGATCAGCTTGTTCAGGCCCAAGGTACCAGCCAGCGAGCAGACTTCGTGACTGATGCCTTCCATCATGCAGCCGTCGCCGAGGAACACGTAGGTGTTGTGATCGACGATGTTGTGGTCGGGGCGGTTGAACTGCGCCGCCATGACCTTCTCGGCCAGGGCGAAACCGACAGCGTTGGCCAGGCCCTGGCCCAGCGGCCCGGTGGTGGTCTCGACACCGGCGGTGTAGCCGAACTCCGGGTGGCCAGGGGTCTTGCTGTGCAGCTGGCGGAAGTTCTTCAGGTCATCGATGGACAGGTCGTAGCCGGTCAGGTGCAGTAGCGAGTAGATCAGCATCGAGCCGTGGCCGTTGGACAGCACGAAGCGATCGCGGTCGGCCCACTGCGGGTTGGTCGGACTGTGCTTCAGGTGGTCGCGCCAGAGCACTTCGGCGATGTCCGCCATGCCCATGGGGGCACCCGGGTGGCCGCTGTTGGCTTTCTGCACGGCATCCATGCTGAGGGCGCGGATGGCATTGGCTCGCTCACGACGGCTGGGCATCGCTGAATCTCCTGCGGGGGTGTACGTAGAAAAAGGCGGCCATTTTCCCCTACCGAGGGTGGCCGGGGCAATGACTGAATCGGCCGTCAATCCAACAGTTCGACGCCCTGGCGGGTCACATCCGGCAGGTGTTCGAGCAGGTAGTCGCGCATGCGCGCAAGCGTCGCCGACTCGCTGCCACCGCCTGGCCACACCAGGTAATAGCTGTCGCCGGAGCGCACCGCCTGACGCAGTGGCAGCACCAGGCTGCCGCGCTGCAGTTCGGCACCGACCAGGGCCAGATCGCCGATCGACACGCCATGGCCCTGGGCGGCGGCGGAGATGCCCAGTTCGAGGGTGTCGAACAGTTTGCCCTGCTGCCAGGCGACCTCATCCACGCGCCCGGTGCGCTGCAGCCAGCGCCGCCAGTCACGGCAGTCACGCGACGGGTGAATCAGCTCGGCCGCCGCCAGCTGCTCGGTGCTCCAGGGCGCCGCGCCGAGCAGTTCCGGCGCGCAGACCGGCACCAGCCATTCGTCGAACAGCTTGACCCGGCGCCAGTCGGCCGGAAAACCGCCATTGCCCAGCAGGATCGCGCAGTCGAACGGCTCGCTGTGGAAATCCACCGCGTCCAGATCCATCCAGGCGCTGGTGAGCTGCACACGATTCTGCGGATGCGCCAGCTGAAAGGCGTTCAGCGCGCCGAGCAGCCAGCGCATGGTCAGCGTCGAAGGCGCCTTGAGGCGAAGCGCGCCGCGCTGGCGCGTCACCGCGACGCAGGCGTTCTCGATGGTACGGAAACCGATCTTCAGCTCCTGCGCCAGCAGGCGGCCGGCATCGGTCAGCACCAGCCGCGAGCCATGTCGCTCGAACAGCTGGCAATCCAGATGCTCCTCCAGCGTCTTCACGTGCCGGCTTACCGCACTCTGGGTGATGAACAGGCTCTGCGCCGCCTGGGTGAACGAGCCGAAGCGCGCCGCCACCTCGAACGCACGTAGCGCATACAGAGGCGGCATGCGCGGTACTGCCATAACGGATTCCGGCATGACTAAAACTCATCCTTAGCGGCTGTTTTTTCCATTTTTCAATCCTCATGCACCTCCCAATACTGCGCCAGCTAAGGGTCGTAGGCCAACCCCGCCAAAACACCCATCACGCCAGCACATACAAAAGTCAGGGACGGATGTATGCACAACGATCATTACGAGACGCTTCTGGCCCGCGCCGTGACCAAGGGCGCGCTGCAGCATGAGCAGATCGGCGATATCCTCAATTTCAGGCTGTTCGGCAACAAGCGCGGCTACCTGACACTGGAAAACCTGCCGGTCGGCGATATCCCGCCCACCCCGCCCAGCCGCGAACAGCTGAACAAGCCCGACGAGAGCAGCGAACGCCTGTTGCTGCAGGCGACGGCGCTGCTGGGCGAGCCGATCGGCTACCTGCAGGAGTCCGATGGCTGCATCGTCAACAACTTCTTCCCGCTGCAGACGCAGTCCCGAGCGGCGAACTCCGACAGCTTCGACACCGAACTGGATCTGCACACCGAAAACGCCTTCCACGCCGTGGTACCGGACTATCTGGTGCTGCTCTGCCTGCGCCAGGACCCCGCCGCCGAAGCGGTGACCTACATCGCCTCCATCGAGCGCATCCTCGAGCGTCTGACCTTCGAAGAGCAGGCCTTCTTCCTCACCGAGCCGTACAACTTCCTGTCCGACTACGGCCCCACCGGCAAGAACCAGCGCATCGACATCAACCGCCACCAGACCATCCTCTATGGCGATCCGGACGCGCCCTTCTTTCGTTTCGACCCGCAGTTCATGCTGGCTTTCAGCAGCCGCGCCCAGCAGCTGATGGACAAGCTGCGCAACATCGCCTGGGAAGTGGTCGAGCCCGTGCGCCTGAACCGCGGCGACATGCTGATCATCGACAACCGCCGCACCGCCCACGCGCGCAGCCCCTTCAGCGCGCGCTTCGATGGCAGCGACCGCTGGATCCAGCGCGCCTTCGCCATCACCAATCCCAACTTCTACGCCGAGCGGCTGGGCAAGCGCAGCCGCGTATTCGGCCTGGTGACCGAACTATGAACGCCACCTACCTCGCCTTCGCCGCCGCGGTCGCACTGCTGATCGCCTCCCCCGGACCGGTGGTCGCCCTGGTGGTGGCCGACGCCCGCCGCCGCTGGCCGCTGTGGACCATCCTCGGCGGCGCCGTGTCGGCGCAGATTTTGATGATCGCCGCGCTGGTGATGATCTACCTCGCACTGGACCTCGACCCGCTGGTGCTCGAGGCCGGGCAGATCCTCGGCGGGCTCTACCTGATCTGGCTGGGCTGCGACGGCCTCTGCGGCGGCGGCGGCGAAACCACCACGCCGCGCCGCAGCGAGGCGCACTACTTCTGGCGAGCCATGGCGGTGGGCCTGTCCAATCCAAAGGACATCCTGTTCTTCCTCGCCTTCCTGCCCGGCTTCATCCTGCCGGCGCAGCCGTTCGCTCCGCAGGCCACGGTCCTTATCGTGATCTGGCTGGTGATCGATCTGAGCATCCTGCTCGCCTACAGCCTGCTGTCGCGCCGCCTGGCCGGCGAGGGGCTGGTTCAGCGGTTGCTGGATATCCTGCCCAACTACTTCCTCATCGGCCTGGGCCTGGTGTCCTGCACCCTGGGGCTGTCCCGCCTGCTGCAGTAACCCTGCACCCGCAAGGGCAATATCAAAACTTTTTGATACTGCCCTTGCTGTACGAAAAGTGACCGACTAGACTGCGCGGCCTATGAGCCTGCGCTTTCCTCAGATCCGTTACGACGCCAGCGACCAGCTCGCCGCCCTGTGCAAGGCCGGCGGCGATGCGCTGCGCCTGAACGTGCTGCGCGTGCTGGCCAGCGACTCCTTCGGCGTGCTCGAGCTGGCGCAGATCTTTGCCATCGGCCAGTCGGGGATGAGCCATCATCTCAAGGTACTCACCCAGGCCGGCCTGCTGGCCAC
The DNA here is from genome assembly GCF_000219605.1 of Stutzerimonas stutzeri. Classification (NCBI taxonomy): domain Bacteria; kingdom Pseudomonadati; phylum Pseudomonadota; class Gammaproteobacteria; order Pseudomonadales; family Pseudomonadaceae; genus Stutzerimonas; species Stutzerimonas stutzeri. Next base: position 4,193,008 of record NC_015740.1, read on the forward strand.
CCGGCGCGAAGGCAACGCGGTGTTCTACCGACGCAGCCTGGCGCAGCTCGACAGCCCTGGCGGCCGGCTGCACGCGGCATTGCTGGAGGAAGCGGACCGACTGGAACTGCCACGCGAGATCGACGCCCGCATCGCCGCCGTACATGCCCAGCGCAGCGCCGCCAGCGAGGATTTCTTCGCGCGCATGGCCGACAGTTTCCAGGCCCGCCAGGACCTGATCGCCGGCCTGCCACAGTACCGCGACAGCGTGGTGGCCCTGCTCGACGCGCTGAACTTCGACGCCGAAGCCACGGCGCTGGAAGTCGGCCCCGGCGACGGCAGCTTCCTGCCGGAACTGGCCCGGCGCTTCGCCCGGGTGGTGGCGCTGGACAACAGCCCGGCGATGCTCGACCTGGCCCGCGCCCATTGCGAACAGACCGGGCTCGGCAACGTCGAACTCAGGCTGGCCGACGCCTTGCACGATGACTGCCCGGCGGCCGACTGCGTGGTACTGAACATGGTCCTGCATCACCTGGCTGCGCCGGGTGAGGCAATGAAACAACTGGCGCGGCTGGTAAAGGCGGGCGGCAGCCTGCTGATCACCGAGCTGTGCAGCCACAACCAGAGTTGGGCCAGGGAGGCCTGCGGCGATCTCTGGTTGGGCTTCGAACAGGACGATCTGGCCCGTTGGGCCGATGCCGCGGGGCTCACGCCCGGCGAGAGCCTCTACATTGGCTTGAAGAACGGTTTTCAGATCCAGGCCCGGCACTTTTCCCGGCCCGCTCCTGACGACCGACTCACCCACCGGTAATAGGAAACCGATAGATGAGCGAATACTCGATTTTCACCTCCGAGTCCGTGTCCGAAGGGCATCCGGACAAGATCGCCGATCAGATCTCCGATGCGGTGCTCGACGCCATCATCGCCGAGGACAAGCACGCCCGCGTGGCCTGCGAAACCCTGGTCAAGACCGGTGTAGCCATCGTCGCCGGTGAAGTGACCACCAGCGCCTGGGTCGATCTGGAGCAGCTGGTCCGCGACGTCATCGTCGACATCGGCTACAACAGCTCGGAAGTCGGTTTCGACGGCGCCACCTGCGGCATCATCAACATCATCGGCAAGCAGTCGGTGGACATCGCCCAGGGCGTCGACCGCACCAAGCCGGAAGACCAGGGTGCCGGCGACCAGGGCCTGATGTTCGGCTATGCCAGCAACGAGACCGACGTACTGATGCCGGCGCCGATCCGTTTCTCCCACGCCCTGGTCGAGCGCCAGGCCGAGGCGCGCAAGAACGGCCTGCTTCCGTGGCTGCGTCCGGACGCCAAGAGCCAGGTCACCTGCCGCTACGAGAACGGCCAGGTGGTCGGCATCGACGCCGTGGTGCTGTCGACCCAGCACAACCCCGACGTCAAGCAGAGCGATCTGCGCGAAGCGGTGATGGAGCTGATCATCAAGCACAGCCTGCCGGCCGAGCTGCTGCACAAGGACACCCAGTACCACATCAACCCGACCGGCCAGTTCGTCATCGGCGGCCCGGTAGGCGACTGCGGCCTGACCGGACGCAAGATCATCGTCGACACCTACGGCGGCATGGCCCGTCACGGCGGCGGCGCCTTCTCCGGCAAGGACCCGTCCAAGGTCGACCGCAGCGCTGCCTACGCCGGACGCTACGTCGCCAAGAACATCGTTGCCGCCGGTCTCGCCGATCGCTGCGAGATCCAGGTGTCCTATGCCATCGGCGTGGCGCAGCCGACGTCCATCTCGCTGAACACCTTCGGCACCGGCAAGCTCGGCGATGACAAGATCATCGCCCTGGTGCGCGAGCACTTCGATCTGCGCCCCTATGCGATCACCCGCATGCTCGACCTGCTGCACCCGATGTATCGCGCCACCGCCGCCTACGGCCACTTCGGCCGCACCCCCTACGAGATGACGGTGGGTGCCGACACCTTCACCGCCTTCACCTGGGAGAAGACCGACAAGGCCGACGCCCTGCGCGCCGCCGCCGGGCTGTAAGCAGCCTCCGGTCAACGGAAAACCCCGCCAGCCTGAGCCGTGCGGGGTTTTCTGCTTTCTGGACCGGATACATCCAGCGTCACGCAATCCGCACCAGGTCACGAAACCTGCATGCCAGCGCCTTTGCGCACCAGAAGCAAAACGCTATCATCGCCGCCCTTTTCGAACGGACTCGATCGATCACCTGTCGTGATCGACATTACAAGGAGCTTATCCATGCGTATTTCCCACCTCTTCGGCTGCGCCCTGCTCGCCCTCTCGAGCGCCTCGCTGCAGGCGGCTACCAGCGATGTGCAGGCCAAATGCGAACAACAGCTGAACGCCCAGCAAGGCAACCTGGAAACCGGCAAGCTGCTCGGCCAGATGCTCGGCAACGAGAAGCTCAGCAACGCCATCGCTCAGGTGGAGGGTGGTTGCGCACAACTGAACGGCGAAGAACTGGCGGCCAATGCCAACGCCACCGAACAGGGCGCGGCGATCGACGAGAAGGTCCAGGCCGTGACCCAGGCCAAGGATGCCGTGCTCGGCCTCGGCAAGATGTTCGGCAAGTAAGCTTGAAGTGCTGTAATTGAAAACGCCCGCATCTGCGGGCGTTTTCGTGTGCGGCTCAGTTCTTCAACCGATAGCCGGTCTTGAAGATCCACCACACCGCCAGCAGGCAGGCGGCGAGAAAGCCGAGGATCATCGCCAGGCTGATGCCGACACTGATGTCCGAGACGCCGTAGAAGCTCCAGCGGAAGCCGCTGATCAGGTACACCACCGGGTTGAACAGCGTGATCTTCTGCCACAGCGGCGGCAGCATCTCGATGGAGTAGAAGCTCCCGCCGAGAAAAGCCAAAGGCGTGACGATCAGCGCCGGGACGATCTGCAGCTTCTCCCAGCCGTCGGCCCAGATGCCGATGATGAACCCGAACAGGCAGAAAGTAACCGCCGTCAGCACCAGGAACAGCGCCATCATCAGCGGATGCTGGATCTCATAATCGACGAACAGGCGCGCGGTAAGCAGGATGATCACGCCGAGAATCAGCGATTTGGTCGCTGCTGCGCCAACGTAGCCGATGACGATCTCGACATAGGACACCGGCGCCGACAGCACCTCGTAGATGGTCCCCGAGTAGCGCGGCATGTAGATGCCGAACGAGGCGTTGGAGATGCTCTCGGAAAGCAGCGCCATCATGATCAGGCCGGGAATGATGAAGGCGCCGTAGGGGATGCCGTGCATGGCCTCCATGCGCGCGCCGATGGCCGAGCCGAACACCACGAAGTACAGCGAGGTGGAGATCACCGGGGTGGCGATGCTCTGCAGCAGGGTGCGCCAGGTGCGCGCCAGTTCGAACAGGTAGATCGCGCGGATCGCGTAAACATTCATGCAGTTGTTCCTTCAGCGACCGTGAACGAGGTTGACGAAGATTTCCTCCAGCGAGCTCTGGCTCGACTGCAGGTCCTTGAAGTCGATGCCGTGGGCGGCCAGGCGCTTGAGCAGCTCGGCGATGCCGGTGTCCTCGTGCTGGGCATCGAAGGTGAACACCAGCTGGTTGCCGGCATCGGTCAGCTCCAGCGGATAGCCGGCCAGCTCTTCCGGGATCGCCGTCAACGGGCGCTGCAGGTGCAGGGTCAGCTGCTTCTTGCCGAGCTTGTGCATCAGCACATGCTTGTCCTCGACGAGGATGATCTCGCCCTTGCTGATCACCCCGATGCGGTCGGCCATCTCTTCGGCCTCCTCGATGTAGTGGGTGGTGAGGATGATGGTCACGCCCCGTTCGCGCAGGCCGCGGACCATCTCCCACATGTCCCGGCGCAGCTCGACATCGACGCCAGCGGTGGGCTCGTCGAGGAACAGGATTGATGGCTCGTGGGACAGTGCCTTGGCGATCATCACGCGGCGCTTCATGCCACCGGAGAGTTCCAGAATCCGGGCATTGCGCTTGTCCCACAGGGACAAATCGCGCAACAGTTTCTCGAGGAACGAATCGTCCGGCGCCTTGCCAAACAGCCCGCGCGAAAAACGCACCGTCGCCCAGACGCTCTCGAACCCCTCGTTGAACAGCTCCTGCGGCACCAGGCCGATCTTCGAGCGGGCTGCGCGGTAGTCCTGGACGATGTCGTGGCCGTCGACCACTACGCGGCCGCCGCCGGGGTTGACGATGCCGCAGATGATGCTGATCAGCGTGGTCTTGCCGGCGCCGTTGGGTCCGAGCAGGGCGAAGATCTCGCCCTTGCGGATCTCGAGGTCGATGCGTTTGAGCGCGGGATGTCCGGACGCGTAGGTCTTGGTGAGCTGCTCGATGGCGATCACTGGGTACACGGGCTCGTCTCTTCGAGGAATTGAGGGGCGAATTGTAGATAAAAAGCGCGTCCTCCCGTGTCGCCGATTTCGGCCGACCGCTGCGCTACTGACCACGGTCATGGCAGTGGCATGGCAGCGGGGGGATGCTCAAGGAAGCTCGAAATAGGGATGTCAGCTGGGAGGCTTGCCCAAGATGAGACAGATAAAACTCACCTACGTCGCGCTGTTCGTCGGACTGACGCTGCTCTGGCTGCTGGTCGACAGCTTCGTCATGGCGCATTACCAGATCTGGCCGCTGCGCAAGGTGATGGTGCACTACAGCGGTGTGCTCGGCATTGCCGCGATGAGCGTGGCGGTGATACTGGCGGCGCGGCCACGGCGCTTCGAACGCTTCTTCGACGGCCTGGACAAGACCTATCGGCTGCACAAGTGGCTGGGCATCAGCGCCCTGGTGATCGCCATCTTCCACTGGGGCTGGGGCCAGATTCCGAAATGGCTGGTGGGTTTCGGCTGGCTGGAGCGACCGGCTCGGCGCGCCGGCGAGGGCCAGGTTCACGAAGGCATCTTCGCCCTGCTGCAACGCTTTCGCGGCATCGCGGAGACCATCGGCGAGTGGGCCTTCTATGCCGCGGTCATCCTCATCGTGCTGGCACTGGTCAAGCGCTTCCCCTACCGCTGGTTCTTCCGCACCCACCGCTGGCTGGCATTGGTCTACCTGGCGTTGGTGGTGCACGCGGTGGTGCTGACGCCGCCGGATTACTGGACGTCGCCGCTGGGCCTGGTGCTGGCCGTGCTCATGGCCGCCGGCTCGCTGGCCGCCTGCATCTCGCTGCTGCGCCGCATCGGCCGCAAGCATCAGGTGGTAGGCCGCATCGAAAGCCTGACCCATCACCGCGACAACCGCGTGCTGCGTGTCGACATCAAGCTCGATGGCGCCTGGCCGGGACACAAGGCCGGGCAGTTCGCCTTCGTCACCTTCGACGACAAGGAAGGGCCGCACCCCTTCAGCCTCTCCTCGGCCTGGTGCAACGATGGCCGGCTGGCCTTCTCCATCAAGGGCCTCGGCGACTACACCCGCACCCTGCCCCAGACGCTCAAGGTGGGCGACCCGGTGAAGGTGGAAGGTCCCTATGGCTGCTTCGATTTCCACAGCCGCAAGCCGCGGCAGATCTGGGTCGCCGGCGGCATCGGTATCGCGCCGTTCATCGGCCGCCTGCAAGCGCTGGCCGACAGCGGTAACGGGGACAACGTCGACTTCTTCTATTGCACCAGCGCGCCCGACCAGGGCTTCATCGAGCGCATCCGCGAGCTGGCCGAGCGCGCCCGGGTGCGCCTGCATGTGCTGGTCGCCAGCGAAGGCGGGCGGCTGACGCCCGAACGCCTGCGCCAGCTGGCGCCGCAGTGGCAGGACAGTGACGTCTGGTTCTGCGGCCCTGCCGGTTTCGGTCTGGACCTCAGCCGTGACCTGCAGCGGCGCGGCCTGCCGGCGCGGGATTTCCATCAGGAACTGTTCAACATGCGCTGACGCACGGTCGGCTCGCGCCTGGCAGGCGACAATCCGGCATCGGTCCGCCGGCGTCGGCGGGCCGCGCCCCCGTCACCAGAGCAAGGATGCTCGCCATGCCACGCCTGATCGCGCTATCGCTGTGCCTGTTCGCCCCTGCCTGCCTCGCCACCTGTCCGAACTGGGACGACGCGCGGGCACGCCAGGAAATCCACCAGCTGCAGGCGCAGCTCGCCCAGTGGGACGATGCCTATCACCGGCGCGGTCAGTCGCTGGTGGACGACGAGATCTATGACCAGAGCCGCGCGCAGCTGGACGGCTGGCGGCGCTGCTTCGTCGGCACCAGCGCGGCACCGGATCCGCTGCAGAATGCCGGCGGTCCGCTGCGCCATCCGGTCAGACAGACCGGCCTGGTCAAGCTCGCCGACGAGCAGGCGGTTGCGACCTGGATCGCGCGGCGCCGCGACTTGTGGATTCAGCCCAAGATCGACGGTGTCGCGGTCACCCTGGTGTATCGTCATGGCGCCCTGCAGCAGGCCATCAGCCGTGGCGATGGCCTTACCGGACAGGACTGGACAGCCAATGCCCGTAGACTGGCAGCGATCCCTGCGCGCCTGGCGGTACCCGACGAGGTCATCCTGCAGGGCGAGCTCTACTGGCGACTGGACCGGCATGTCCAGGCATCGCATGGCAGCGCGGGGGCTCGCGGGCGCGTGGCCGGCGCCATGGCCAGCAACGGCCTGGACAGGGACACTGCCGCGCGGATCGGCCTGTTCGTCTGGGACTGGCCGAACGGCCCGGACAGCATGAACGCCCGGCTCGGGCAGCTGGCGGCACTCGGCTTCCCCGATACGCAGTCGTTCAGCCAGCCCGTGGAAACACTGGAACACGCCCGCCACTGGCGCGAGCACTGGTATCGCCAAGCGTTGCCGTTCGCCACCGATGGCGTGGTGCTGCGCCAGGAGCAACGTCCGCCGGCCGAGCGCTGGCAGGCCGAGCCCCACTGGGCCGCAGCCTGGAAGTACCCGCTGCGCAAGGCGCTGACCGAGGTGCGCGACGTCGAATTTCGCATCGGCCGCACCGGGCGGATCACACCGCTGCTGCAGCTCGCTCCGGTCCAGCTGGATGATCGACGCGTGCGCACGCTGAGCCTCGGTTCGCTGGATCGTTGGCAGGCGCTGGACGTGCGCCCCGGTGACCGGGTCGCGGTTGCGCTGGCCGGGCATAGCATTCCGCAGCTGGACAGCGTGGTCTGGCGTCACACCGAGCGGGCTCCGGTCGCCGCGCCCGATCCGCGGCGCTATCACCCTGACAGCTGCTGGCGGCCAGCGCCCGGCTGCGACCAGCAGTTCCTCGCCCGTCTGGTCTGGCTGGGCGGCAGGCAAGGCCTGGCGCTCGAGGGCGTCGGCGCCGGCAGCTGGCAGGCATTGCTGGAGGCCGGCCTGCTACCCGACCTGCTCGCCTGGCTGGAATTGGATGCCGCCGCACTCGAGCAGGTGCCCGGCATTGGCAAGGCGCGCGCCAACAAGCTCGCCGCGAGCTTCGCCCGAGCCCGGCAGAGGCCGCTGGCGCAATGGCTGAAGGCGCTCGGCCTACCGGCCAAGCAGCTGCCGCCCGCAGCGGACTGGGACGCGCTCGCCGCACGCGACCTGGCGCAGTGGCAAGCCGAAGCGGGAGTCGGTCCGGCGCGGGCGAAACAGCTGCAGGCGTTCTTCCGCGCGGCGGAGCTGCCCGCGCTGCGCGAACGACTACGCGCCGTCGGGGTTCCGGGCACCTGAGGGACTTTCGCCCGAACCCTGCGGTCGATAGAAGCTGGATAACAACTATGGAGGCGTGGCATGTCTTTGCGACATCTGCCCATTGCCCTGCTGACCGCCTGCGCTGTCGTCAGCCCGCTGCTCGCCGCCGCGCCGCAGGCCGACCCTCAGTGCCATGCACAGCGCCAGGCGCTGCGCGAGCAGCTGCAGCAGGCACGCCTGCAAGGCGACAAGCTGCAGCAGACCCAGCTCAATGCCGAGCTGCAGACCCTGACTAAGCAGTGCCAGGGCCTGGTAGCGCTGCACCCGCGGCAGGTGGAATACGAGCACGTCAACCGCCAGGTGGAGCGTCGCGAAACCCTGCTCCGTGAAGCATTGGGCACCGGCAATGCGCAGCTGATCGAGCTGCGCCGCGATCAGCTGGCCAAATCCCGGGAAAAACTGGACACCCTGCGCCGCTGAGCCGCCTCAGTAGGCGCGGAACTCCTTGTGGCAGGCCTCGCAGGCATCCTCGACACGCTGGAAGGCCGGGGCGACACGCTCAGCGGTCACCGGACCCGCGGTCGTCACCTCCACCAGCGCAGCCGTGTCGGCCTCCAGCGCGCGGGCCAGTTCCTGGAAGCGCTCCTGGCGCTGCCAGACATCGTCACGCGCGTCGCTCTGCTTTTCCTTGACCTCCGGATAGTGCTGCCAGGGTTGGCGCGACAGCTCGTCGAGCTTGGCGGCGCCGCTGGTAAACGCCGTGCCGTCGAATGGGATGCGCCCGCGCAGCATGCCGCCGAGGTCTTCCTTGGTATCGAGCATCGCCTGATAGATCGCCTTGCGCTTGCCCAGCGGCGAGTCAGGGTCGACACGATCACAGCCTGCCAGCAGCAGCGCGGCGAACAGGGGAAGGCACAGCAATCTCAACGTCATGGTTCGGCCACTCACGGATACGAAGCGCGGGATTATCCCCGCCCGTGGGCGGTTGAACAAATCAGTCGGGCTTGGACTTCGTCAGCAAAGATTGCGCACCGCCTTTATTGCGACCAGCTGCCGCCGGCACTTTCGCAGTCGATCTTGGCCTGGGCGCGATCGCTGGCGTGATAGTGATACGTGACGATGGTTGCGTCCTCGCTGATCTGGGTCGGCAAGGTACCGTTCTTCGCCTGGGAACCGGTGGCGCGCTCGTTGGCGAGGGTTTCCGGCGTCATCGGCGCGGTACAGATACCAAAGTGCCCGTCCGGACAGCTGTCACGAATCTCGCGGCGAGAGTTCTTCACCGCCTCGTTGTCCTGACAGACCCAGTTGATGGCGTCGTCCTTGTCCACGCCGTGGAACTCGAAGCACTGTTCGGTCACCACCGGCGCCGGTACCGCACCGGAGGTTTCGCTGTGGACATAGCAGGACTGCGCTGCGGCCGGCAGGCTGATCGCGCCCACCAGCAGGAAGGGCGCAAGGCGAAGCATGGGGTTCATGGCGGTCTCCTGAAACGGTTTCGCCCGGCAAGGGTCACCGAACCTTCAACTTCGACCGTCCGGTCATCCGTGGAGTTCGCCGAGCAGCGGGCTTGGGATTGCCGGACGGCGCGGCTATAATCGCCGGGTTTTACCCGATCGACTCCGCTTCGATCGTGCCCGCCACCCACCCGAGGGGCGCTGCAGCAGGTTCCAGAACCTGTCAGGCTCGGATGGGGCGTTTCCTCGAACGCATCAACGGCGCCCATTCGCAACCATACGAATGGAGAACTCTTCGATGAGTGCTGTCATGACGCCTGCCGGTTTCACCGACTTCAAGGTCGCCGACATTTCCCTGGCCGCCTGGGGCCGCCGCGAGATCATCATCGCCGAATCGGAAATGCCCGCCCTGATGGGCCTGCGCCGCAAGTACGCCGCCGAGCAACCGCTCAAGGGCGCGAAGATCCTGGGCTGTATCCACATGACCATCCAGACCGCGGTGCTGATCGAGACGCTGATCGCCCTCGGCGCCGAGGTACGCTGGTCCTCCTGCAACATCTTCTCCACCCAGGACCAGGCCGCTGCCGCCATCGCCGCTGCCGGCATCCCGGTATTCGCCTGGAAGGGCGAAACCGAGGAAGAATACGAGTGGTGCATCGAGCAGACCATCCTCAAGGACGGCCAGCCGTGGGACGCCAACATGGTGCTGGACGACGGCGGTGACCTGACCCAGATCCTGCACGACAAGTATCCGCAGGTGCTCGAGCGCGTGCACGGCATCACCGAGGAAACCACCACCGGTGTGCACCGCCTGCTCGACATGCTCAAGGGCGGCACCCTGAAAGTGCCGGCGATCAACGTCAACGACTCGGTCACCAAGAGCAAGAACGACAACAAGTACGGCTGCCGCCACAGCCTGAACGACGCCATCAAGCGCGCCACCGATCACCTGCTCTCCGGCAAGCAGGCGCTGGTCATCGGCTACGGCGACGTAGGCAAGGGCTCGGCACAGTCGCTGCGCCAGGAAGGCATGATCGTCAAGGTCTCCGAGGTCGACCCGATCTGCGCCATGCAGGCCTGCATGGACGGCTTCGAGCTGGTTTCCCCCTACAAGAACGGCATCAACGACGGCACCGAAGCCAGCGTCGACGCCGCGCTGCTGGGCAAGATCGACCTGATCGTCACCACGACCGGTAACGTCAATGTGTGCGACGCCGGCATGCTCAAGGCGCTGAAGAAGCGCGCCGTGGTGTGCAACATCGGTCACTTCGACAACGAGATCGACACCGCCTTCATGCGCCAGAACTGGGGCTGGGAAGAGGTCAAGCCGCAGGTGCACAAGATCCACCGCACCGGCAAGACCGTCGACCCGACCAACGATGACTACCTGATTCTCCTGGCCGAAGGCCGCCTGGTGAACCTGGGCAACGCCACCGGCCACCCGAGCCGGATCATGGACGGCTCCTTCGCCAACCAGGTGCTGGCGCAGATCCACCTCTACAACGAGAAGTTCGCCGACCTGCCGGTGGCCGAGAAGACCCAGAACGTCACCGTCATGGTGCTGCCGAAGAAGCTCGACGAAGAAGTGGCACTGGAGATGGTCAAGGGCTTCGGTGGCGTGGTCACCCAGCTGACCGCCAAGCAGGCCGAGTACATCGGCGTTGCCGTCGAAGGTCCGTTCAAGCCGGACAGCTACCGCTACTAAGCAGGTCACGTCACAGGCTGCGAGGCGCCAGGTGCGCTCGCGGCCTGCGGCTTGCAGCTCAAGGAATTTCTGTATGACCTCTTCAAATCGCCCTTCCATCAGCTTCGAGTTCTTCCCCACCAAGACCGAAGCCGGGCATGAAAAACTGCTGAACGTGGCGCGCCAGCTGGCGGGCTACCAGCCCGATTTCTTCTCCTGCACCTACGGTGCCGGTGGCTCGACGCGCGACCGCACGCTCAACACCGTGCTGCAACTCGACGGTGAGGTGAAGATCCCCACCGCACCGCACCTGTCCTGCGTTGGCGACACCAAGGCCGAGCTGCGCGAGCTGCTGAACCTCTACAAGAGTGCCGGCATCCAGCGCATCGTCGCCCTGCGCGGCGACCTGCCGTCGGGTATGGGCATGGCCAGCGGCGAGCTGCGCTACGCCAACGAACTGGTGGAGTTCATCCGCGCCGAGACCGGTGACCACTTTCATATCGAGATCGCCGCCTACCCGGAAATGCATCCCCAGGCGCGCAACTTCGAGGACGACCTGGCGAACTTCGTGCGCAAGGCCAAGGCCGGCGCCGACAGTGCGATTACCCAGTACTTCTTCAATGCCGACTGCTACTTCTACTTCGTCGAGCGCGTGCGCAAGCTCGGGGTTCAGACGCCGGTGGTGCCGGGCATCATGCCGATCACCAATTACAGCAAACTGGCCCGCTTCTCCGATGCCTGTGGCGCGGAGATCCCACGCTGGGTGCGCAAACAGCTCGAAGCCTATGGCGACGACATGCAGAGCATCCAGGCCTTCGGCGAGCAGGTCATCACCGAGATGTGCGAGAAGCTGCTGGCCGGTGGTGCTCCTGGCCTGCATTTCTACACACTGAACCAGGCCGAGCCGAGCCTGGCGATCTGGAACAACCTCGGGCTGTCACGCTGAGTTGAATCAACCAGCTCCGTAGAAATGCGGAGCTGGCTAATGAACCCGTGACCTGCGACACTGTCAGAGCAATGCGGCGTTAACAGGCTCTGTTATACTCCGCGCTTCCGCCAGGCTTACGCCCGGATGCCGCCATCATATTTGCGGCAGGACCGGACGGGATCGCACGCCAGTCGCGATTCGAGCCAGGCATGATCATCCCAGGGCTTCGCCCTAACAAGACAGGATTACTCATGTCCTTTGCTTCCCTCGGTCTCTCCGAGGCTTTGGCCGGTGCCGTCGAGGCCGCCGGTTACACCCAGCCTACCCCCGTGCAACAGCGGGCGATTCCCGCCGTGTTGCAAGGCCGTGACCTGATGGTCGCCGCCCAGACCGGAACCGGTAAGACAGGCGGTTTCGCCCTGCCGGTACTCGAATTACTCTTCCCGGGCGGCCACCCGGATCGCGAGCACCGCTACGGCCCGAAACAGCCGCGCGTACTGGTGCTGACACCGACCCGCGAGCTCGCCGCCCAGGTTCACGACAGCTTCAAGGTCTATGCCCGTGACCTGCCTCTGAAGAGCACCTGCATCTTCGGCGGCGTCGGTATGAACCCGCAGATCCAGGCGGTTGCCAAGGGCCTCGACGTGCTGGTCGCCTGCCCAGGCCGTCTGCTCGATCTGGCCAACCAGAAGGCCATCGATCTGTCGCACGTGGAAATTCTCGTCCTCGACGAAGCCGACCGCATGCTCGACATGGGCTTCATCCATGACGTCAAGAAGGTCCTGGCCAAACTGCCGGCCAAGCGCCAGAACCTGCTGTTCTCGGCCACCTTCTCCAAAGACATCACCGATCTGGCGGGCAAGCTGCTGCACAACCCCGAGCGCATCGAGGTCACGCCGCCGAACACCACGGTCGAGCGTATCGAGCAGCGGATGTTCCGCATCGCCGCCAGCCACAAGCGTGCCCTGCTCGCTCACCTGATCACTCAGGGCGCCTGGGAGCAGGTGCTGGTCTTCACCCGTACCAAGCATGGCGCCAATCGCCTAGCCGAGTATTTGGAGAAGCACGGCCTGCCGGCTGCGGCGATCCACGGCAACAAGAGCCAGAACGCCCGCACCAAGGCTCTGGCCGACTTCAAGGCCAACCAGGTGCGCATTCTGGTCGCCACCGATATCGCAGCCCGCGGTCTGGATATCGACCAGCTGCCCCATGTGGTCAACTTCGAGCTGCCCAACGTCGAGGAAGACTACGTACACCGCATCGGCCGTACTGGCCGTGCCGGGCGCAGCGGTGAAGCCATTTCGCTGGTCGCGCCGGACGAGGAAAAGCTGCTCAAGGGCATCGAGCGCATGACCAAGCAGCGCATCCCTGAAGGCGATCTGATGGGTTTCGATGCCAGCGCCATCGAGGCGGAGAAGCCGGAGGTGCGCGAACCGCGCCAGCCGCGTCCGCAGCGTGGCGAACGCAAGGCTCGCGCTGAGCGCGAAAAGCCGGCAGAGAAAGGCACCGAGCAGAAGGAACGCAACCGCCGCAGCCAGAGCAAGGCGCGCAAGCCTGCTCGCGATGGAGCCGCCAGTGAAGCGCAAACCGCTGCTCGACCTCCGCAGCTGCCGCCAAACCGTGCTCCGGACGAGTTTCTCGATGACGAAGTGGACAACTTCGGCAATCGCGTCGACTACGTCAGCCCGTATCAGAACAAGCAGAACCGCGGCCGGCGCCCTGGTGCTCCGGCTCCGGCTGGTGCCGCGCCACGTGCCGCCGGAGCCGCACGCCCTGGCGCTGCTGGTGCTCCCGCCGGCAAGGGCAAACGTCCGGGTACGGGCCAAGGCCAGGCGGCACGCAGCGGCCAGCCGCGCAACGGCCAGCCACGGCGCAAGAACGACAGCCGACGGATCGAAGAGCCGGCCGTCGCGCGCCAGGAAGCTGCCAAGCCGCGTGAAAAGCAGCCGGTGATCATCCACAAGGAATCGAAGATCGATCGCCTGCCCAGTCTGGACCAGCTCGAGCAGCTGCCAACCCGGCCACGAGGTGAGAAGCCGGCCCTGCTGACGCGTAACCGCGAGGCATAAGCCACGCACAAAAAAACGCCGCCCAATGGGCGGCGTTTTCGTTTCTATGTATCGGCGGTGATTACACGTCAATCCAGCAACGCTGCAACACCGCCTCTGCCGATCAACCCTCGGCCGGCTGCGCCTGCGCAGTTTCCTGCCAGCCACCACCGAGCGCCTTGAACAGATTGACCTCGCTGGTCATCTGCGCGAGCCGATCGCTGATCAGCTGTTGCTGCACGCTAAACAGCTGGCGCTGCGCATCGAGCAAGGTCAGATAGCTGTCCACCCCGGTGCGATAGCGGCGCTCGGCAAGGTTGTAGTAGTCCTCGCTGGTTTCCAGCAGGTCGCGTTGCGCCTGCACCTGGCGGGTATAGGTGGCTTGGGCCGCCAGCCCATCGGCCACTTCGCGGAACGCCGTTTGGATCGCCTTTTCGTACTGCGCAACCTGGATGTTCTTGCTGATCTGCGCGTAATCCACATTCGCCCGCAGCTGACCAGCATTGAAGATCGGCACGCTGATACTCGGCGAGAAGCTCCAATAACCGGAACCGCCATCGAACAGCCCTGACAGCTCTCTGCTGGCGGTGCCCGCAGCGCCGGTCAGGCTGATCCGCGGGAAAAAGGCCGCGCGCGCAGCACCGATGCTGGCATTGACCGCCCTGAGCTGATACTCGGCCTGAAGAATATCCGGCCGCTGCTGCAGCAGATCCGACGGCAAGCCGACCGGCAGCGCTGCCAGCTGGGTGCGCTCCAGGCCATCACCTGATGGCAATCCGGCCGGCAGGTTCTGCCCCAGCAACAGCGTCAGCGCGTTACGGTCCTGCGCAACCAGACGCGTGTACTGTTCGATGCTGACCCGTGCGCTGTCCACCGCGCTGCGCGCCTGACGCAGCTCCAGTGCCGAAGCGACGCCGACGTCGAAACTGCGCTGGGTCAGACCAAAGCTCTCTTCATAGGTTTTTAACGTATCGCGTGTGACCTGCAGCAGTGCCTGATCGGCCTGCAGCGTCAACCAGGCGTTGGCGACGCTGGCAATAAGGCTGATCTGGGTACTGCGCTGCGCGGCCTCGCTGGCGAAGAACTCCTCCAGCGCCTGGTCGCGGAGACTGCGCAGCCGGCCGAACAGATCGAGCTCCCAGGAAACACCAAAGGTCGCGCTGTACTGGCTGCTGATCGCCGGCTCGCCGCTCATACTCAGGTCACCCGGGGTACGACTGCGCGTGCCGGCACCATCAGCACTGACGGCAGGCAGCAAATCGGCGCGCTGGATACGATACAGCGCCCGGTAGGCATCAACGTTGAGCGCCGCAACACGCAGGTCACGGTTGTTCTCAAGCGCCACTTCGATCAGTTGCTGCAGCGCCGGGTCGCGGAAGAACTCACGCCAGCCAAGCGTCTGCTCGGACGCCTGTGCTGCGCCCTGCTGATAAGCCTCGCCTTGCGGCCAGTCGCCAGCAACCGGCGCATCCGGGCGCTGGTAATCGGGTATCAGCGAGCAGCCGGTGAGCGCCGTCATGAGCGCCAGACTCAACAGAGACTTGTTCACAGCGAGTCCTCCTTCACACCTTCGTTGGCGGGCTTCGTGCGGTCGAAGATTGTGCAGATCATCACGTAGAACAACGGAATCCAGAAAATCGCCAGCACCGCTGCGGAGATCATCCCGCCGATCACGCCGGTACCGATGGCGTGCTTACTGCCCGCGCCAGCCCCGGAAGCAAGCGCCAGCGGCACCACACCAAGAATGAACGCCAGCGACGTCATGATGATCGGCCGTAGACGCATGCGGCATGCCTGCAATGCCGCGTCGACATGACTCATGCCCTGCTCGTGCAGCGCTTTGGCGAACTCCACGATAAGGATCGCGTTACGCGCCGACAGACCAATGGTAGTGACCAGGCCAACCTGGAAGAACACCTCGTTGGAAAGGCCACGCAGCAGCGTGAAGGCGAGCGCACCGACGATGCCAAGCGGCACCACCAGCATGACCGAGAACGGTATCGACCAGCTCTCGTACAACGCCGCCAGGCAGAGGAAGACCACCAGCAACGAAAGGGCATACAGCGCAAGGGTCTGCGAGCCCGCCAGACGCTCCTCGTAGGACTGCCCGGTCCAGGAATAACCCACCCCAGGCGGCAGCTGAGCAGCAATGCGCTCAACCTCGGCCATCGCATCACCCGAGCTATAGCCGGGGGCCGGCTCGCCGAGCATTTCGATCGCGCTGACCCCGTTGTAGCGAGAAAGCTTGGGTGAGCCGTATGTCCACTCACCGGTCGCGAAGGCGCTGAAGGGCACCATTTCCCCAGCGTCGTTGCGCACGTACCACTTCTGCAGATCTTCGGGGCTCATACGGGCACTGGAGACGCCCTGCAGATACACCTTCTTGACTCGACCGCGGTCGATGAAGTCATTGACGTAGCGGCCCCCCCAGGCAATCGATAACGTACTGTTTATATCCGCTAGCGGAACGCCCAACACGCGCGCCTTTTCGTCGTCGATCAACACCTGATACTGCGGCTCGTCACGCAGCGTGTTTGGCCGTACCCGGGTCAACACCGGGCTCTGACTGGCCAACTGCATGAACTGATCCCGCGCCTGCTGCAGCACCTCCTGGCCCACCCCAGCTCGATCCTGCAGGTACAGATTGAAACCGGTGGCGTTGCCCAGCTCCATGACCGCCGGCGGCGCGAAAGCGAATACCTGTGCATCACGGAAGCTGGCGAAGTGCTGCTGCGCCCGTTCGGCCAGCGCGAACACGCTGTCTTCCTTGTTGGTTCGCTCGCTCCAGGGCTTGAGACCAATGAAGGCGATACCCGAACTCTGACCACGACCGGCAAAGCTGAATCCAGTCACGGTAAATACCGAGCGCACGATGTCGCCCTCTTCCTCCAGCAGATAGCTACGCATGGCATCGATGCTCTGCTGAGTCCGCTCGGCGGTCGAGCCCGACGGGGTCATTACCTGCGCGAACAACACGCCCTGGTCCTCTTCCGGCAGGAACGCGCTGGGGATTCGGCCGAACAGGACGACCATGACACCGACGATCAGCACATAGAGCAGAAGGAACGGCGCCTTGCGCCTGAGGACGGCTTTTACGCCACGCTCATATCCATTGACGCTGCGCTCGAAGGAGCGATTGAACCAGCCGAAGAAACCGCGTTTCTCGTGATGGTCGCCCTTGTCGATCGGCTTCAGCAATGTGGCACACAGCGCCGGCGTGAAGATCAGCGCCATCAGTACCGAGAGCACCATCGCCGAAACAATGGTGATGGAAAACTGCCTGTAGATGACCCCTGTCGAACCGCCGAAAAAGGCCATCGGCAGTAGCACCGCGGAGAGCACCACACCGATGCCAATAAGCGCCCCTTGGATCTGGCCCATGGACTTGCGTGTCGCTTCCAGCGGCGAGAGGCCCTCTTCACGCATCACCCGCTCGACGTTTTCCACTACCACGATGGCATCGTCCACCAGCAGACCGATTGCCAGAATCATGGCGAACATGGTCAACGTGTTGATGCTGAAGCCGAACACCGCCAGCACGCCAAAGGTGCCCAGCAGGACCACCGGCACAGCGAGCGTCGGTATTAGCGTGGCGCGGAAGTTCTGCAGAAACAGGTACATCACCAGGAATACCAGCACGAACGCCTCGAACAGCGTGTGCATCACCCCAGTAATGGAAGCGGAGATGACCGGGGTGGTGTCGTATGGATAGACCACCTCGACACCCGGCGGGAAGAACGGCTTGAGCTCTTCGATAGTCTTGCGTACACCCTCAACGGTATCCAGCGCGTTGGCCCCAGTGGCCAGCTTTAGCGCAAGACCGGCCGCAGGCTTGCCATTGAAGTGGGCGCTGACGGCATAGCTTTCGCCGCCCAGCTCGACCCTGGCAACGTCGCCCAGGCGTACCTGAGATCCATCGCTGTTGACCTTGAGCAGGATGTTGCGGAACTGCTCCGGGGTCTGCAGGCGCGTCTTGCCAATCACAGTGGCGTTGAGCTGTTGCCCCGGAAGGGCCGGCAAACCGCCGAGCTGACCGGAGGAAATCTGGACGTTCTGTGCCTGAATCGCCGAACTGACATCCACCGGCGTCAGGCTGAAGTTGTTCAGCTTCGCCGGATCGAGCCAGATCCGCATCGCATACTGGGCACCGAACACCTGGAAATCGCCCACGCCCTTGGTGCGGGAGATCGGGTCCTGCATGTTGGCGACGATGTAGTTGGCGAGATCGCGCTGGTCCAGGCTACCGTCGGTAGATACCAGGCCGATAACGACGAGGAAGTTGCGTACGGCCTTGGTGACACGGATACCCTGCTGCTGAACCTCCTGCGGCAACAGAGGCGTCGCTAGCTGCAACTTGTTCTGTACCTGGACCTGCGCGATATCAGGGTTGGTGCCCTGATCGAAGGTCACGGTGATTTCCATGCTGCCGTCGGAGTTGCTCGACGAACTGATGTAGCGCAAGCCATCGATACCGTTGAGCTGTTGTTCTATGACCTGCACCACGGTGTCCTGCACGGTCTGTGCAGACGCGCCTGGGTAGCTCACTGAGATACCGACGGCGGGCGCGGCGATGCTCGGATACTGGTTGACCGGCAATTTGAGGATAGACAGGCCGCCGGCAAGCATGATCACCAGGGCGATCACCCAGGCGAAAATCGGCCGGTCGATAAAGAAGTTGGACATGGACTAAAAACCCCTCAGCCTTCTTGGCCTTGGGGCTGTGCAGACACCCCACCGCGATTATCGACATTTGTCGCCGAGGACACCTCGACCTCAATCCCCGGCTGGATGAACTGCAGCCCCTCGGTGATCACGCGATCGCCCGGCTGCAGGCCGTCACCGACCAGCCAGCGATTGCCCACGGCACGCTCGGTCTTGATCTGACGCAGCTCCACTTTGTTCTCGGCATTGACCACCATCGCCGTCGGTTCGCCTTTGGCGTTTCGCGTCACGCCCTGCTGAGGCACCAGGATCGCCTCGCTTTTCATGCCTGCGACCAGTTGGGCATGCACAAACATGCCAGGCAGCAGAACCTTGTCAGGGTTGGGGAATACCGCTCGCAGCGTCACCGAGCCAGTGCCGGGATCCACCGTCACTTCGCTGAACTCGAGCTTGCCTTCATGACCGTAGTCGCTACCGTCTTCGAGCATCAGGGTCACCTTGGCAGCGTTCTCACCGGCCTTCTGCAGACGTCCTTCAGCCAGATCACGGCGCAGCGCAAGCAAATCGCGAGCGGGCTGTGTCACGTCCACATAGATCGGGTCAAGTTGCTGGATGGTTGCCAACTCCTGCGCCTGACCATTGCTGACCAGCGCGCCCTCGGTTACAGCCGAGCGGCCGATGCGACCGGAAATGGGCGCCAGCACCTTGGTGTAACGCACATCAATGCGCGCACGCTCCAACTCCGCCTCGGCCTGCAGGCTGGCCGCACGCGCCTCGTCGTAAGCCTGTTTGCTGACTGCCTGATCCTTGACCAGGTCGGCGTAGCGGTCTGCCAGCGACTTGCTCGAGGCAAGACTGGCCTGGGCACTCTTGAGCGTAGCTTCGTATACCGAGGCATCGATCTGGTACAGCTGCTGCCCGGCCTTGACGTCACTGCCCTCGGTGAAGAGGCGCTTCTGGATGATGCCGTTGACCTGCGGACGAACCTCGGCGATGCGGTAGGCGCGGGTACGGCCGGGCAGATCGGTGGTTACCGCAAAAGGCTCTGCCTGCAGGGTCACGACGCCCACGGTGGGCTTCTGCTGCGCCGGGGGTGCTGCTTCTTCCTGACAGCCGGCCAGGAAAACAGCCACGGCGAGAATGGACATCAGGGCAGCGTTGGCTGACTTGATTGGCATGGAAAGACCTCTTGAAGACCTGGCAGGCGGGAATGGGCAACAGCGCGGCGCAGACGCCGCGTAGAGTGGACCGAAATATACTTACATCCATGACTGTCTGTAAACCGCCAAGGAGTCATAGTATGCGCATTAAATGTTGCGAAACATTCGCAACGAACGCTCGGCGCGGATGCCCCGCGCATGATTCGCATCGCTCCAACGCAGAACGCCGGCTGGCGGCCGGCGTTCGTGCTTCACACGTCTGGGCTTACTTGCGCACGCCTTCGACCGAGATGATCAGGTCGACGGTCTGCGACGCCGGCCCCAGGTCCATCTTGATGTCGAAGTCCTTCAGGGTCAGGGTCGTGCTGCCCTCGAAACCGGCGCGGTAGCCGCCCCAGGGATCGTCGCCCTCACCGATGAACTTGGCCGCGATCACCACCGGCTTGGTCACACCGTTAAGGGTCAGATTGCCGGTGATATCGGCGGTGCCTTCACCAGTGGACTTCACCGATGTCGATTCGAATGTGGCCGTCGGGTGCTTGGCGACATTGAGGAAGTCATCGCTGCGCAGATGCTTGTCGCGCTCGGCATGATTGGTGTCGACGCTGGCGGTCTTCAGCGTGACGTTCACCTTGCTCTGCTCCGGCTTGGCCGCATCGAAGCTGAAGCTGCCGTCGAAATCCTTGAAGGTGCCCCAGAGCCAGCTGTAGCCAAGGTGGCTGATCTTGAAGTTGACGAAGGCGTGCTGGCCTTGCTTGTCGATGGCGTAATCGGCGGCGAATGCCTGGCCGCCGACCAGGGCGGAGCCGAGGACCAGCGCTGCGAGCGTTTTCTTGAGCATCAATGACTCTCCTATCGGGGTGATTAATCGGTGCTGCGACCGAGCATGCGCATCAGCGTCGCGTCGCGATCGATGAAATGGTGCTTGAGCGCGGCGAGGGCATGCACGACGGCGAAGATCACCAATGCCCAGGCAGCGTATTCGTGAACCAGCCCGGCACTGTCGGCCTGGTTGGGAATGGAGGTGATCAGCGCGGGCACTTCGAACAACCCGAACACGCTGATCGCGCGGCCGTCGGCCGTGGAAATCAGATAACCCGAGACCATCACCACGAACAGCCCGAGATAGAGCAGTCCATGGCCGAGCCTGGCGGCCGTTCGGGTCAGGCGGCCCTGGCTGGCCAGCGGTGCCGGTGCCGGGCTGACGAAGCGCCAGAGCACCCGCAGCAGCATGACCAGCAGCAACAGGATGCCGATACTCTTGTGCAGGTCCGGTGCGGTCCGGTACCAGCTGCTGTAGTAGTTCAGCCCGACCATCCAGAAACCCAGGGCGAACAGACCGAATACCGCCACGGCCACCAGCCAATGCAACACAATGCTGGTCAGCCCGTAATGCGTCGGGGAATTACGCCAGTGCATCGAATCCATCCTTCAATTTCGAGGGTTAGAAGCCTAGCCGGTTACCTATCGGAATAGAGCGCATTTTTTTGCTTTGAAACATCGAGCAAACCGATGAGTACCCCCATCGAGACGGGGCCGCCAGTTCTGCTAGGCTGCGCAACTCACCGCGCAAGGAGTCACCATGAGCCTGAACGACAGCTGGATGCAACGCGACCTCGCCGTACTCTGGCACCCCTGCACCCAGATGAAGGACCACGAACAGCTGCCGCTGATCCCCATCCGCCGCGGTGAAGGCGTGTGGCTGGAGGACTTCGACGGCAAGCGCTACCTGGACGCGGTGAGCTCCTGGTGGGTCAACGTTTTCGGCCACGCCAATCCGCGCATCAATCAGCGCATCAAGGACCAGGTCGACCAGCTCGAGCACGTGATGCTCGCCGGCTTCAGCCATCAGCCGGTGGTGGAGCTGTCAGAGCGCCTGGTCGCCTTGACGCCGGCCGGGCTGGAGCGTGTGTTCTACACCGACAACGGCTCCACCGGCATCGAGGTGGCGTTGAAGATGAGCTTCCACTACTGGCGTAACTGCGGCCGCGAGCGCAAGCAGCGCTTCGTCACGCTGACCAATAGCTATCACGGCGAAACCGTGGCCGCCATGTCGGTGGGCGACGTGGCACTGTTCACCGACACCTACAAGCCACTGTTGCTGGACACGTTCAAGGTGCCGAGCCCGGACTGCTACCTGCGGCCCGAAGGTGTCAGCTGGGAAGAACACTCGCGGCAGATGTTCGCGCACATGGAGCAGACCCTGGCCGAGCATCACCAGGACATCGCCGCGGTCATCGTCGAGCCGCTGATCCAGGGTGCCGGCGGCATGCGCATGTACCACCCGATCTACCTCAAGCTGCTGCGCGAGGCCTGCGAACGCTACGAGGTGCACCTCATCCACGACGAGATCGCCGTCGGCTTCGGGCGCACCGGCACGATGTTCGCCTGCGAGCAGGCCGGCATCACGCCGGACTTCCTCTGCCTGTCCAAGGCCCTTACCGGCGGCTATCTGCCGATGGCCGCGGTGCTCACCACCGACCGCCTGTATCAGGCGTTCTACGACGACTACTCGACCCTGCGCGCCTTTCTTCATTCGCACACCTACACCGGCAATCCGCTGGCCTGTGCCGCCGCACTGGCGACGCTGGACATCTTCGCCGAGGACAACGTCATCGAGGCGAACAAGGCGCTGGCCGCACGCATGGCCAGCGCCACCGCGCACCTGGCCGAGCATCCACATGTGGCCGAGGTGCGCCAGACCGGCATGGCGCTGGCCATCGAGATGGTTCAGGACAAACCCAGCCGTACGGCCTACCCCTGGCAGGAACGTCGCGGGCTGAAGGTCTACCAGCATGCGCTGGAGCGCGGCGCCCTGCTGCGCCCGCTGGGCAGCGTGGTGTACTTCCTGCCGCCGTACTGCATCACCGAAGAGCAGATCGACTTCCTCGCCGCGGTTGCCAGCGAAGGGATCGATATCGCTACCCGCGACACCGTCCAGGTGGCGATGCCGAGCGGCCTCTATCCAGGCTTCCGCGATCCGGGCTGAACACCACGCAGCGTGCGGCGGCCTGCTGAGCGGGCTGCCGATGCTTTAGACTTGCCGTTCCATCCACCACGCCCTGCCGTTGCCCTATGCGCCTATCCCGCTTCTTCATCGACGCCCCTCTTTCCCTCGGCCAGCATGCGTTACCCGAGGCATCGGCTCATTACATCGGGCGGGTCCTGCGCCTGTCGGCCGGCAGCGCGGTGCAATTGTTCGACGGCAGCGGTGCCGAGTACCGCGGCGAACTGCTGGAGGTGGGCAAGAAGAGCGTCAGCGTGGAACTGCACGAACGCCTGACGGGAATGCCGGAATCACCGCTGCGAATCCACCTCGGTCAGGGCCTGTCCCGTGGCGAGCGCATGGACTGGGCGATCCAGAAGGCTACCGAGCTGGGTGTCAGCGAGATCACCCCGCTGATCAGCGAGCGATGCGAGGTCCGCCTCAACGATGAGCGCGCCGACAAGCGCCTGGCCCATTGGCGACAGATCGCCATCAGCGCCTGCGAGCAGTGCGGCCGCTCGGTACTGCCGATCATCCATGCGCCGGTCACGCTGCGCGACTGGCTGGACGTCGAGGCCGACCTCAAGCTCGTGCTGCACCCGGTGGCCGAGCCGCTGGCAAGCCATGCCAAGCCGCAGAGCCTGGCATTTCTGATCGGCCCGGAGGGCGGCCTGAGCGATAACGAAGTCGAGCTGGCCAGCGGCCAGGGGTTTCTGCCGGCCCGGCTCGGCCCGCGCGTATTGCGCACCGAGACCGCACCGGTGGTGGCGTTGAGCGTGGCGCAGCAGCTGTGGGGCGACTTCTAGCCGCGGACCGCAGTCAGATCAGGCCGGCGTCTGCCAGCTTCTGCTCCAGGCCGACCAGGTCGGGAATACGTGCCTGCATATCACCGAGGTTGACCGCATCCAGCTCCAGCGGTGCAAGTTCCACGTCCGCCCGCGCCAGGCTCGCATCGACCTTGATCGAATGCGGAATGCCCTGCACCAGCAGGGCAATGAACTTGACGTGATCGCGCCCGCCGACAGCGTTGAGCACGGCCACCCGCGCGGCGCTGCCCACCGGCTGCGGCTCGCCGCTGGAGGCGGCCTCGAATGACAGCAATGGCAGACTCAGGTCGCGCCACTGCACCTGGCCGAGAAACCAGGCCGGCATGCCCTGTACCGCCTGTGGCGCACGGTACGGAATCAGCTCGGCTACCGCCACGTTGGGTACCAGCAGCATGCGATCGGCAAGCGGCATCAGCAGCCCGGTAAGGCTTTCCGCGTCCTGAGAAATGACCGTCTGACTCATGAATTATCCCGTTGAAAAGACGTGGTGGGCGCCCCGGCCTGGTTCACCAGATGATTGACTAGCGCCTGCGCCAGTTCTCGCGGATCGCCGCTGTAGGAGCTGTAACCGCCCTCGCGAAGGTTGTCCGGCATGCTCGAGCAGGCGCAGGAGTCGGCGCGCTGCGTCCATACCTTGCCGCCCTGACGCAGCACGTACGCCGCCGCGGCACTGCCGTCGCTACCCATGCCGCTGAAGGCAATGACACCGCAGCGGCCGCCGAACTGCTGGGCCAGGTTCAGCATCATCTGGTCGATCGAGGGGCTGTACGGCTCTGGCCAGCAGCGGCCGGTCAGGCGCGCGCTGCCATCGTCCTCGAACGCCAGCTCCTCAGTGATCGGGGCGATTACCACCTCGCCGCAGCGAACCGGCTCACCCGGGCGGACCTGCCGCACCTGCCACTGGCTATGGCGCCCCACGGCCTGGGACAGCGCCGACTCGAAGCTCGCCTCGATATGCTGGGCGTAGACGAAGCCCACCGGCAACCCGCCGGGCAAGGCATCCAGAAAGGCCTTCACCGCCTCCGGCCCGCCCAGCGAGGCTGCCAGCAGCCAGACCTGATGTGCCGGTTCTCCGGCACGCAGCGCGGAATCGGCCAGCACTGCAGGCAGCGTCAGTCGCTCCGGACGCTGCCCTTCACCCTGCAACACGTCCAGCCGTGGCCCGACGGCACGCGACGGATCGCCCACCAGGCGCTTGAGCTTGCTGAACAGGCTGCGCTCCCAGCGTGGGTAGAACTCCGAATGGCGTTCCGGCGCATGCCCTTCGCCGAACAGCACTCGCGTGGTGTCGCGCTCCAGCAAGGCATCCACCAGCGGGGAGTCTTCGGTCTGGGCCAGATCCACCAGCCACAGGTCCGCTTCGGTGCTATCCAGATCGGCAGGTTCAAGGCGCGCCGGGTCGTTGTTCAGCACCACCTGATAGCCACTTCCGGTCAACGCCTGCTGCAGCACGTGACGCTGCAGCGAGGTATCGGCGAGTACCGCAATACGGGTGGAGAGCACTTCAGACATCGGCGTGGACCAGGCGCTGGATGGCCTCGAGCAGGACGGACTCCTGGTACGGCTTGCCCAGGTATTCGTTGACGCCGATGCTCAACGCGCGATCCCGGTGCTTCTCGCCGGTACGCGAAGTGATCATGACGATCGGCAGGTCCTTGAGGCGCTCGTCATGGCGCACCAGCGTGGCGACCTCGAAGCCGTCCATGCGAGGCATCTCGATATCCAGCAGCATGATGTCCGGCTTGCGCTCCTGCAGCTGGGTGATCGCATCCACCCCATCCTTGGCGGTCAGCACGTTCATGCCGTTGCGCTCCAGCAGGCGGCTGGTGACCTTGCGCACAGTGACCGAGTCGTCGACCACCATGACCAACGTCGGCCGCTCGCTTTCCACCTCGACGGATTCGGGCAGCTGATCGATCAGCCTCGGCTGTTGCTGCTGAATGATCTGATGCGCATGCAGGACACGAATGGTGGCCAGCAGATCGAGAATCACCACCACGCGACCGTCGCCGAGGATGGTCGCGCCGGAGATGCCATGGACGCCGGCGAACTGCGGGCCGAGGCTCTTCACCACGATCTCGCGCGAGCCGGCCAGGCTGTCGACCTGCACCGCGACACTGTGCTCCTTGGAGCGCACCAGAATCACCGGCAGCGGCAGACTCTGTCCGACCAGCTTCGGCTTCTGCCCGTTGTTCAGCAGATCGCCGAGGTAACGCAGCTCGTAGGCCTGACCGGCATATTCGAAGCGCGGCGCATCCGGCTGGTAGTAAGCCTCCAGCTCGTACGGCGAAACCCGCACGATACCTTCGATGGTGTTCAGCGGGATCGCATAGAGGTCCTCGCCCGAGTAGACCATCAGCGCCCGGTTGACCGACACCGTGAACGGCAGGCGAATCAGGAAACGCGTGCCCTGGCCCAGCGTCGATTCGATGCTCATGGAGCCACCGAGCTGCTTGACCTCCGAATGCACGACGTCCATGCCGACACCACGGCCGGAGATCTGCGTGACGCGCTCGGCGGTGGAGAAACCGGCCTCGAGGATGAATTGCAGGATCTCGTGTTCGGACAGACCGCTGTCGGCGGACATCAGGCCGCGTTCGATCGCCTTGCGCCGCACCGCCTCGAGGTTGATGCCGCCACCGTCGTCCGTCAGCGTCAGGACGATATCGCCGCCTTCACGCGCCAGATCCAGGCGGATCGTGCCCTGCTCGGATTTGCCGGCGGCACGGCGCCGTTCGACCGACTCGATACCGTGGTCCACGGCATTGCGCAGCATATGCTCCAGCGGCGCGACGATTCGCTCGAGCACGCTGCGGTCCATCTCGCCGGTGGCGTTGCCGACCAGGAACTCGACCTGCTTGCCGAGTTCACCGGCCACCTGCCGGACGATACGACGCAGACGCGGCACCAGCCGCTCGAAGGGCACCATGCGCGTACGCATGAGGCCTTCCTGAAGCTCGGTATTGACGCGTGCTTGCTGCAGCAGCAGGGTTTCGGCATCGCGGTTACGCGCAGCGAGGGTTTCCTTCAGGTCGAGCAAGTCGGAGGCCGACTCGAACAGCGCCCGGGACAGCTGCTGCAGCTGCGAATGGCGGTCCATCTCCAGCGGATCGAAATCGTCATAGCCGGCCCGCTCGGCCTCGGCCTGATAACGGCTGAGAATCTGCGCCTGGGTTTCGGTATCCAGCCGGCGCAGCTGATCGCGCACGCGCTCGATGGTCGCTTCCATTTCGCCGAGCGTGAACCCGACGTCGCTGACTTGCTGCTCCACTCGACCCCGGAAGATCGAGGTTTCACCAGCCAGGTTGACAAGCCCTTCCAGCAGTTCCGCCGGCACCTTGACCAGTTCCTGTGGTGCTCGACGCGCAGCGGCTTCCTGAGCGGCCTGCTGGGCGCGCCGAATAAACGGCAGGACCTTTGCCGGCGCAGCGCTTGGCGCCGGCTGGCTGCTCGCCGCAATGATCGGCTGCGGCAGTGTCAGCGGCTCGCTCGGCAACGGCGACTCGGTCTCCTGCAGCTCCGCATGCTGTGGCTCCGAATACAGCGGCTCGGCGCTATCGCTGGCAAGGCTGTCGCGCAACTGCTCGACGTCCTTGAGCAGCGCGTCATAACCCTGTTGTACATCGAGGAACAGACTGTCCGGCCAGGGGGCGCCCTGTTGCTGCGCCTCGCTCAGGCGCTGCTCCAGATCATGGGCCATGTTGCCCAGGGCAGTCTGCCCCGCCAGGCGTGCCCCGCCCTTGAGGGTGTGCAACACGCGAAGCATGTCAGCCAGGGGCGCCGCGTCCTCGCGGCCAGCATCCCAGCGGCCCAGGGCCGACTCCATCTCTTCCAGCAGGTCGTCCGCTTCCTCGACGAAGATATCGAGGATCTCGGCCTCGGCCGACTGCTGCGCATCCTCCTGCGCAGCCTTCAGCGATACGCTGCTGGGGATGCTCAGCTGTTCCTCGGGGTTGTTGCGAAATCGGCGAATCGTCTCGATCAGCGCATCACCGCTAGGAATCGGATTGTGCGCCCGCACCGCTTCGAGCATCTCCGCCAGACGGTCCTGGCAGGCCTGCAGGAGGCCGAACAGCTCGGAACTGGCTCGGTAGCTGCCCGCGCACAGCCCCTCATAGAGAAACTCGAGTTCATGGGCGAGATCACCGATCTCGCGGATATCCGCCATCCGTGCGCCACCTTTGAGGGTGTGCAGGTCCCGCTGCAGTGCTTCGAGCTCGAAGCTGTTGTCGACATCCGCCATCCAGCGCTGTAACCCGCCGGCCGCGCTTTCGATAAGGTCGAAGCCCTCCTCCAGGAAGATCTCCACCAGCTCGGGGTCGCGATCTACCAGCTCTGGCTGACGATCGACCGCTTCGGCTCGCGGGGCATCCGCAGCCACCTCGAACGAAGCGGGCGCGTCTTCGATTTCAGGCAATTCGAGCTCGATCTCGTCCTGCGCTTCGCTGAACGAGGCCTCGGAGGCTTCAACGTCCTCCAGGGGACTGACTGCTTCACCCTCTTCGCTGGTGAATGACTCATCGATGTCAGCCAGTGGCAGATCGATGACCTCCATGACCGGAGGCTGGTCCGGCACAGCG
Source organism: Stutzerimonas stutzeri (assembly GCF_000219605.1). Taxonomy (NCBI): domain Bacteria; kingdom Pseudomonadati; phylum Pseudomonadota; class Gammaproteobacteria; order Pseudomonadales; family Pseudomonadaceae; genus Stutzerimonas; species Stutzerimonas stutzeri. The sequence goes on from NC_015740.1 coordinate 4,220,862, forward strand.
TCAAAAGCGTCCTCGCCCTCGAGTGGCTCCTCGAACGTATGGGACTCATTACCCTGATCCGGCTGCGCCTCGGCAACTACGTCCTCGGCTTCGAACGCAGGAAAAGCGCCCTGACGAAAGGCGCGCATCGACTCGATCAGAGCATCGGCGCAGCTCATCGGCAGCTGGCGTTGCAGTTGTTCGAGCTGCAGGGCCAAGTGATCGTGGCTGCGCTGCAACAGCGTCGCCAACTCGACGGAGTGGACGTAACGGCCGTCGGAGAGACCTTCATAGAGCGATTCAAGCTCGTGCGCCAGGTCACCGATCGGGCGAATGGAGGCCATCCGGGCGCCACCCTTGAGGGTATGCAGGTCGCGCAATAGCGCCGAGAGGGCCATCTGATTGGCGGGATCGGCAAGCCAGCGATCCAGCGCCTGGCCTGCGCTCTCCATGAGATCGACCGCCTCATCGAGAAATATCTCGACCATTTCATGGTCGAGATCATCCTGCGCTTCGTCAACCACAGGATCGGCCGGCCACGCTTCGGCTTCGGCTTCGGCTTCGGCTTCGGCTTCGGCTTCGGCTTCGGCTTCGGCTTCGGCTTCGGCTTCGGCTTCGGCTTCGGCTTGCAATTGTGTAACGGGCGCGGGCTCGGCCGCTGCAACCTGCGGCTCGGCAAATGACTGCGCAAGATCCAGCGGGTCTATCGCCTCGGCCAGCAACGCCTCCAGACGCGCCAGCAGTTCAGACTGCTCGCTGACCTGCAGCGCTGCCGCCACCTGGTCCATCATCCCGACCAGCGCTTCATGACCGCGCTCGACATCATCGAAGAAGCGCTCGCTGACGGCGAGTCGGCCCTCTTCGACGACGGCATACAGGCGCAGCAGGACCTGACACAGGGCCTCCATCTGCGGCAGATCGGCCATCTTGGCACCCTGCCCGAGCGTGGTCAGCTCCTGCAGCAGGGCGGACAGCTCCTGGCGCTCGGCCGGATGCTCACGCCAGCTGCGCAACAAGTCTTCTGCGTCCAGCAGAATATCCATGCCACGGAGAGAAACAGCGCAATCATGCTCGGATCGCGCGCCTCGCCTGCATCGTTCTGCTGGCGGGCACCCGCCTCGACCAGTCGCGCCTGATGCAACGCATGCACCTTGGCCAGGAACGCGGGAGCCCCTTCGATCGGTGCCAGCGGTTCATGGTCGAGATTGACCAGCCCCTGCCGCAGCAGCGACTCGGCCTCGTGCAGCAACTCGGCTTCCGCCAGGTCCATCTGGATCAGGTTGGTCTTGAATTCCTTGACCATCTTTTCCAACGGCGTCGCGATTTCCGCAACGGGCAGGATGCCGGCCATGTGCGCACTGCCCTTGAGGGTGTGCAGCGCGCGCTGCAATGCATCGGTCACCGGTTGGGGCAGGCGCTGCGCGCAATCTGCGAGAAAGCTGACGAGCGTGGTCAGGTGCGACTCTGCCTCGTTGCGAAAGATTTCCAGCAACTGCGGGTCCAGCGCATCGTCATCGTTTTCAGGCAGAACCGCCTGAGGCGCTTCGGCGATCGGTGCGGGCTGTGGGTCCACGTCAGGCACAAAGGCCTCGACAACCTCAGCGACGGGCTGAGGCAGCGCTACCGACTGCCCCTTGGCCAGCGCATGTGCGGTGGCGGCCAATCGATCGACATCGTCACGCTGGCGCTGCGCCTTGGCGGCGAACTCCTCGACCAGCGCTGGCATCAGCTCGACGACGTCACGCACCACCTGCCTGACCGAGTCGCCGGCGACGATGGTGCGATCCAGGACGCGATTGAGCAGGTTCTCGATGGACCATGCGAGTTCGCCGATGATCAGCGCCCGCACCATCCGCCCGCTGCCCTTGAGGGTGTGGAATGCACGGCGGACTTCACCCAGTGCATCCTTGTCATCACTGTCGGAGAACCAGCGCGGCAGGTATTCACCGATGGTTTCCAGGACTTCAGCGGCCTCTTCGATGAAGACTTCAAGCAGGTCTTCATCGACCGGCTCCTCGTCAGCAGGCGGAGGCAGGAGGCTTGGCGGAACATCCTGTGCCGGCGGATTGATGGCGGTAACCGGCGCGGCCATCACCTGCTCCAGGCTGATTGCCGGCTCGGGTTCGACAACGGGAGCTGCTTCGGGCTGCGTGAAGTCAGGTAGGGTCACTTCGGGAAGATCGAGCTCGGCAACCTGCGCCACGCTCCAGTCGTCCAGGCTCGGCTCCTCGCCCGCCGTCTCGGCAAGAGCCGGAGCAGCCGACGACTCATGATCCGGCAGACTGAAGACGATCTCATCGTCCGCGGAGGTTGAATCCCCTAGCGTCCACTCGGGCTCGAATTCCACCGCCTCGATCTCGGGTTCGGCTTCCGCGGGGTCGAGCAGCAATTGCGACTCGCTGGCGAACGCCGGCTCCGATGCGTCCGGTTGTTCTTCTTCAGAGGACTCGACAAAGGCGAACGTCTCGGGACTCACCTCCGGCTCTTCCGGAAGCACTTCGATCTCGTCCAGCGGATCCAGCATCTCGGATTCGGCGATCTGCTCTTCCGGTTGCGGCTTCTCTTGTCCCAGCGAATAACCCAGGTTCTGCAGACTCTCCTCGGCCACATCGAGAATCAGGTCGCCTTGCGTCCCGCAGTCTTCCGACAGTCGCTCCAGGTAGTACTCGACGCTGGTGATCGCATCCGCGAGGGTGTCCAGGCTCTGCCAGTCGGGCACAGCCTGGCGGGCCAACAGCTGGTCCTGAATGTAGCTGTTACAAGCCTGCAGCAGCGCTGCAGCACGCTCCAGCGGAATCATGGCCAGGCCGCCACGGACCTGGGTCAGCAGATCGGGAACGCGCGCCAGGTGCTCGTGATTCCATTGCGAGGCGATGAACTCGATGATCGCATCCTTCGCCTGTTCCAGCCCGTTGCGCGCTTCGCGAATAACCAGCTGGTGAATCTGAGCCACATCGGTGGTCGGCAGATGATTCGCTTCGCTGCGCTCCTCCGCAGGGCCTCCGACCATGCCGGCGAGCGTGGCCTCGACATAGAGCAATGCTCCGGCGATATCCATCAGCACGGCGTCGTCGGGCGCCTGCCGTCCCTGCGCAACGGACTGGACCAGGGCGATCTGGTCGAGAATGATCTTGCGCGGCTGCGCGAAGCCGAGCACCGCCAGGGTGTCGGCGATCTGCTTGAGCGGCACTTCGAGGCTCGCAAGCTCGGAAATGACCTTGCGATCGCTGCGCACGAACAGATCAAGACTGTCCTTCACGCGGACCAGTTCTTCGCACAGTGCCGTGACCACCGAGCGCATCGCGCCTCGGTCCGGGCCAGCCAGCTGGGCGCGTTCCTGATCAACCACGGCGCTGTCCGGCAGCGCTTCATCGAGGCGATAGTGCTGCTTGAGCGTCTGGATGCGCGGCGTCTGCCCGGGCGCCTTGGCGACATAGAAGAGCAGGTTCTTGATCAACTCATCAGGCGCAGCCTGGTTGATACCATCTGCGCCCTCCTCGACTAGCCGCTTGAGCTGCTTGTCCACCTGCCGCAGCAGGGTGCGAACCGATGTGCCGTTGCTCACACCACCACTGGCCAGGCCTTCGACCAGCCCCGAAGCGATCTGCCAGAGCGCAGCCAGCGGCGCATCCTTGCAAAGCTGTTCCAGGCGGGCAAATACCCGAGCCATATAGCCCAGATTGGTCGGAAGATCCTGGTTGCGGATCACGCCCACCAGTGCGACTTGCAGCATCTGGCGCAGCTTGCGCAGCAACGCCGGCAGCTCCTCGGTGCGCAGGCGCTCGACGGACTCGCGGGAAAGCGCCGGGGTGCGCCCGGAGAGATCGGGCGAGAATAGACTGGTTTCCGAGAGCAGCTTTTCGCCACGGGCGGCACGCAGATCATTGAGCAACGGCAGGACGACCATCGGCAGGTCGCGACGGGCGCTCTGGATGCGATCCAGATAGACGGGAAGCTGCAGGATGGCCTGCATCATCACCTCGAGCGCTTCGCCCTGGTTGGCCACGCGGCCTTCGAGCAGCGCACGCGCGAGCTGCTCCATTTCCTCGGCGAGCAGTGCCGCGCCGAAGAACTCGACCATCTGCAGAGTGCCATGTACCTGATGCACATAGGTCAGGCAAAAGCTCATCCGAGTCGAGTCCTGTGGATTCTCGACGAACGCCTCCAGCGCCTGACGCGCCTGCTTAAGCGTTTCGGCAATCTCGCCTTTCACCCACTCCAGGGCGACATAATCGTGCCGATCACCCATAGCGACTCCGCTCATAAACTTTTCCGGGTAAAAGCCAGAACCTGATCATTGGCAACCGGAAGCAGATCCGGATGTTGCCAGCCGACCACCTCGCCTACGCCTATCACCAGCAGTCCCCCTGGGGCCAGGCACTCGGCCAGGCGATTGAGGATGTCGCGACGACGCCAGCGGCGGAAGTAGATCAACAGGTTCTGGCAAAAAATGACGTCCATGCCGGAGATCGGCGAATTCGCCAGCTCCAGCACATTGAGCCTTGCAAAGCAAACGCGTGCAGCGAGATCAGGGACGACTTCAAAACGATCATCGGGTAACGACAGGAAGTAGCGCTCACGCAATGCCGGCTCGACCTGCTCCAGCCGACGGGCGCTGTAGACCGCCGCGCGACACTTGGCCAGGGCGCTGAGGCTGATGTCGGTGCCGGTAACCCCGAAACCCACCTTGGCCGAGCTATGCGCCTGTGCCTCGGCAGCGGTCATCGCCAGCGAGTAGGTTTCCTCGCCACTTGCACAACCCACGCTCCATAACGTCAGCGGCCGATCGCCCGCCCTTTGCTCCAGACACTGGTCCAGATGAGCCTTCAGCAACTCGAAGGAAGCGGGATGGCGAAAGAAGCGCGTCTCCTGGACCGTCAACCGATCCATGAGCGTCGACCATTCGACCGCACCTCGCGGACCGGACGTAACCTGACGATAGTAGGTGGCATAGTCGGGAGCCCCGACTTCGCGCATCCGTGCACTCAGGTTGGCCTGCAGGAAACTGCGCCGCTGCTCGCTGACGACCATGCCGGAACGCTCTTCGAGAAGCGTCTGCCAATCATGGAATTCCGCCGGCGACATATCGGCCAGGGGCTCCAATGCCCAGTCCAACCTCGGCTGCATGCCCTGCCCCTCGCTCGTGATCATCGGCGGCAGCCATCAATGACTGCCGCACCCATCAAGTCAGGCCTGATCCTGAGCATCCGGCAGGGTAAAACCGGAAACGGAATGGCGCATCTCGTTGGCCATCTTCGCCAGGTTACCAATGCTCTTGGCAGTAGCGGTGGTACCCGACGACGTTTGCGAGGTGATCTCCTGGATCACGTTCATGGTGTTGGAGATGTGACCAGCCGAGGAAGCCTGCTGGCGTGCCGCGTTGGAAATGTTCTGGATCAGCGCCGCCAGGGTCTTGGATACCTTCTCGATCTCTTCCAGTGCCACCCCGGCGTCCTGCGCCAGACGGGCTCCGCGCACCACCTCGGCGGTGGTCTGTTCCATCGAGATGACCGCCTCGTTGGTGTCGGTCTGAATGGTCTTAACCAGCGCCTCGATCTGCTTGGTCGCCGCCGACGAACGCTCCGCCAGACGCTGTACTTCGTCCGCTACCACCGCGAAGCCTCGGCCTGCGTCACCCGCCATGGAGGCCTGGATCGCCGCGTTGAGCGCGAGGATGTTGGTCTGGTCGGCAATGTCGTTAATCAGGCTGACGATGTCACCGATCTCCTGGGACGATTCGCCGAGACGCTTGATCCGCTTCGACGTGTCCTGGATCTGCTCGCGAATGTTGTCCATGCCGGTGATGGTGTTGTGCACCACCTCGTTGCCCTTGTTGGCAATGGCTACCGAGCGCTCCGCTACCGCCGACGACTCCGCGGCGTTGGCCGATACCTGGTCAATCGACACCGCCATCTCGTTGATTGCCGCCGACGCACCGGCGATCTCCTGCGCCTGATGCTCGGAAGCCTCGGCGAGGTGCATGGCCGTCGCCTGGGTTTCCTGGGCCGCGCCCGATACCTGCACGGCAGTCTGGTTGATGGTGGCTACCAGTTCACGCAGCTGGTCGATGGAGTAGTTGATCGAGTCGGCGATCGCACCGGTGAAATCCTCGGTTACGGTGGCGGCTACCGTCAGGTCACCGTCAGCGAGGTCGCCGATCTCGTCCAGCAGTCGCAGAATCGCTGCCTGGTTACGTTCGTTCTTCTCGGCGGTTTCGCTCAGGCGGCGACGTGCCTCCTGAACCATCACCAGGCCGATGAGAATGATCGCTGCCAGTGCAAGCGCACCCAGCACGTAGCCGATGATGGTGTTGATGTAACGCGCATCGGCGCGATTCTGCAGGCCTTGCGACAGCGCAGAGGTCTTGTCCAGCAGGGTCTGGGAAACTTCGAAGATGCTGTTCGCCGATTCGCGCACCTGGAACAGTTCCGGCGACGTCTCGAGAATCTCGTCCACCGAGCCGGATACGAACTGGAACAGCTCGGAAATTTCGGAAAGGCGATCGCGTGCCTCTTCGTCGGCAACCGCGGTGATGCCCATGGCGACGTTGCCTTCGATCATGGCGTTCAGAACCCGCCCGAACAGACTGGCATCACGACCGAACATGTCCGCCGCCTGGACCGAATCCTGGTCACCGGAAAGCACCTTGTTCACCGAACCGAGGATACGCTCCGCCAGCAACGACTGACGCTGCGCTACCGATACCTGAGCCGCAGGCGCACCGCTCTCCAGCAGGATGTCGACGACTTCCTCGTATTCGACCTGAAGCTGGGGAATGGTTTCTGCCAGGGTGCTGGCAACCTGATGCAGCGAGAGAACGGTTTGTTCACTGGAGAGGATGGCGTCGGTGTCGCGACGCAGCGTGTTCCAGTCCTGCTCTACGGCATTGACTTCCGCGCGCAGCGACTCGGGCACGGCGGGCAGGCCAATGCTGTCGTTGCCCTGAGACAGATAACCCCAGCGCTGGTTGAAGTCGTTACGAGCCTGTTTCAGGGAAGCGAAAGCATCCTGTGTTCCCGTTGCCGCTTCCACGGCGTCCTTGGCGATCTGCTGGGACAGTACGCGCAGCTCTCCAGCGTGAGCGATGTACTCGTTATCGTGATCCGCTTGCGTATTTACGTACGCGAAGTTCGCGAACAGCAATACGATCGAAACGATCAGCACGATAAACAAACCGGTGATCAGCGTATTGCTGCGCACCCCGCTCAACAAAGCATTAGCATTCATTTTGATCATTATCCGGCCCCCGCCTGGACCTCCGTGCGCTTCCATCCAAGAACCAAAAGGCCGACCTCGGTCGACCCCACCTACAACTCAATAAGCGACGTCTAGAAACGCCTGATGTGTTGCCAGAGCGTGCGGGCTGAAGACCAGCCAGGGCTGCTCGCGCTGGAACACACCATGAATGAACGGTTGAATCGATGCCTCGATCGGAGGCAGCTCCTCGGAAAAGGTCTCCACCGGGAAGTGCTGCATGCCGAAGACTTCGTCGACGGTCAATCCGGCAAACACTTCCTGATGATCAACGACCAGTACCCTGCGCTGCTTTCGCAATGGCGAGAGCTCAAGTCCGAAATATCCACAAAGGTCCATTACCGGCAGCAATCTGCCACGGACGTTCGCTACGCCCTTGACCCAGCTCTTGACGCCGGGCAGCAACGTATATCGAGGCTCATGCAGGATTTCACCGACCTCTCCCATCGGAGCGACGAACAGTCGCCCGCCCATCCGGAAACCGATCCCTCCCCAGGTTTGTACGGCTTCCTGCTGCGAAGGCAGACCGGCCGCATAGCTGCGGCATCGTTTATCTAGCTCCAGCAACTGCTGAAACGGCGTTTGCATGTCAGGCATGCTGGCCACGTCCCTTTGTCCGAGTGTTGGCTACCCCGGCATCAGCCTGCCAGAACGGCATTCAGGGTTTTCAGCAGTGTCGCTTCGTCCACCGGTTTGGTCAGGTAATCCTTGGCCCCCTGGCGCTTGCCCCAGACCTTATCGGTTTCCTGATCCTTGGTGGTAACGATGATCACTGGAATGTGACTGGTTTCAGAATCTTTGGTGAGCTGGCGCGTAGCCTGGAAGCCGTTCAAGCCAGGCATGACGATATCCATCAGCACGGCGTCCGGTTTTTCCTGGCGAGCCAACGCTACGCCGTCGGCCCCATTCTCGGCCTTGAGCACCACATGACCATGCTTCTCCAGCATGGCGGTGAGCTTGTACATTTCGGTCGGCGAATCATCAACAATCAGAACGCGAGCCATGATTTCTCCATTAGGAAGGCTTCAGCGGCAAACAATGCCGAACTTCAGGACGCTTGCTCCACCGGCGCGAAATCAGGGACATGAGCCTTGATTGCACCGAGCAGCTCTTCTTTGCTGAACGGTTTGGTGAGGTATTGATCGGAGCCGACAATGCGCCCCTTCGCCTTGTCGAACAGGCCGTCTTTGGAAGACAACATGATCACTGGCGTCGACTTGAAGGAACTGTTGTTCTTGATCAACGCGCAGGTCTGATAACCGTCCAGCCTGGGCATCATAATATCGACAAAGATGATGCGGGGATGAGTATCCGCAATCTTGGCGAGGGCATCGAAACCGTCCACTGCGGTGATGACATCGCAACCTACTTTCTTCAGCAGGGTTTCAGCAGTGCGACGAATCGTTTTCGAATCGTCGATCACCATGACCTTCAAGCCCTCGGAGTGCTGTTCCATTTCGCCCTACCATCGCCTCGGTGAGTCGTAGTTTATCGTTATGTCAGTGCGCCGGAGGCCCTGCCACCGATGGGCTGCACCCAATCGCCGGACCTTTTTAGCACACTCCTCCTGGCCACGCTATCAACCGGAAAAGCAACCGGATTTTCCTTGACCCAGTGCACAACCACGGCCAATCTGCAGCGACCTTTTGCGCCACCGGCGGCACGTTGCCGCCCATAGCTGGAGAAACTCTCATGACCGTTCGCGTCGGGATCATCATGGACCCTATCGCGCAGATCGCCTTCAAGAAGGACAGCTCGCTTGCCATGCTGCTGGCCGCCCAGGCGCGAAGCTGGACACTCTTCTATATGGAGCAGCGAGACCTTTATCAGCTCGGCAACCAGGCCCGCGCACGCATGCGCTCGCTGCAGGTCTTCGACGACCCGCAGCACTGGTTCGAGACAGGCGAGGAGGTCGACATGGCCCTTGCCGACCTCGATGTGATCCTCATGCGCAAGGATCCGCCATTCAACAGCGAGTACGTCTACGCAACCTATCTGCTGGAACTGGCGGAAAAGGCGGGAACGCTGGTGGTCAACCGTCCACAGAGCCTGCGCGACTGCAACGAGAAGTTCTTCGCCACTCAGTTTCCGCAGTGCACACCGCCGACCTTGGTCAGCCGACGCTCCGACATTCTCCGCGAGTTTGCCAACGAGCACCGTGACATCATTCTCAAACCCCTGGACGAAATGGGCGGCGCCTCGATCTTCCGCCATCGCGAGGGCGACCCCAACCTGTCCGTGATCCTCGAAGTGCTGACCGAGCATGGCAGCCGGCAGATCATGGCGCAGCGCTACATTCCGGCGATCAAGGATGGCGACAAGCGCATCCTGATGATCGATGGCGAGCCGATCCCCTACTGCCTGGCGCGGATTCCCGCGGCTGGCGAGACACGCGGCAACCTGGCCGCCGGCGGCCGCGGCGTGGCGCAACCGCTGTCCGATCGCGACCGCGAGATCGCGGCTATCGTTGGGCCGCAGCTGCGTGAACGTGGCCTGCTGTTCGTCGGCCTGGATGTCATCGGCGATTACCTCACCGAGATCAACATCACCAGCCCGACCTGCATCCGGGAAATCGACAATGCCTTCGATACCCGTATCGGCGAACGCCTCATGGACGCGATCGCGGCCAAGCTGCAAGCTTGAACCAGCTAACAGCTTTGAGTTCGGAGCTTGCGACGGCGAGCTCAAAGCCGGCAGACTGCGCGGCACTTCGAGCCGACCCGACACGCGATGAACGCCGCTATCCGCCATCCTGCGCCTGAAACGACCCGAGTCCGCCCCGCGGACCGGCTCGGCTTCACGCTTTTCCTGGCTGCTGCACTGCACTTGGCCCTGATCCTCGGCCTGGGCTTCACGCTGTCCGAACCGAAGCAGATCAGCAAGACGCTGGAAATCACCCTCTCGACGTTCAAGAGCGAGGAAAGGCCCAAGGACGCGGATTTCCTCGCCCAGGACAACCAGCAGGGCAGCGGCACGCTGGAGCACAAGGCGTCGCCGAAGACCACCGAGCAGGCGCCCTTTCAGGACACCGAAGTCCGCAAAGTCACTCCGCCCGCCGCACCGCCGCCCAGCACCCGGCCTGAGCCGGCCAAGACGGTCGTCACCACGCGCAGCCCGCAGCAGCAGAAGGCAGAGGTCAAGCAGCAGACGCAACCACAGCCCGAGCCGCAGTCTGCCCCGGCATTCGACAGTTCGCAGCTGAGCGCCGAGATCGCCAGCCTGGAGGCCGAACTGGCGAAGGACGTCGAGCGCTACGCCAAACGACCGCGGGTCAGCCGACAGAACAGCGCGGCCACGATGCGTGACATCAGCGCCTGGTATCGCGACGAATGGCGCAAGAAAGTCGAGCGCATCGGCAACCTCAACTACCCCGACGAAGCCCGCCGCCAGCAGATCTACGGCAGCCTGCGCATGCTCGTCACCATCAACCGCGACGGCACCGTGCAGGAACTGCGCGTGATCGAGTCGTCCGGCCAGCCGGTGCTCGATGATGCCGCACTGCGCATCGTTCGCCTGGCCGCGCCGTTCGCCCCCTTCACCGGCGAACTGGCGCAGAAGTACGATCAGGTCGAGATCATCCGCACCTGGCGCTTCGAACGCGGTGACCGGCTGTCCAGCCGCTGAGACGCACGCGGGACCAACGGTCGCAGCTGTAGCCGGAATGCGGTGCAACGCTTAAGCTAACGCGCATGAAAAGCACCGCGCCCAGCTACCTCAAGCATCACTTTCTGATCGCCATGCCGCAGATGGCCGATCCGAACTTTGCCCAGACGCTGATCTACCTGATCGAGCACGGCCCGGAAGGCGCCATGGGGCTTATCGTCAACCGCCCAAGTGGCCTGAGCCTGGCCGATGTGCT